>JBEKJO010000039.1:0-45897 GCA_050011195.1 Verrucomicrobiota bacterium | reverse complement strand
AAAGTCCAAGGTCAGGGGACTGGCAGTGGGGGTCACGACCCGGAATCCGGTCTTGATAATCACGCATCACGCATCACGCATCACGTTTCACGTTTCACGCATCACGTATCGCCCGACCCCCAACCCTCAACCCTCAACCCGCAGTCTCGCCTCGTCAGCAACCTGGTCATCATGGGGATGGGGGAGCCGCTGGCGAACTACGAGAACCTGCTCAAGGCGCTGAAGATTCTAAATGCGCCGTGGGGCGGGGGAATCGGCGCGCGCAAGATCACGATTTCAACCAGCGGCCTGGCGCCGCAAATCCGCGAGCTGGCCGAGGAGCCGCTGCAATTCCGGCTGGCGATTTCCCTGCACGGCGCGACGGACGGAACGCGCAATAAAATCATGCCCGTCAATCGCAAGTATCCCCTCCGCGAGTTGACGGCGGCCTGCGAGTATTATCAGCAGAAGAGGGGGCGGATGATCACGTTCGAGTACGTCTTGATTGCCGGCGTGAACGACGGACTGGACCAGGTCAAGCCGCTGGCGGCCCTGGCGCGGCGGCTCAAGGCAAAGGTGAATTTGATTCCTTACAACCGGGTCGAGGGTCTGCGCTGGGAGCGCCCGGGCGAGGCAGCGCAGGAGGCCTTTCTCAAAGCGCTGGAGAAAAGCAAGGTCAGCGCGACGCTGCGCCGGGAAAAGGGCGGCGACATTGACGCGGCTTGCGGCCAACTGCGATTGAAGACGGAGCGGAAAAGCCAGCCAGCATAACTGCACGAAGTTGGTCAGCACCGCAACCGCCCGGCCGGGCCAGCTCGCTTCCACTCCAGCTAGGGCCAAAACCTCGCTAAACACTCTCTGATTGGAGCGCTTCCGGTCGTGCGTTGCGCCGAGCGCCAAGTAACCCACGTCCATCGCCGCCTCTCTAGGGAATGCCATGTCCACGCCATAAAATAAACCTGGCTAAAAACCGCATGAGTTTCAGGTCTGCCCCCTCACGCAACACGCAACCCGCCTCCCTAACGGAGCGGGAAATGGCGGGCACGGCCTGCTAACAAAGGATACAGGTGACGAGTGCGGGCGCCATAAGCCGGTTGGGAAACCGGCGTTCCAGCCCCGCAGGCATGAAATATCCCGGTCAAGGGAGTGTGGCATGCTGGACTCGGGGAAGGTCATCGGAGGTGCCCACGGGGTCGGCGGGCTGGCCGGCGGCCACGTAGGTGAGGACGGCGGTGCCGTGCCATTTCCAATACTCGGCATGGCCGTCGGCGAAGGAAAAGACGCACCCTTTGCTATGGCGGCTGCCCGGGAGGTTCCACCAGGCATTTTTGCCGGAGCTGACGGGATAGATGCCGAAGCACCCATCGCCGACGCTATATTCGTTCTCGTCCACAAACACGAGCTTTTGGGAGACCCCCGGGTTGACAATCGCACTGAACGTAGTGAGCGGAGTAATGCCATTATAGGTGGTGGCGCCGGAACCGATGCTTCCGTGCAAGGCGTAATCAATCGAGCAGGTGCGGGTCATGGGCGCGCCCTGCGGATAGAGCGGCAGCAGTGGTGGTGTCAACCTGGTGTTCGACGGGCAAACGTAGATGGCAACGGACGTATTGTACGGGAAAAGAAGTCCCTGCTTGATATTGTCCGGCGTGGTGTCGGTCTGCGCGTCGCCGCTGACCCACGAATTGGTGGTGGTAATGTTGGCGCCCTCGGATTCGTTAGGGGGCAGGGAATCGTTGTTGTCGTCCACATACATCCGGTAACACACTTGCAACTGCTTCATATTGCTGAGGCATTGCGCGGCCTTGGCTTTTTCCTTGGCCTTGCTTAAAGCCGGCAACAGCAACGCTGCCAGAATGGCAATGATGGCAATCACCACCAGCAACTCGATGAGGGTAAAGGCTGTCTTGGGCGGCGCGCTGGGGACAGCGCGCCCCACGACCGGCCTGTTTGGGCAATACGCCCGTTGGCAACCCGGCGAGCGGCCGGGGCAGCGGTTGCGGTTGCGGCGCACGGCGGGCGTGCGCTGGACGGAACCCGCAGGCCAGAGGCCTGCGCTACTAAGGCTCAGCCTCACATCGCCCGCGCCCGGTAAAAGGCCGGAGCGCGATTGGTCACGATGACGTACCACAGGCCGCTGGGGTTGGTGACCGTATTGGTGCTGCCCGGCACCGCGTGCCAGTTGGCCATTGGCTCGGCAACGTTGGTCTGAGCGACGAGGTAATATTGCGCCTGATAGGTGCCGACGAGCTTCAAGGTAAACGAATTCCCCCCATTGGGGGTGACGCTCAGGATAGCGGAAGAGCCGGTGGTGACGTTCAGGAAACCAGTGCCCGTAAAGACGCCACCGGGATTATTCGCGCCCCCGTTCGCGCCATAGACGCCCGCGACTCCGTCAGTCGCCCCGCCATCAAGGGAGATAGCGTGGATGGTGTTGGTGCCGGAGTAATTCAGGAAAACGTGAGGCGCGCCCGGGTTGAGGATCAATTCGGCAGCGGAGTTGATGGCGCCGCTGGCGTCCAGTTCCAAAGTGGCGCCACTGGCCACCGTGACGTTTCCGCTGCCGAGGGCGCCGTTGACTGAGGCATCGAGAGTGCCGGCACTGACGGTTGTGCCGCCGCTGTAGGTGTTCGCGGCCGAGAGCGTCAATTTGCCGCCGCCTTTGCTGTCACTGAGTGTCAGCGGAGCGCCGCTGCTGGTGAAGGAGGTGGCGAAGGTGACGGTCTGGCCGTTGACGTCAATGTTGTAGGCCGAGCTGGAGGCGCTGAAGCGACCGGAGTAGTCGTTCTTGTTCGCGCTGGAGTATTGGAGCGTGCCGCCGCTCAAGACGATGGAACCCGCATTGGCCGCAGCCGAGGCGCCCAGAGGCCCGCTCGTTCCCGGCACTTCGGCGTAATCCACCTGCAGCGTGCCCGCGCTGAGCGTAGTCGCGCCGGTATAGGTATTGGGGCCTTGGAGTGTCAGGACGCCCGCGCCCTGCTTGGTCAACGAACCGGTTCCACTGATGATTCCGGCATGGAGGTAGGAGTAGGTCTGCGGGTACGGGTTGGCGAAAATCAGGGTGGCGTTGTTGGCGATGTTGCCCGCGACGACGCCGTTCCTCGACACGCCGTCGCCGAGTTGGAGGGTGGCGGTGCTGTTGGTGGTGAGGCCGTTGTAGAAGTTGGTGGCGGTGAGCTCGAGGGTGCCGTAGTCAAATAGGCTAAGGCCGCCGGAACCGCTAATCACACCGGAGATGATGACGAGGTTCCCGGGCGTGTTGCCCGTGCCGAGGGTCGGCGTAGTGGTGCCCAAATCCCAAGGGCCGCTGAAGGTCAAGCCCGCGGGGTTGCCGACGATATTCAGACTCACCGACGCGGCGGTGACCGCATTGGTGATGGTAACGGCCGAACTCCCGTTGAGCTCAAGCGCACCACCGCTGGCCAACAGGGTAATGGGACCGGTGCCAAAAGCGGCGGCGTTGGTAAAGTACAGAATGCCGGTCTGACCGAGGATAGTCCCGCCCGAATGGGTATTCATGCCATACAAATAGCAGTTGCAGTGGCCTTCGGGTTCAAGAATCCCGGGTCCGGTGAACGGCACATACACGTATGTGGGATCGTTATCGCTGCCGCCGGTGCTGAGGGCAGCCGTGACACCCGAAGCTATATTCAATGAGCCGGTGCCGGTAATCGTCAGGGTGCAGCCGGGCGGGGTGAGCGATCCGTTATAAATGCCGGCCATGGTGATGGCCGAGTTCACGCTGATCGTAAGGTCCCCGGTGTATCCGGGTGTGGTGCCGGCGCAAAAACAGGCCGCATCGGCATTGGTCCAGGCAACGGGGGAAGCCTGCAGGCTGGTAAACGGAGACCACTGGAAGCTGGTGGTGTCCCATGTGCCGGTGCTGCCGTTCTGGGTCGGCCCGTCGGGGTCCCAATAGAGAACATAAGCCCCGGCGTGATTGGCCAGGAGGAAGCACCACAGGCACAAGGCGGCGGGGATGAATCTTGCTGAATTCAGGAGGCGGTTTTTCATAACGATGGATTTTAACAATGGTTTTCCAGGATAGCGGGTTGGAAAGGGCAACCGTTGGCCAGCCAACGGTTGCCCATCAAACGCCGATTTGCCGGTTTGTGATTACGGAGCACTCGACCGGAAGTACATCTGCGCATTGGTGGCCGGGACCGTGTACGGCGAAGAAGTCGCATCGGTCACGTTGCTGTAAGGCCCGGTCACATTGGTGGAGGACAGCAGCGTGCCGGTGTAGGTGACCACCAAATTGGTCCCGGAAGGCACCGCGCTGATCGTTGGGGTGACAACAGTGGTTCCCGCCGTGTAGTGCGCCAACACCTGGGCTGCGGTCAAGGGGTAATTGTACAGGGCCACTTCGTCAATCGTGCCCACGAATTGGTCGGCTAAAGTGGTGGCGGTTCTACTCGCCGCCCGCGCGCCGATGCTGACCAGATCGGCCGCCGGGTCGGTGGCGCTCGCCGGCTCCATAACTCCTTTCCCGGCCTGTACGTCGGCCTGGACGGAATCCACGCCATCAACATAAAGGTACGCCAGGGTGCCTTCCTGGTCGCATACTCCGACTAGATGGTGCCAGAGGCCGTCGTTGACAAGGACGGCGGACTGGCAAGTTACGATTTCGTCGTCGTTTAAGCGGAAATGGAAACAGAATTCGCCGCTGGTGCAATCGAGAATGAATTGTTCCCCGCCGCCGCTCCAGCCCTTGGCGACAATGGCGGCGCCGGAGGACTGCGAATTAGTGGTTTTCACCCAGGCTTCCACCGAGAACTCGGCGTTGCCCCCGATGGCGGCGGCGGAGAAGTCGATGTTGGTCGTGGTATTGGCCGAGTTCCCATTCTCGCCGGCATAGCTGTTCGCCGTCGCAAAAACTCCGAACAAGGCGGCGGTGTCGGGATCGGTCGGGTTGTAACCGGGCTGGCTAAGCTCAACGCCGTAGTAAACGGCGTTGTGCTGGCCGACGTAGTCGTACGCGGTGGCTCCGTAATTGCCATCATTATTCCTGTCATCCGGCTCATCGAGGCGCCAGTAGGCAATCGGGGGGGTATTGCTCGTCAAAACCGTCAGCGCGTAGAGGCTGGTTGGCAGGGGGACCCCCACCAGTGTGGCGGGAGAACTGCTGATCGCGCAGCCGCCGCTGTAGGAGTTGCTGATGGTGCAACTGTAAGTGGTCGTGCCCACGGTGGTGGTCGCGGTGTAGGTGGAATTGGTTGCGCCCGAAATGGGGGCCGCCCCATTGAACCATTGGTAATAGAGCGGCTGCGAGCCGTAGGCCGCGACGGAGTAGGGCACAGGGGTTCCCGCGTAAACCGACGTGTTAATGGGAGAAATATCCCCACCGGGAGCAAACTGCGGGCAGCCGGGCACAACCGTCACGGAGACGTAGGACTGGGGCGCGCCATAGGCGTTGCTCACGGTCAGGTAGTAGGTGTCGCTGGCTTGAATGTTGGTGACCACGAGGGTGGCGTTGGTTTGTGCCGGCATCACGGAAGTGGCATTCGCATCATACCAAATGAAGGACAACGGCGGTGTGCCAATCGTCACCGTTGCGGTCACGGTGAGCGTGGCGCCCGCGCCGATATTGGTGGAGGAGAGCAGGGAAAAGATCGGGGCCTGGCCGGAGGCGTTGAAGAGGCCCGCCACCTGAGTTGAGGTCAAGGCGTAGTTGTAAATCGCCACGTCGCTCATTTGGCCTTTGTACTGTTGGTTATAGCTGGTGTAGGGAGACACGCTGGTGCCCGAGCCAATGATGACCGCAGGATTTGCGGGGGCACGGAGGCCGGTTCCCGGCGTGATACCCGTGGAGACGGCCAGTTGGCCGTCAAGGTAAAGGTTCAGCGCTCCGTCGGTCTCATCGCAAACCCCCGCCAATAAATGCCAGTTGCCGTCCGGCGTGATCGTGGAAACCGCATTTTCGACCTGGCCATTCGCATTGCGAATATACCAACGGTACCTGTAGGGCGTGGCGCCGGAGGCGGTAAAGTCGAGGACCATCGTGTCGTCGGAGCCATAGGCACCCTGGGTGATCATGGTGGTGGCGCCCCCGGGATTCACGGTGGGATTCACCCAGGCGACAATCGAGAAATTGGCGCTCGTGCCGTTGGGCGCCGCAAAGCTGATGCCTTCAATCCCGCTGACATAGCTGTTGGCGGTGGCGAAGACGCCGAACTGGGCGGCAGTTTCGTTGGGATCAGTGGCGGTACTATAGCTTGGGGTCAGGCCGAGCTGGACATTGTTGTAAACGCCGTCATGGCCGCCTACGGAATCAATGCAGGCGGCGCCGGCGTTGCCGTTATTCAGCCCGTTATCCGGTTCGTTGAGGCGCCAATAGCCCACCGGATTAAGGGCCAGGACGGCCTGGGGATAGGGATTGGCTGGAGCGGCGAGGACGTTGAGTATCCAAGTGTTGGTGGCGGCGCCGGCGAGATTGGAGACAATGCAGGAATTGGTGAGCCTTCCGGCCGGCAGATCGGTGAAGGCATCACTGGTGCCGGTGGCGCCCGAGACGAGCACGCCGTTGGTGTACCAGTGATAAGAAAGGGTGGGGGCGCCGGACGCGGTTAGCGAGAAGGAAGCGCTGTCCCCGACATACACCGTGAACAGATTGGTGGGGATGAGAGGAGGCATGGAACTGGTGATGGCCGGGGGAACGCTGGAGGCCGCGTAGTCGAGGCCCACCTGAGTTGCCGACAAGGCGTAGGGGTAAAGCGCCACATCAGCGATGTCGCCCGGGAATTGCAGGTCGTAAGCGGTGACGGTTTTGCTCGAGGTCCGGGAGCCGATGCTGACCCGGTTATCGCCCGGGAGGGAACCCGCCGTGGCGGTGAGCACCCCTACGCCATTATTCGTGATACCGGTGGTATCGACGACGTCCACCCCGTTGACATAGAGACGCACTACTCCGTTTTGCGTGTCGGCGACGCCGACCACGTGATACCACTGGCCGACGATAGGAATAATGGAGGAGGTGGGGCCGTGAGTGGCGCCGGAGGCGTCGCGGAAGAAGAAGCGGAATTGCGGGGCGATGTCCAGGTCGAACTGCTCGCCGCCGCTGCCATAGCCTTTGGCGACAATCCCGGCGCTGGAAGGCACGGGATTGGTGGCCTTGACCCAGGCTTCGACAGAAAACTCGGCGTTGTGGTTGGTCGGCACCGCGAAGTTAACATTGGGTAGGCCATAGCTGGAGCCGTCAATTTCACCGGCATAACTGTTCGAGCTGGCGAAAACTCCAAAGAGGGCGGCGGTGTTGGGTTGGAGGACGGGGCTGTAGCCCGGCTGGGCGAGCAGCGTGTTGGTATAGACACAGTTATGGCCGCCGATATAGTCGTAGGCAATGGCTCCCGGATTGCCGTTGGCTTGGTTGTTAGCCTGTTCGCTCAAGCGCCACCAGGCGGTGATGGGGCCGTTGTTGTTGAACACGGTGGACCCATAATTGTCGGTGGGCTGAGCGACGAAGGTAATGGTCCAGACGGCGGTGGTGGCCGAACCCAGAACATTGGTGACGATGCAATAATTGGTGTAGGTCCCGGGCTGCGCGCTGGCCGCGCCGGGGAGGGTGTAACTGCCACTGGCATTGCTCGCGGCGGCCACGCCGTTGGTGTACCACAGATAATAAAGGGGCGCGGCGCCTTGCGCCGTCACCGAGTACGTCGGGGGGGCGCTGCCGACATAGAGGGCCGGGGCATTGCTGCTGGTGGAGAGAATCGCCGGAAACGCCGCGGCGGCGTAGAGGGCATACACGTCGGCGGAGGTGAGGTCGCGGTTGTAAACCCGCACGTCGTCCAGGCTGCCGTTGAAGGCGTTGCCATAAACGGTCACGTTCGTGCCGGGCTGGCGGTTGCCAATGTTCATGGGCGAGTTGTTGGTATGGAGGGAAAAGGACGGAATCACCTGAGCCGCCAGGGCGCCGTTGGTATAACACTTCATGGTGCCATCAATGGCATTGAAGACGGCGGCGACATGCTGAAAGAATCCATTGGGCGCCAGGGTGGTTTGGGCGGTGAACACCACGCCGTTCGTGTCGCGGACGTAGAAACGGTAATGGCCGCCATAGATGTCGAGCGTATATTGTTCGCCGCCGTTGCCGCTGCCGGCGGCGATGACTCCGGCGCCGTTGGTCTGCGTGGCGCTGCCCTTGACCCAGGCCGAGAGGGTGAACGCGGGGGTGCCCGACGCGCCATTGGCGGAGAAGTCCAGCACGCTCGGGGCGAGAGTGCCGACGCTCGGAACCGCCACGACATTCGAGCCGGAGCCGTCGCCATCAAAGGCCAAAGCGCCGTTGATCTGGCCACTGGTCCACATGGTAGTAAAGGTGGTGTCAGCAAAACCGGCCAGCGTGCCTGAATTATTGTTACAGACCCCAAGGGATTGCTGATGACCACGGTGTAGGTGCCCGCATCCCCGGCGGCGGCGGGAGAGATGGTGAGGTTGGCAGTAGTCCCGCCGTGAGCATCGGCGGTCAAGGCGCCGCCATTTAGGTACCACTGGTAAGTGACCGGTTGCAGGGAGGCGGGGTTCACGGCCACCGCCAATAACACTGTCTCGTTCACATAACAGGAAACGCCGTGGGGCTGGGTGGTGATGGTCAACGGGAGGTATTTGGTTCCCAAATAAGTGTTAACATTGGTCAGATCCATGCCGGAGAGGGCCTGGCTGAAGATCATGATTTCGGCGATGGTGCCGTTCATGATCGTGCCGAAATCGTCGCGCGCGCCAATGTACAACGGAGTGCCGGCATCGGCGATGGTGGTGCTGATCGTGCCGATCCCGTTGGTGTTGGCATCGGTGTAATTGGTGACAGCGGTTCCCGCCATCACCACCCCAAAGAGATGCGCCACTCCGGCAGAGGGAAGGGTGCTACTATTAAGACTGCCATTGACCGTCCCGTTGCCGCGGAGAAAAGTGACCTTGGACGCGCCGTAATAGTAATCATAGGGCGCCGGTTGGTTCACCTTCGCTTTGGCAACCAAGGTCCGGGACATGCTGGCGTCGGCCATATTGGCCAACACAAAGATTGAAATATCGCCGGCGATGGCGAGGGACGATGAGGGGGCGTTGGTGAGAAACTGGAGGCTGGCCGCACTGAAACTGAGCGCCGGTTCCCCATTGATCGAGCTGGCGAGGAAGGCGGGCCGATGGGGTGAAGCCGCGGCCATCGCGTTGTTGGCGTTGGGCGATTGATCCAGCCATTGGCTGACGTTGCCGCCCGCATCCGTCAGCACGCCGGCATCGGCGCGAAGCCAAAGGGCCAGGTTGGCCGGGAAGACCGTAACGGTGGTGTTGGCGATGGTGTTGCCCGACAAGTCCTGCACGTTTTGAATCGTCAGGGTATAGGCGGTGGTCGAACTCAAGGCCGACGCCATGGTGAGAACGACCTGATTGGCCTGGCTGCCGGCGGCGACGGACGCGGGGGCGCCAAGGCCGCTCAACGAGTAATTGGCGGTGTTGAGAGCCGTGGCGCTGACCGGCTCGGAATAGACCACCACGACGTTGTACGCACTGGCCGCCGATTTGGTGGCGGAGAAAACAGTTGGGGGGGTGGTGGACGAGACCGTCAAGTTGGCAACGGTGCTGGTCGTGGAGAGGCTAGCCACGCTGGTGGCCACCACCGTGTACTGCAGGCCATTATACGGGGTCACCGTAAGCTGGGGCGTGGTATAAACCGAACTGGTCGCGCCGGCAATCGGGGTGTTGTTGGTGTACCATTGGTAAGTGACCGGCAAACCGGCCAGGCCCGCGTTGACCCAAAAGGTGGCGGTTTGCCCGACCAACGCGGTGACGCTCTGCGGTTGTTCGGTGATGACCGGGGCAGGGGCGTTGTTGGTATAGAGTTGATAAATGTCGGTGGCGAGCAAGGCCCGGTTGTAGATGCGCGCGTCGTCTATCATGCCATGAAACTGCGAGTTAAGGCCGGTGGCGGCTCCGGACCAACGATTTCCAATGTACACATTGGAGGTCGTGGTGAAAAGCCCCGTGGCAAGGGAGGCGTGCGAGGAAACGAGCGCGCCATTGACATAAAGGTACATCGTCGTGGTGTTGTAAGTGACGGCCACGTGTTGCCAGGCGTTGGTGTTGTAAGTATTGGCCGAGCCAACGACCGAGGTGGAGGCGGTGCCGGCGGTATTACGGACGTAAAACCGGAATTCCGCGCCGGTATAAAGGTCCAATTCGTATTGTTCCTTGCCGCCGTAGCCTTTGTTGAAGAGGGCGGCGCCGCTGATTTGGCTGCCCGAACTGATATTGACCCAGGCGGCGAGAGTGAATGCCAGGGTGCCGCCGCTGGCGGAGTCGAAATTCATGCTGGCGCTATTGGGGATGACGACCGCATCCACGGTGTCGGCCGGATTGAAGAGAAGGGCGTCGTTGAACCACCCGTTGGTGGTCCAGGCCGGCGTACCCGTCAGCGTGCCGGTATTGGCTGGGCTGGTGCCGGAGGTATCGTTTACGGTGGTCCCGCTGCCCTCGTCAAAGTTCCAATAACCGACGAGGCCGGTGGTGATGTCCGCTCGGGCGTTGAGCAGGAGCGAAGCGCTGGTGAGGGCGGCGAGGGCCGCGGTGGTGAAGGATTTTGAGTTCATACTTTTGTTTATTGTTTATGGTTGGGCGAGGCTGCCGCTGGCGGGCAGGCCACTGCGGTTGGCGCAGTGGTCCGGTTGGCCATGCGGCGTTGACGCACTAAGTTTTGCGGGACGTTTAACATTTCAAAACTTGCATTGTCGAACGGCTGCTTTTTACAGAATTGCGCCTCGGGGTGCAAGACTTATTTTCATTTATTTTCACCTGTGGTTTCGCTCCGTGAAAATGCGAGAATAGTTTCCTTTCCCGTCTTTTTGGCTGCATGTTCCTGGCGCAAAGACTTATGGCTGTTGACCGCCGAAACCCCAACCCCGCGGAGCGAGGGCTGTGGCTGCCCGTTCTGCTGTTTGTCCTCGTGCTGGGCACTTTGCTGCCCTGCCTCCGGAACGGGTTCGTCAACCTGGATGACCGCAGTTACGCCTCGCAGAGCCCGAATATGCGACGAAGGCTGATGTGGGCAAAGACGCAAGGGGCAGAGAAATGGGGAGGGAAAGACAGGCTTGAACTTGAATCCGGGAGGTGAATTCGGCCACAGATTGCACAGAGGTCACAGATACAGAAGCTTGAGGGGCCACAGAGACGCCGTGGTGGCACCGGGGCAATACCGTGGCGCCTCTATAGCTCCAAGCATGTTCCTAGGATGTTCCTTGCTTGTTCCTAGGACTTTTCCTGCCTCCCGCGCCCCATTTTCGCCCGGTCCCCGCTCCGGCCACGCGCTTCCTCCAGCCTCGCAGCGGCGTGGTTTGCCGAAGCGGCCCGGTCTGAGCATAGACGCCCAAACCGTTGCCAAGGTTACAAGGGTTTGACGAATTCCAACCCGCTGATATTCAAGTGGAGCGACCCGGCCACCAAACGGGCGACCTGAGCGGCGCACGGATTCCGGCGCGGAGTTTCTTCTTGGGGTCCGGCGCCAGCGAGCCCACAAACTCAGCCACCTGGCTGGACCATTGAACTTCAGCCTTCACCGGGAACCGGGGTAAATGAAATCCGGCCAGCCTTGTCCGCTTTAACCAGGTCCATGAGCCGCTTGTCCTTTTGCAACTCCATCGTTTCAAGGATGGATTCCATGACGGACCTGGATACCAGAAAGGCAACCGACTTGCCGTTGCGGGTGATTCCGCGAATGCCAACAATTTCGGTCTCCCGAATGGCTTTGGGGGCCGAAGCAGCCAGTTCGGTGATGGTTAAATCAGTAGATTTCATGCAGAAGATGCTAATCTAATCCGGCACCCAGGTCAAGTTTCGCCCCCCTCGTCCGGACGCGGTGGCCGGCAAGCGTTCAACGCTGGACTGCCTGCAGGCCGCTGCGGTTTTCGGTCTTGATGGTGTAGCCGGCGGGAACGGCGATCTGGTAAACCAGTTTGCCGGCGTCTTTGCGCCAGCGGAGTTCGACTGGACCGTCCACGGTCGGCAGGCGTCCTTCGCACCAGTCCAGGCGCGAGTCGGTGAAGCGGAGTTGGACGCTCTTGTTGACGGTGTCCACCTGCTGGAGGCCCAAGACATCGCGATAGAGAACGTGCACGCCGCCGTGAGAGGCAAAGCCGTGGTTGCAACTCGCGTACGCGCCGTCGTTTTCCCAGAGCGTGCCGGTGCGGTCGGCCATGTAGAGCTGGTAGGCGAGCGATTCATCGAGCAACTGCTGGCAGAGGCCGTAGCGGGAGAGCAGTTCGAGCCGCAGGACATTCCCGATAAAGGCGTTGGCCGGATGGACTTCGGGGAAGGCCTTCGTCTGCTTGCGCTGCGGGCCGAAATCCTTGAGCAGCCGGTGCCACAGCTCCGAGTGGGTCTCCGGCCTGGCCACGTCGAAGTAGAAAGCGGAGTATTGGCAGACCTCGGTGCGGTTGGTGGTGGTCTGTAGTTTGCCGTTCACGCGCGTGGCGTTGTCGGCAAAGAACCCGGCCTCGAAAGACTGGCGGCGGATGATCTCGCGGATGCGCTCGGCGTCCTCCGTCAACTCCGAGAGGCCATACATGTTGCCGGCGGCCTCGAGCGCTTTGGCGTAGAGCATGTTCGAGGGATAGTTGACATCCTGCACGAAGGAGTTGGCGGCGGACCATTCCACGAAGACCCAGCCTTCCAGCTTCTCCAGCAGGCCATCCTCATTCCTGAACTTCTTGAAGTAGTCGAAGAGCCGCAGCACGCGGGGCCGGAGCGCATCCACCGTTTCGCGGTCGCCGCTGCGCGCGAGGTACTCCTCGAGTTCGACCACGAACCAGAGCGCCCAGTTGGGAATGAAGACGCCGTCGTTGTGGTCGGCGGGGTAGCACATGGGCAACATGCCGTCGGGCAGGCAGGCGAACTTCGGGGGCAAGAGGTAGTTCTCGAAGAAGTTCTGCTCGATGCGGGTGTCGCCGCAAAGGTCTTTGGCGACGCGCGAGGTGAAGAAACTGTCGCAGAGCCAGCCGGCGCGCTCGCGCGAGGGGCAGTCCATAAAGAGGTCGAGGGCGTTCTGGCGGAAGGTTTCGCGGCCGGCGGCGAAAAGGCGGTTGAACCGTTCATCACTGGCGGCAAAGTGCGCCTGCCAGACGCCGGCGCTGGCATATTCCCGGAGATGGAGATTCTGAACTTCACAATCGCCCGCGAGCACGATGAGCTTCAGGTAGCGCAAGGTGTACGGTTCGAACGATTCCAGGTCATAGCTGCCCGGCTGCAACTCGTAACTGATGATGTTAACGCAACCCAGGCGTTTGAAGTCCACATCGCCATTGGACAGGATTTCGTCAAAGGTCAGGAACAGGCGGGTTTTGCTGCGGCAGGCAATCTTTGCGCCAATGAACCCGGTGAGGTTGCAGCCGAAATCGACAATCTGCCAGGCGTTGGATTTGAGAAGCTGCGACTCGCCCGGGGTCCAGGGTTGATTGACCGGCTGGTTGGTGGCGTTGGCGATGGTTTGCAGTTCGAGGGAGGGGATGGTTTCCAACTCGTTTTCCAGGTAACCGCCGAGCTTCGGCCCGATGGCGGTGAGCGAGCGGTCTTTCCAGGGCTGGTCCACTTTGAGGCCGGTCGTGACCTGTCCCCGGGAAACGAGCCAGGAAGGCTGGCGGATGACGTAATCGGGATAATCAACGCGGCGGGGCAGCAGCGCCCTGGCTGGCAGGACAGAAACTTTGGTCTCGGCTGGCGAGGGAGCCGGGTCGCCGCGCCACCGGTCGCAGCCAGGGGTGAGCCGATACACCTCCGAGAACGGGCGCTGAAAGCTATAGCGCTGCACTTTCTGCACTCGCTCGTTGAGAATGGTGGCGGTGAAAGGAGCGCCGCTGCCGCCGGTTGCGGCGAGGACCTTTCCGCCTGCCACGACTTCGGCCTGCAGGAAGGATGGCTGGTCGAGCAGTGAGTAGCTGTTGACGTTGTAACCCGCCACCTCGAAGGCGACCACGTTTGCTCCGGGCTGGAGTTTGTCGGTGAGGTCCCACTCGTCCACCCGGAAGAAGCCGTGGGGGCCGCGGGCCGGACCGTGGGCCAGAAAACGGCCATTGAGGAAAATATGATAGACTGTGGCGCCCGTGGCGCGCAGCAGGACCTTCTCTTGTGCGGGCGCTTTGAAGGTTGCCCGAAAGCCGACCAAGAGATTCTTCTCCGTCTCGCGGCCCTTGGGCCAGATCGGTTTGGCAGAGACGAAAGACGGCGCTGAGGCGGCGAGGTTCGCGCAGGTCAAAAGCAGTACGAGCAGGAGGCATGACCAGCCCCATGTCCAACGGGTAAATAGGTTTCGCAGGTTCATAATCCGGTTATGTTTCGTTACACCCAATGGCGGGCCTGGCGTTTGGGCACGCCCACGCGGGTTCGACGGGACGAGGCCGGCGGCGTGTCTGAGGGGAGAAGGTCTTTGAGGAAGGCGGGCTGGTCGTGCCGGCCACCGCGCTGGTAATCGGGCCACATCACTGCGGCGGTCTGCCTCGGGTCGAGCCTCCGCTCAACCGTCAGGAACTCGAACAGCAATTCCATCAGCCGGACCAGGGCGATGCTGTCCGTGCGGCCCACGCGCCGGTGCAACCATTCGCTCCAGCATAAGAACGCCGCGAAGGGAGAAAGTGGGGCAGGCGTCCCGCCTGCCGCGCGCCCCGCTTCAGGCTCCGGCTGAGCGAATCGTTCCCCCTGATTCATGCCTCCCGTGGGATCCGGGGACAGGCGGAACGCGTGTCCTGCTTTGCACAAGATGAGCGGCGTGGTCTGCACGAAGTTGCCGCTGTTGCCGACCAGGTCCCAGTAACGCGCGAAGCGCCGCAGCTTCTGCATGGTGGGGAAATCAATCAGCCGGTTTTGCAACAGCTCGTAAGGGGGGTGTGGATTATACACCATCTGCCATTCGGCATCGTGCCGGGCGATTGGTGCGCCGCGCAGCCGCTTGAGAATGCCCACCTGGATTTCATGCGGCCCCAGCGCAATCAAGCGGTCAAAGCCCGCGGCAAAGCTCTCCAGCGTTTCACCCGGCAGACCGGCGATCAGGTCGGCGTGGATATGAACCCCCGTCTGGCCGCGCAGGAATCGGAAGGTATCTTCCAGCCGCTCATAGTCCTGACGGCGCTCGATCAATTCAGCGACCTCCTTGTTAAACGTCTGAACCCCCACCTCGAACTGGAGCGCGCCGGGCGGGAATCGGGTGATGACCTCACGCAACGCATCCGGCAAGCGGTCCGGCACCATCTCGAAGTGGAAGAAGTGGCCGGGCCGGCAGCGCTCAAGCAGGAACTCCAGGACGCTGCGGCTGGCCTCGAGGTTGAGATTAAAGGTCCGATCCACGAACTTGAACTGCCGCACCCCCCGGTTGAGCAGGCGCTCGAGGTGCTCCAGCAACGCAGGCAGCGGCGCCTGCCGCACCGGGATGTCCAGCGAGGAGAGGCAAAACTCACACGAGAAGGGGCATCCGCGGGAGGCTTCGACGTAAATAATGCGGTGCGCCACGTCCTGGTCGTCATAGAGATCGTAGGGCAGCACCAGCTCGGAAAACTCGGGCGGCCCGGCGGGAATGATCCTGGCGGCTGGCCGTTCGCCCGAGAACAGTTGCCGGCAGACTTCGGCGAACTTCAAATCCGCCTCGCCCGTGATGACATAGTCTGCCAATTGCACGATGGGCTGGGTCTCCGCCTCGTAACTGACCTCCGGCCCGCCCAGAATGACCGTGATGTCTGGTCGCACCCGTTTGAGGGTTGCGACGAGTTCAGTCGCGGGCGCGACGTTCCAGATGTAAATGCCGAGGCCGATGATCTTCGGATTTCGCGCCAGCAGCGCTTCCGCGATGTCAACCGGGCGCTGGTTGATGTCGAACTCTGCGATGGAGGCGGCGGCCCGCAGTGGGCCGAGGTTAGCCAGCAAATAACGCAGCCCGAACGCGGCGTGGATGTACTTCGCGTTGAGCGTGGTCAGAACGATATCGGGCATCGCGATGTGCAACTTACCAGCGCGCCGCAGGCGCGGCAATGGAGCAGCGAACGGACCAGTGTGCCTATTGTTCCACGAGGACCCGGTAGAAGCGTGGCGCGGCGCCGACCGCGTTGGTGTCGGTGAAGGTGGTGGCGCCGGCCAGGCCGGCGATGTTGCTGCCCAACAAGAAGAAGGCCGGGGAGGCGCCCAGGTTCGTCGCCCGCTCCAGCGAGTAAGATCGGTTCGTGACGCTCGTCCAACTCACCATCACCCCTGAACCCGTCCCGGTCGCCGACAGCATCCGCAGCGCCGAAGCGGCGTTCGTGGGATTGGTCCCGGCAATCCATTCCTGCCAGTTGTTCATGCCGTCGCCGTCCGTGTCGGCATAATCCGCCGAGCCGTCGGTGGGCAGGCCATAGTACTGCAGCCACTGATAGGAGATCACGCTGGTTGGGAACTGGAATTCATAGGCGCCCATATCCACCGTGCCGCCCACGATGCGCGGGTTTCCATCCAGGTCCGTCGGACCCGGCGCGTAGGCATTGTTGCCCGCGTTGATGCAGGGGGAGTTGGTTTGTAAATGGAAGTCGCCGCCAGCCTCATTCACGAAGAGCGGGGCATTGGTGAAATTGCCGATGCCTCCGGACGGGAGCGGGGTGGTGCAACAATACGAGAAGACCGGGCCAGCCCGATAATTCGGGCCGTTCGTGGCGGAGTTGTCGAAGACGATGCAGTTGGTCAGGGCCACTGCCTGTGGCGCTGGCATGCTAACTGGGCAGACGCCGCCGCCGGCGGGGGCTGTATTGCTGACTATGGTGCAGTTGTTGAGGGTGCCGATGCAGACCCCGCCCCCGGCCACGGAAGCCGAGTTCCCGGTAATCAGGCAGTTGTTCATATTGCAAAGATAGGCTCCCCCGCCATAGCCGTCCGCTGGCGAGATCGGTCCCTCGCCGTTGGCCGTGTTGCCGGACATCATGCAGTTATTAAGTATGCAGGTTGATGCGCCGCCGCCCGTGCTGGCAGTATTTCCGGTCAGGATGCAGTTGTTGAGCGCCACTCCGTAGGCGCCGCCGCCCTCGGTGGTGGCCGAGTTGCCGGTCAGAACGCAGTTGGACACCAGCGCGGTGGGGGGAAACGGGTAGGAGTAAGCTCCGCAAACGCCCCCACCCCCCTCTGCCGATTCGCTGAAGACGCTGCCGTTTGTCAGGGTGAAACCGGCCAGGGCCGCGCCATTAGTGAGAAAAACGCACCGCACATAGGGAATGTCCAGCCTGATGTTTCCCCGAGAACCCATAATCGTGGTCGCCGCTGGCCCGTTGACGCTCTGGATCGTTAGCGGCTTGGTCACCGCAACTCGGTTGGATTCGTCAATCACTGCGCCGCCCGTCTGGTACAGCCCGTTGGTGACCAAAACCAGGTCGCCGGGGTCCGCGGCGTCAACGGCGTCCTGAATGTTCGTCGCGGCGGTGGACCAATTGGTGTAGGGCGGTGCCGGAGCGGCGCTGTTGACATCAACATAAAGCACTGCGGCTTGGACGCTCAGTGTGAGGGAGAGCAGGATGCTGCCGCCAAGCTGTGGCCAACTGCATCTCATATTGTTTCAGATGAGGATCAGCCGCGTGCCGTTGCGCAGCAGCACGCTGTAGCCGCCGTGCAACAGCGGCTGCAGTTCCTTGATCTGCTCGAGGTTCACCAGCGTCGAGCGGCTGGCGCGCAGGAAACGGTCTGGCGGCAGCCTGGCGGCCACCGCCGCGAGGGTGCCGCGGAGCCGATGCGTTTGCTGTCCAACGTGGAGTTCCACGCAGTCATCGGCTGCCTCCACCCACTCAATATCGGCCAACTGCAAGAAGAGAATGAGGCCGTTGGAGTTCACGGCGATCTGTTCCTCCTGGCAAGGTTCAGGGCAGAAGCCTTCCAGCAGCCCGTCCAGTTTCTGCTGCGCCAACTGCTTGGGCCGGGTGGAGAACCGGCCAGGCTCCTGCTTAGGGCAGTCGGCCGGTTCGGCGGGGAAAGTTCGGCCGGGGGCGCGCGTTGACCCGGCGGGCAGCCAGCGCCTTGCCGGGGACACGCGAATGCGCCCCGTTTCCTCTTGCCAGGCGAATCTAGCTCGACCTTGCATGGCTGGCATTATTGGCCTGGCCGGACGGCGCAACAATGCGCCTGATTACGGACGCAGCTTCCGGGCGACTACGGAGGACTCCGAACGGAATGGCAAGACTCGCCGCTTTACACCTTGGTCTCCTTCTGCCATCGTGCGGGCGGAATGAGCCAGACTGGACCTCTCCTACCAACGCGGCGCTCTGAGGACAGACGTGCCCTACCCGCAGGTCTTGGACCGTGGACTTGCTTGCGGTTGCTTGTCTGCTGTGTTGTCGCAGTCTGCACCATAGTCTGCGCATGTACCGGCGAGGCTGCGCCGGTGAAAGTCATTTTCGACACCGACATCGGCAACGACGTGGACGACGTGCTGGCGCTCTCGATGCTGCATGCCTTCCAGAGCCGGGGCGAGTGCGAATTGCTCGCGGTGACGATTACCAAGCCCGACGAACTGGCCGGGCCTTTCGCAGACGCCGTGAACACATTCTACGGGCGGCCCGGCATCCCGATAGGCTTTACCCACGCCAGGCTAACGAACGAGCCGAGCAAGTTCTTGCCGCTCGCCGAAACTAAAGATGGCGGACAGTTCCGCTATCCGCACCGGCTCAAGCGCAGTTCCGACGCGCCGGAAGCTGCCGCGTTGTTGCGCAAAGTCCTGAGCCGCCAGCCGGACGGCTCGGTGGTGTTGGTCCAGGTGGGCTATTTCTCCAACTTCGCCGCGCTGCTGGACACGCCGGGTGATGCGTCGTCGCCGCTGGCCGGGCGCGAGCTGGTACAACAGAAAGTGAAGCTGCTCTCCGTGATGGCCGGGGCGTTCAAGACCACCCGCCGTGACCTGGAATTCAACATGGTCCAGGACCTGCCCGCGTCGAAGCGGCTCGTGCAGAACTGGCCGACGCCGATTGTCTGGAGCGGTTTCGAGATCGGCATTGCGGTGCCGTATCCGGCGGTGAGCATCGAGCGAGACTTCAACTACGTGCCGCACCATCCGGCCGCCGAAGCGTATTGCCTCTATAATCCGCCGCCGCATGAGCGGCCCACGTGGGACCTCACGGCCGTGCTCTACGCCGTGCGGCCTGACCGCGGCTATTTCGGCCTCTCGTCGCCCGGGCAGGTGACGGTGGAAGAGGATGGTTTTACGCGCTTCACGCCCGCCCCGCAGGGCCGCGACCGATTCCTGACGCTCAACGACGTTCAGGCCGCGCGGGTCAAGGAAGCCCTCGTTCAACTCGCGAGCCAGCCGCCCTGCAAGTAAGGTCCGAATGGGGAAAGCTGTCCGGCAAGGGCGGCCGAGGAAGCAGGGAAGCGAGCCAAGGCGGCGGCAGAAGAGAAGGCGCGTGAGGAAGAGCGGTTGAGAGAGGACAAGCGCCTTTTTCTCCTGCGCCGAGACTGGATAACGCGCCGCGAGCATCAAAAGCAAAACCCGATATTGGAGACCAGGATTGCGCGGCTGAACCATGCTTTAACCGGGAGATTTCATAGTGTGTAGCCGCCGACGGCAGTCGGCGCTGATTCTCAGTCCCGAAAGATGGCGCCGACTGCCGTCGGCGGCTACACCCTGTAGGCAGTTTGTGCGAGGTATGAGAATTCCGGGTTAACTGCTTGCCATTCATCGCCGAAGTGTTACCGTCACCTTATGGCACAGCAAATCTCGCGGCGCGGTTTCGTGAAATCCTCCCTCATCGCTTCCGCCGCCGTCCCATTGGGTCTGAGCCGCCCGATCCGCTCTACTGCCCAAACTCCCGCCACTCCCGCCGTTTCGACCGCCACCTTGCCCCAAGAGGCCCTGCCGACGGGCAACATAGGAGGGCAGCAATTCAGCCGTCTCATTCTGGGCGGCAACCTCATCGGCGGCTGGTCCCACTCGCGCGACCTCGCCTATGTCTCCGCTCTCATGCGGCACTACAACACGGACGCCAAAATCCGCGAGACGCTCGAATTGGCCGAGGCCCACGGCATTACCGCCATCAACACCTGGGTCATGCAGGAGAACTCACACCTCTTCAACCACTGGAAGCGCGGCGGCAAAATGAAGTGGGTTGCCCAGGTCCGCCTCGACGCCGGCGGCGGTTACTCTCAGATCCAACGGGCGATTGATGAGGGCGCCGCGGGCGTCCACCTTACGGGCGATGCCGCCGAGTCCCTGCTCAACGAAGGCAAGTTTGAGAAAGTCGGCGAGACCGTCCAGTTGATTAAGTCGAAGAAGCGCGCGGCCGGCGTCGGCGCCCACGACCTGCGCGTCATTATTGAGTGCGAGAAGGCCAAACTGGACGCGGACTTTTACCAGAAGACCTTTCACTCCCACGACTACTACACCGCCCCCCGCCCCGACGAGAAGGACGCCGTGGGTCCTCACGACAATTCATGGTGCAGCGACCCGCAGGCGGTGATCGACTTCATGGCGACCGTCAAGAAGCCCTGGATCGCCTTCAAGATTCTGGCGGCCGGCGCCATCCAGCCTCGCGCCGGCTTCCCCTACGCGTTCAACAGCGGGGCCGACTTTATTCTGGTCGGCATGTTTGACTGGCAGATCGAGGAGGACGCGAAGCTGGCCCGGCGCGTCATCGCCGCCGTCACCAGCCCCAACTCCAAGCGCACCCGCCCCTGGTACGGTTGAGCGGTTTGCTGAACAAGCCCTCGGTTGAGCCTGATCGGCGCTAACCCTCGAGGGCAGCTTCGACCCGAATGGGTTCGGGGTGCGGAGGGCAGACCGGCAGGATGTTGGCGGCAATGTCCTTTCCATCCACGCGGAGTTTTCTCACGCCGCGCTGTTTTCTGTTCGGGTTCTTCACCTCGATGAGGTACGTATTGCCACGAAAGCGGCGCGCGACGGTGAAGCCCTTCCATTTGGCCGGGATCACAGGGTCAATACGCAGCCCATCATATTCGGCCCGGATGCCCAGGATCCATTGCGTGGCCGCATAGTAGGTCCAGGCGGCGGTGCCGGTGAGCCAGGAATTCTTGGCCTCGCCGTGGGTGGGAGCATCTTTCCCAGCGATCATCTGGGCGAAGACATAAGGCTCGCAGCGGTGCAGGTGGCCAATCTTCTCTCGCGCCGAGGGGTTGATGCGGGTGTAGTAGTCGAAAGCGCGGTTGCCGTTGCCGACCATCGTCTCGGCGATGATGATCCACGGGTTGTTGTGGCAGAAGATGCCGGCGTTCTCCTTGTAACCCGGCGGGTAGGAGGAGATTTCGCCCAGGTGGAGGTAGTACTTCGAGAAGGCCGGTTGCTGGAGCACGATGCCGTGCCTGGTGGCCAGGTGCCGGTTCACCGATTCGAGCGCCAGGGCGGCCTTGCCGTCTTCCAGGCCGATGCCGGCCATGATGCAGATGCCCTGCGATTCGATGAAGATCTTGCCTTCGTCGCACACCTTCGAGCCGATCGGCTTGCCGAAGTCATCGTAGGCGCGCACAAACCATTCGCCGTCCCAGCCGTGCTGATGAACGACTTGTGCCATTTTGGCGGCCTCGGCCAGGCACTGTTCGGCTTCGCCGTTCAGGTGGCGTTTCGCCGCGATGGCGGCCAACTCCTTCGCGGCCAGCACAAACAGGCCGGCGATAAAGACCGACTCAGCGACTTTGCCGTCCCTGTTGGTCGTGGTCTGAAACGACTGGCCGGGTGTGTCGGAGAAGCAGTTGAGATTCAGGCAGTCGTTCCAGTCGGCGCGGCCAATGAGGGGCAAGCCATGCGGGCCGAGGCGTTCGAGGGTGTATTGGAAGCTGCGGCGCAGGTGCTCATAGAGGGGCTGCTCGGAGCCCGGCTCGTTCTCAAAGGGCACCGGCTCATCCAGGATGCTCCAATCGCCGGTTTCCTTGAGATAGGCGGCCACGCCCACGATGAGCCAGTGCGGATCATCGTTGAAGCCGCTGCCGATGTCGTGGTTGCCGCGCTTGGTCAGCGGCTGATATTGGTGGAAGGCGCCACCGGTCTTGAGCTGGGTTGCCGCCAGATCGAGGATGCGCTCGCGCGCGCGGGCCGGGACCATGTGGACGAAGCCGAGCAGGTCCTGGTTTGAATCGCGGAAGCCGAGGCCGCGGCCGATGCCCGATTCATAGAAGGAGGCCGAGCGCGACAGGTTGAAGGTGGCCATGCATTGATAGGGGTTCCAGATATTGACCATGCGGTTGGCGTGAGGGTCGGGCGACTTCGCCTGATAGATGGCCAGCACGCCGTCCCAATATTCCCGCAGGGCCTGAAAGGCTGAGGCGACGTTTTTGCCGTCGAGATATTTGGCGATGACGGGTTTGACGGTGGACTTGTTGATGGTCTGCGACCCCGGCGGGTCAAACTTCTGGTCCACCCGATTCTCGTGGTAGCCCAGGACGAAGAGGATTTCTTTAGTTTCGCCCGGGTCGAGATTCACTTTGACGTGGTGCGAGCCGAGCGGCGCCCAGCCGTGCGCGACGGAGTTGAAGGACTTGCCGCGTTCGACCGCGGCCGGGTTGTCCCAACTGCGGTAAGGCCCGAGGAATACGTCGCGCTGCGTGTCGAAGCCGGCCAGTTTGGCGGAGCAGGCAAACCAGGCGAAGTGGTTGCGCCGCTCGCGATACTCGGTCTTGTGATAGATGACCTGGTCCTCGATTTCGACCTCGCCGATGCTGAAATTGCGTTGGAAATTGGTGGCGTCGTCCTGTGCGTCCCACAGGCAGAACTCGATGCTCGAAAAGACCGAAAGCCTGGCCCGCTTCCGGCGACGGTTGGTCACCTGGAATCTCCAGATTTCGAGGTTTTCGCCCAGCGGCACGAAATAGCAGGTCTGGGCTTCGAGGCGGCGATGGGTTGAGCCGATCATGGTGTAGCCCAGGCCGTGGCGGCACTGGTATTTATCCAGCGTGGCGCGTGTGGGTTGCCAGGAGGGCGACCAGAACTCGCCGCTCTCGTTATCGCGGATATAGAGATAGCGCCCGCCCGAGTCAAACGGGGCATTGTTGTAGCGGTATCGGGTGAGACGCCGCAGGCGCGCGTCCCGGTAGAGGGAGTAGCCGCCAGCGGTGTTGGAGATGATGCCAAAGTACGCCTCGCAGCCGAGATAATTGATCCAAGGCAGCGGCGTGTCCGGGCGAGTGATGACGTATTCCCGCCGTTGGTCGTCGAAGTGTCCGTAACGCATGTTGGTTCAGTGTGATGGGTGACCGGTAATCCGTGATGGGTGAAGGGCGTGGCGGCGCAGCTCGAGGTCAAGCCAGTGCGGCTGCTTCATCGGGCTTTTTCTCGGCACCCGGCCCGGCGGAATCAGGGTGGTGGAACGGCGCGCAGACTGTCACCAGAACGGAAGGGATGGCGGCGACCAGCACACAAACGAAAAATGTCCGGTAGCCGAGCCATTCCTGGACGCGACCGCTAACCATCCCGGTCAGCATCATATTAAGTCCCATGATCGCTGTTCCGAAAGTGTAGTGGGCGGTCCGGTACGGCCCCGGGGCGACCTGGTGCATCAGGTAGATCATGAGTCCCACGGCGCCAAAGCCCCAGGAGAGCTTTTCGATTGTCACCAGCGTTGCAATCAGCGGGTAGCTCTGAGTCAACGTCTGGCTCAGATAGACGAAGACGACGTTCGGGACGTTCATGCACAGGCAAAGCACCAGCAGCGTCCGACGCAGTCCCCGCCTGGAGACGAACAGCCCGCCCAAGAGCGAACCGGCCATGAACGCGCCGGTGCCGAAGGTGCCATAAATATCACCGAGGGTCTGGTTGGAAAGGCCCAAGCCGCCTTTGGCGCGGTCATCAATCATGAACAGCGGGGCCATCTTCTCCAAAAAGCCGTAGCCGAAGCGGAAGAAGAACGCGAAGAGGAGCATCAGCACGATGTCTTTCTTCTGGAAGAAGGTCGCGAAGGCATGGCCACAAGTGCGCAAGCCGTCGGCCACGCTCCTGGGAGCGTCGAGGGCTTTGGCGCCCGGCGGGAGAACCCGGATGTGATAGATGGCCAACGCCGCTATGAGGCCCGCGATGATGAGCAGGACCGTCATCCAGGCCTGGCCCCAGTCCCCTGACGAACTGTGCAACATCCCGCTCGCGCGCACCAGCACGCCATTGGCGAGGATGGGGCCGGCGTTCCAGCACATGCTCTGGACACCGAGAAACTTCGCCTGCTCGGCAGGTCCCAGCGTCGTGACATAGACGCCGTCGGAGGCGATGTCCTGCGTGGCGCCCGCCAGCCCGGTAATGCCGAGCAGGAGCAGCACGGGGACCAAATAGCTGGCGCGCGGCAGCCGCAGGGCGAACGCCACAGCCGCCACCATCCCGACCAGCAGGAACTGCATCAGCACCACGAAGAACTTCTTGGTCTTATAGAGTTCGACCACCGGCGCCCACAACGGCTTGATGGTATAGGGCAGGACGAACAGGCTCGACCAGAACGCCGCGCTGGCGTTGTCCATTCCCAGGTTCTTAAACATGATGTTCGCGACGCCGGAAACCGTGATGTAGATGAGCCCCATAGCCAGGTAGCTCGTGGGGACCCACAGGAGCGGGTTCCGGTAAGTCGCTTTGGTCTCACTCATGGCAACAGGGATAGCGTTTGGCGATTGTATCGGGGATGGGCGTGCGGGTGAACCAGGAGGCGGACTCTGCGCCGCCGGGAGCTAAGGTTGGTTCTTGTGGAACGCTTTCTTGAAGTAAACCCCCTGCCGTGTGGGCGCAAAACTCCAGTCCTGAATCAGGGTCGGTCCCCAATGCGGGTCAAAGCACCAGACGGAGTAGGAGATGCCCCTTTTGTCGCAATACGAGGTCAACGCCTCACCGTAGCTTTCATCGCCGATAACGGGGACGTGTGCTCTTTTGTCATCGGCGGCGCAGAACCCGACCTCGGTGGCAAAAACAGGATATTGGTCGGCGACAAAGCCCCAATCCTTCGTCCATTGCGGTTCCCAGGGTGGTTTGGCTTTCATGGGATAAGGATGGCTCACATATCCAATGCCTTTCGCGTTAATGGGCGCATGGGCCACCGGGGTCAAGTCATAGGCGTAATTAAAGCCTGCCACCAGAGGAACAGCCGTGCCGCCATTTGACCTGATCGTGGCAATGATTTCCTCCATCATTTCTTTCCATTGGGCCCAGGCGCAATCGCCCAACTTTTCCCCGACCGCCGGCTCGTTGAACAGCTCGAAGAAGGCGACGGTGCTGTTTCCAGCATAATGCCTGGCCAGGGTGCTCCAGAAGGCCAAGGTTTCCTTCCTGGTCGTGTTATATAAAGCAGACGGATAAAGCTCCGAGTAACCGGACGGATAAAGCTCCGCGCACAGGTTCCCCATGCTGTGCCAGTCGATAATCACGTACACGCCCGCTTCTCCGGCCCAGGAAACGCCCTGGTCCAGCAATTTGATATAGTTGTCTTTCCCGCGTATGCGCCACGCGGCGGGATGCACGGGGAATCTCACGATATTAGCGCCCCAGGACTTCGCCACTTCAATGTATTGTTTATTCCACTGTCCATTCCTCTCCAGCTTGTCGGGATCGCTGGTGTCCAGCCCCCGGAAGACAATCGGTTTGCCATCCGCGGTCACAAAGTGATTTCCTTTAACGCTGATTTGGCTGAGCTGGGCAACGGCTCGCGCAGAAAGCAACGCGGCACACAGGCAACAAAGAGCAATCTTGTTCATGGCAGTGCGTTTTTTGGAGAAGCCAGTGTAGCTTCCGCCCGACCGGGCGTATGTCGTCAAAAGACACGACAGGCCAGCGCTGCGTACGGGCGCAAATCTCCTTTACCAGAGGTTCTGTTAGGGCTAAAATTCACGGCATGTTCACCGGCTATCTAAAGTCCGCTTTCGCGGTCTCGCTCCTTTCCTGCTGGGTGGCCGCCACATCCCGGTTCGCAGCGCGGGCAAGCACTGGCTCACGCGCACTGCTTCTCCGTGTTGCGACCGCGGCGTGGCCGGGTTCGTCAAAGGGGGTTAGACCTTAATCCCCGAAAGAACTAAACATGAAGATAAACACACAATTGCAACGTTGGTTCACCGCAGGCTTATTCGGCTGCATACTGGTCTTGGTCGGCAGCCCGGCACTGGCCCAAAACCTTATTCTCTGTGATTTCTCGACCGATGTCTCATGCATCAGCCAAACAGGAGGCGTCACCCCGACGTGCGTCTGGTCGGCGACCGGCAACCCGGGCGGCTCCGCCTACATCACTATTCCGTGGGCCAATGCAAGCGGCTGGCAGGACTCGCAAATCGATTTTAACCAGACGGTTGATTGCGCCACGTACAGCACCTTTGAGTGCGACGTGATGGTTGATACAGCCAACTCGACGCTAACGGACAGCGGCAACTACGGCAGAATTGAATTTGACGTCCAAAGCTGGAGCGGTGGGCAAGGTTGGACCGCCATAGGGACCGTTACTATCACCAACACGCCCGGCTGGCAGCACTTTTCCGTGCCGTTCGGCACCTCCTATCCGGGTACAGCGAACCAGTTCGTCCTCCAGTTCTATGTGAACCAGTGGGGGTCTGCTCCTTACGCGGGGCCCTGCGCCTATTGGCTGGACAACGTCATTCTGACCACTGGCGCTCCTGCGGTGACGAACATTCCCGTGGCCATCACCGTGGATGCGCAACTGAACCGGCACTCGATCAGTCCGCAGATATACGGGGTCGCCTTTGCGTCGTCGAACCAGCTTTCGGATCTGAATTTCACGATGAACCGGTCGGGTGGAAACGAAGAAACCACGTATAACTGGCTGCTCAATGTCCATGGCAAAGGGGCCGATTGGTATTTCGAGAGCTATCCCGATTATTCGAGCTCAATGCCCCCCGGGGCTAACGCGGACAGTTTCGTGGCCAACAGCAAGTGCGGCGGCGCCCAGCCGATGATAACAATCCCGATGATCGGCTGGGCGCCTCTGCTGGGGACCAACTTCAGCATCCTCTGGAGCTATTCCACGAACAAATACGGCCCGCAGACCTCCGTGGACCCGTATAGGACTGATGCCGGCAACGGCATCAGCAGCACCAATAATGACATGCCCATCACCTGGAACAATCCCAACGATGCGAATTTCCCCACCAACACCGCCTTTGAGCAGGGCTACGTGCGGCATCTGACGAACAATTGGGGGGCGTCCACCAACGGCGGGGTGGGCTATTACCTGATGGACAACGAGCACAGCATCTGGTTTTCGACGCACCAGGACATCCATCCGGTTGGGCCGACGATGCAGGAAATCTGGACCAAAATGCTGGCGACCGCGAGCATGGTGAAATCCAACGACCCCAACGCGCTGGTGCTCGGCCCCGAAGAGTGGGGCTGGTCGGGCTATTTTTACAGTGGTTACGACCAGCAGAATCCCGGCTACAAGGACCGCGCTACCAACGGCGGGTGGGATTACATGCCGTGGCTGCTCAACCAGTTTCATCAGTATGCCACGACGAATCCGGGACCGCGGTTACTGGACTACTTCACGTTGCATTGCTACCCGCAGGAGGGCGATGTGAGTGGTGATGATGTTTCCACTACTACTGCATTGCTGCGCAACCAGTGCACGCGCGTGTTTTGGGACACCAATTACGTGGATCCGAGTTGGATCGGCCAGCAGCCAACCAACACCATCATCATGCTCATTCCGCGTATGAAGGGCTGGGTCGCGAGCTATTATCCGGGCACCAAGATCGGGGTCACCGAGTATAACTGGGGCGCCGAAGCCGACATCAATGGCGCCACTGCCCAGGCGGATATCCTCGGCATCTTCGGCTGGCAAAGCCTGGACCTGGCCACGCGCTGGGAGGTGCCGGACACGGGTACGCCGACCTACAACGCGATGAAGATGTACCGCAACTACGACGGCAACAAATCCGTTTTCGGCGACACGAGTGTTTCCGACGGGGTCTCGACGAACGTGGACCTGGTTTCGTCGTTTGCCGCCGTGCGCTCCTCGGATGGCGCGCTGACGGTGATGGTGATCAACAAGCAGCTTACGGCCAGCGCCACCGCCACTCTCACCCTCACCAACTTTCTGGCGAGCGGCACGGCGCAGGTGTGGCAACTGACCTCCTCCAACGTCATTACGCGGCTTAGTAATCTGAGCTTCGCGGGGAGCGTTTTTAGCAACACGGTTCCGGCCCAGAGCATCACCCTGTTTGTGTTGCCCCCCGTCATCCCCGGGCCGGCCAGCAATCCGAACCCGGCCAGCGGGGCGACCGGCGTAGCCGTCAATACGAGTCTGAGCTGGAAGGCGGGAACGAATGCCACCTTGCATCGCGTCTATTTCGGGACGAGTTCCAACGCCGTCGTGAACGCCACCACCAATTCTCCCCAGTTCATGGGTGGCCTGACGGTCACGAACTACACTCCGGGCACGCTGGCCTACAGCACCAGCTATTACTGGCGGGTGGATGAGATGGCGGGCGCGTACGCTACGTACACTACGACCGGCGCGGTCTGGACGTTCACGACCCCCTTGCTGGCCGGGCCGGCGAGCAATCCGAACCCGGCCAGCGGGGCGACCGGCGTAGCCACCAATGCGAGTCTGAGCTGGAAGGCGGGAACCAATGCCACGTTGCACCGCGTGTATTTCGGGACGAGTTCCAACGCCGTCGTGAACGCCAACACCAATTCTCCCCAGTTCATGGGTGGCTTGGCGGTCACGAACTACACTCCGGGCACGCTGGCCTCCTGCGGCCGCTTTTACTGGCGCGTGGATGAGATGGCCGGAACCTACGTCACGACCGGGCCGGTCTGGACGTTTGCCACCGTTGTCAGTGCCACTGGCACATTCCCGTTGGGCGGCGGTCTCGGAGGCGGCGATACGTTCGTGATCAGCTTCCCCAGCCAAGTTGGCCAGACCTACGAGGTTGAGCGC
Organism: Verrucomicrobiota bacterium; assembly: GCA_050011195.1. Classification (GTDB taxonomy): domain Bacteria; phylum Verrucomicrobiota; class Verrucomicrobiia; order Limisphaerales; family UBA8199; genus PALSA-1440. The sequence continues at coordinate 17,086 of JBEKJO010000039.1, read as the reverse complement.
TCGCCGAGTTTAAGCCCGGCAAACTGGTTGCCAGTAACGAACAACGTGGCTGGAACGGGCGCGCCGATCCAGATTCCTGACACAGGTGCGTGGCTCCAGGCGCAATGCTTCTACCGGGTCGTCATCCTGTCTCCATGAACCGGGATTGGTTCATGGAAAAGGGTTGTCAAGGTTAGGGGATTTGACGCGGTTCAAGCCGGCGACCCGCGCCGGCGCCGTCACCGTTTCAAGGAAGCGATCTTGCCATTCATCGGAGAATTGGCGAGACTCGGCGCGTGATCGCGCTACCGTCATGCCGGAATCGAATGAGTTGCGCCGGGTTCCTGCTTGCGGTGATATGGTTGGGTGGGGCGGCTGGCGGGCTTGAGCTTCGGGCCGCTCCGGGCACGGGCACTTCACAATTTTCCTTTGATGTCTGGCAGGTGGGGGAGGGCCTGGAACAAAATCCGGTCACCGCGGTGGTGCAGTCGCGCGATGGGTATCTGTGGCTGGGGACCTACACCGGCCTGCTCCGTTTCGATGGCGTGCGGGTGACGGTGTTCGACTCGGCGACCACGCCAGGGCTGCTGAACAGCCGGGTGACGAGCTTGTACGAGGACCGCGACGGGGTGCTCTGGATTGGCCATGAAAGCGGTGAGCTCACCCGGTTGAGCGGCGGCGAATTTCGGCCGATGGGCCGGGCGCACGGCTGGGTGGGAGGCACGCTCGAGGCGATCAGCATGGACGAGAACGGGGATTTGTGGTTGTTGAACGACAACGGGCTGCTGTTCCGGCCGCGCGACGGGCAGGTGCTTGAAGTTCCCGGCGGCCGTTCGGGGAGCCGCAAGGCCTCCTTGAGCAGAGAACCCGACGGCAAGTTGTGGATTGCGGCGAACGGCAATGTGACCACCCTCGACCAGGGCCAGCTTGTCCCCTTCAGATTCGAGGGTACCCAGGGGACGAACTTCTTCGAGCGAGTCGTTCCGGCGCGGGATGGGGGCCTCTGGGTCATGGGGAATGGACGCCTCCGAAAATGGCGGGAAGGCCGCTGGGCGACCGACCTGGGCGATTGCCCCTGCGAGCAGGGTTTTGTGACCGAGCTGTTGGAAACGCGGTCGGGAATGCTGCTGGCGGGTACGGTGAGGGATGGACTCTATCTGCTGACGCCGGGCGCCGAACCGGTGCATTTCACCCGCAACAACGGTCTCTCGCATGATTGGGTCCGGTCCCTCTGCGAGGACCATGAGGGCAACATCTGGATCGGCACTGGCGGCGGTCTGGACGTCTTGCGCCCCCGAAAGGTCAAAATGCTCAACCCGCCCGATGACTGGCAGGGACGGGCGGTATTGTCTTTCGTGGTGAGGCCGGAGGGCGACGCCTGGATCGGCACGGAAGGCGCCGGTTTGTACCATTTCGAGGGAGACCGCTGGACCAGTTTCACCGAAGCCAGCGGCCTGGCCAACCTCTTTGTGTGGTCGGTATTGGAAACACGGCGGCACGAAATTCTCGTCGGCACGTGGGGCGGAGGGCTGATGGTAAAAAAGGGAGAGCGGTTCGAGTCGCCCGTCGAGTTGAGCCCTATCACCGCACCGGTCGTGGCCTTGTATGAGGGGAAACAGGGTGAGGTGTGGATTGGGACGACGGCCGGTTTGCACCGCTACGAGGCGGGCAAACTGACCTGGTCTGCGGGGAAAGAACAGTTGGCTTTGCCCGATGTGCGGGCGATGGTCGAATCACCGGACGGCACACTTTGGTTCGGCATGTTGGGGGGCGGACTGGGTTGTTTGAGGGAGGGCGCGTTGAAGCAATTCAGAAAGCCGGATGGGCTGAGCAGTGATTTTGTGCTGGCGCTGTATGCCGAAGCGGACGGGACGCTGTGGATTGGCACGTCGGACAACGGCCTCTGCCGGTTGCGGCAGGGGAAGTTTGCGACGATCAGCGTCGGGCAGGGGCTGCTGGCCAACATTATCAGCCAAATTGCCGAGGACGGCGCCGGCAATTTGTGGATGGGTTCGCACCACGGCATTCTGCGCGCCAGCAAGGCGGACCTGAACCGTTGCGCCGACGGGGGACTCAAAACGGTCCGCTGTCTGAGCTATGGCAAGGCGGAAGGCCTGGCGTCACAGAAGTGTTCCGGCGGGTTCCAACCCGGGGTCTGCAAAACCGCCGACGGTCGGCTGTGGTTTCCAACGTCGAAGGGGCTGGCGATTATTGATCCCGGCAGTTTCAGAACCAACACGGTCCCGCCGCCGGTCGTGATCGAGGAATTGATCGTGGAAGGGCAGCCCGTCAAATTCCCGGGACCCAAGGCCGCGGAGCGCGTGGCGGATTCCGCTTCGGTCTTGCAGATTCCACCCGGCAAACAGCGGTTTGAACTGCGTTACACCGCGTTGAGCTTTGCCGCGCCCGATAAGGTCCGCTTTAAGTACAAACTGGAGGGCCTGGAGAGCGAGTGGGTGGAGGCGGGAACAAAACGCATCGCGCAATACAGTTACCTGCCGCCTGGCACCTACCATTTCCGGGTAATCGCCTGCAACAATGACGACGTGTGGAACGAGCAGGGCGCGTCCCTGTCCTTCCGCGTCTTGCCGCGCGTCTGGCAGGCCTGGTGGTTTAGAATTGCCCTGGCGGTCGCCGCCGCCGGGGCTGTGGCGGTTCCGACCATATCGGTGATGCGCCTGCGAGTGCGCCGCAAGTTGGAGCAATTGGAGCGGCAGCGCGCGCTCGAGCGAGAGCGCGCCCGCATCGCCCGGGACATCCATGACGATCTGGGCGCGAGTCTGACTCGCATCACCCTGCTGAGCCAATCGGTGCGGAGCGAATTGGAGAACGGGCACCGGGCCGGAGCGGACCTGGACCAGATCTACAGCACGGCGCGCGAACTCACGCGCTCGATGGATGAAATTGTATGGGCCGTCAATCCCCGGCACGACACCCTGGACAGTATGGTCACCTATCTTGGCCGGTTCGCGCAGCATTTCCTGAACGCGGCGGGGATTCGTTGCCGGCTGGATGTGCCGTTGCATTTGCCGGCCCTGCCGTTGACGGCGGAGATACGGCACAATGTTTTCCTCGCCTTCAAAGAAGCGTTGCACAATGTGGTCAAACACGCGCAGGCCACCGAAGTGCACCTGTCTCTGGAACTGCGCCCGGAAGGCTTCATGCTGGTCATCGCCGACAATGGCCGCGGGTTCACCTGGCATCCGGGTCAGAACCCGGCCCCGGAGCCGGGAGACGGCCAGCGGCTGGCCGGCGGCTATGGTTTGACCAACATGCAGAAGCGCCTCGAGGAAATCGGCGGCTGCTGTGGCTGGGACACCGCGCCCGGGGAGGGAACGCGCGCCAAGCTCGTCGTGGTGGTCAAAGCCTGGGCCCGGAGCGTCATCAAAACAGATGACAGTCATTCCCCGTAGGACTGTGTTATAACTCAGGCATGGCAGTGGCTGTTTCTATTGTCGAGGACGACGCCCAGGCGCGAAAGATTCTGGCGGGCTGGATCGGCCGCGCCTCCGGCTTTCGGCTCGCCGGTGAATGGGGAGATGCCGAGAGCGCGCTCAAGCTCCTGCCGGAGAAAAAGCCCGACGTGGTGCTGATGGACATCAACCTGCCCGGCATGAACGGCGTCGAGGCGGTCCGCAGACTGAAGCCGGCGCTGCCGGCGACCCAGTTCGTGATGCTCACGGTCTATGAGGATGCGGACCACATTTACAATGCGCTCTCGGCGGGTGCCACCGGCTATTTGCTGAAACAGACGCCCCGGGAAGAATTGCTCGACGCGCTGGGGGATGTCCATCGCGGCGGGTCGCCGATGACCAGCAACATTGCGCGCAAAGTCGTCCAGTGTTTCAAGCAAACGTCCGCCCCCGTTCCACCGGGCGAAGGGCTTTCGCCGCGCGAACAGGAAGTGCTGGAACTGCTGGCGCGCGGCTATCTCTACAAGGAAATTGCCGAGCGGCTCAACATCAGCGTGCCCACCGTCAATACCTACATCCGGCGCATGTATGAAAAGCTCCACGTCCGTTCGCGCGCTCAAGCGGTGGCCAAATACGCTCACCTTTCGGACGGCGAACCAAAAGCGCCCGCCGCCACCCGAGTCCGGTGACCGCGGTTAATCCGCTCTGTCATCTGTTTTAATGACATGTCATTCTTTGCGTTCCTGTTAATATGGCCGGCAGTTGACCGTTTGCCGTTATGAATACCCAATCCGCTCGGCAGCAAACTTGCGCCACGTCCCGCTTCGCAGCGCGGGTAAGCACTGGCTTACGTGCAATGCTTCCCCGTGTTGCGACTGCGGCGTGGCCGGTTTGGTCAAAGCGGACTAAATCCCTAAACCTTAATCCCCAAAAGGACTAAATATGAAAATAAACACAAAAATGCAGCATTGGTTCACCTCAGCCTTATTCGGCTTAATATTGGCTGGCTCGACCAGCGTCGGCTTGGCTCAAACCACCTGGATGCAAACCTTCGACACTTCCGGCACCGCCGGCCCCTGGACCACTTGGTGGGGGCTGTCGCCAACCTTTTCATGGAGCGCCAACAACTGCACTACCAACGACCCCGGCTCGGGCTCCCTGGAAATCGTTGTGCCCTTCACGGGTAACGGCGGCGACCAATTCAATATCTTTGCCGGATTCGATTATGGCTGGCAGTGGGATGGCTCCGAGACGCTCGACGGCACGCAATACAAAGACGTGATCTTTGATATTATGGTGGACCCAAGCACGGCCTTAGGGAACGATGGCACTTTTGGGACGGTAGCGGTGGGTTTCGCCACACCGGGATGGAGCGGGGGGGCCATCGTCAATGTCGGATACTACACCATCCCGAAAACGGCCACGAACTGGACTCATGTCGTCCTGCCTATTGATGATAAAACGGTGGGCCTTAATGCCATCATCGCCATTGACTTCGACATGTGGTCGGGTGGCAACATGCCCAGCACCTGGACCGCCTACCTTGACAACCTGGAAGTGCTGGTGAACCCTGCGCCACCCGCGCCGGTGCAGATGAGCATGGCCCCAGTGGCGGCGCCGGGTTTGCAGTTTGCCACGACCGTCAAAGACGGAAATGGCACGCGCCAAAACGTTTACTGCCTCGAACAGGCCTCGTGGGTTGGCGCTTCCAGCCCGGTGACTTACGCGCTGACCATCACCAACTATCCGGGGACCAGCAATCCCTGGTACCAATGCCAGATGTTCCTCTGCGCCGGCCTGCCGAACGGCCCCAGCGACGCCACGGTGGATTGGAATGCCACGAACACGGTCTTCGTCCAGATTCAAAATAATGCCGCTGGGCTGGGCGAGTTGAAATTTATGTATAAGACCCTATGGCCGGGCAGTTTGGGAACTTGGGGCAATCAAATCTTCGGCACCAACGTCCTGTGCGACCTCACGGGCACGAACATGCTCGGCACTTATAGCATGACCTTCACTGACAACACGAACATCTCTATCAGTATTCCAGGCGCCACCACCAACATCACCATGCCGGCCGGGGACGCGGCTCAATTTGCGGACCCGATGTACGCCTACTTCGGCATCATGCCCAACAACGCCAACAACGTCACCAATCTCAGCGCGACCTTTGCCAATGTTTCGATTACGAATCTGAGCGAAACACCACCCATTGCCATCAGTGACTGGTTCGCCACGGACCCATTGAACACAGCGGTGTGGAGCCTTGGGGCGGCCGGCGATAAAGCCGGCATCTGGGTCGTGCCCGCCGACGCGCTCTTTTACGTGAACTGGTCCTTGCCGGCCAACAATTACGCCGCGTACGCCATCTCGGACTTGGGCCGGGCGGGCAACTCCACGAACTGGTTCCCGATGGGATTGGCTCCCATCTTCTTCAACGGTTATGGTTGGAACATTATCGAAAAGTCCTTTATCTCCCAGAGCGTCCAACAGGGTTTCTTGACCAGCTCGAATCAGGTCTTCTTCATGGGGGCCAACCTGCCCGCGACCCAACTGCAAGTGTTGGTGCCGGGCGAGACCAACGCCCCGGGCACGCTTACCGGCAAGATCGGCACGCCGCTCCCGGAAACAACGTACACCGAGTTTGGCGTTACCATCAATGCCTGCGATGCCGCTTGGCACATCATGACGTCGTGCAACGACAATGTCCAGATCGTCGGCAACGATCCCCTGGCCTATACGGCCAACGTCACCTTGGTGAGCGGAACCGTAACGACCAGCAATTTCCTGTTCGGTGTTACCGGCAGTTGGACGATCACGGCTACCGATACCACCACGAACGCCGTTTCGTCCAACACCAGCAGCCCAGTCCCGGTTCCGCAGTGAGGCTGTCGTAACTGGCTGACTAAGCTCACTGGGGCGCCGAGTATCGGCGCCCCTTTTTTTTGGATTCAGCGAACGGACGCCGACAATGCGAATCCTTCACTCCTTGGGATTAGTAGTGGGCGGGTTGGCGCTGTCGCTGGCGTGGGAGGCGCCGGCCCAGGCGCCGCTGCCCGTTTATGCGGACTACCTCGTCAACGGTTTCCAGGACTGGGGTTGGGCGACGCTCGACTACGCCAATCCCGCGCCGGTCCACTCCGGCACCGCCTCGGTGGCGGTGACCATCGCCTCGCCCTGGCAGGGGCTTCAGATTTACCACTCCGACTTCAACAGTGGCCTCTACACCAACCTCAGTCTTTGGCTTAACGGCGGCGCTGCCGGCGGGCAGAAGCTCCAACTCTGGGGCATGCTGCACATTGGCAGCAGCCTGAATGCCTGGCAAAGCCAATCCGTTTCGCTCGGCACTTTGCAGACTAACACTTGGCAGCAATTCATCGTCCCGCTGTCCGCGCTCGGCGTGGCCAACCAGACCAACTTCACCGGCTTTGTCATTCAAGATCGAATCGGCGCGGCCCAGCCGACGTTTTACGTGGATGACATCCAGTTGGTGGCCGCCCCGGCGCCGGCGCTGGCACACCTGAGCTTCAACGCCACCCAGGCGGTTCGGTCTGTGGATGCGCGTTGGGCCGGCGTCAATACCGCGATGTGGGACGGCAATTTCGACACGCCCGACACCATTTCGCTGCTTCAGGAGATGGGCACGCGGGCCCTGCGGTGCATGGGCGGCTCGCTTTCGGATGAATACCACTGGGTCACGGGTGAATCCATCGGCAACACCTGGGCCTGGCCAACTTCATTCGCCAATTTGGCGCATGTTGCCACCAACATCGGCGCGCAGGTCATCACCACCGTCAACTATGGCACCGGCTCCACCAACGAGGCCGCCGCCTGGGTCGCCTATGCCAACGGCTCGACCACCAATCTCCTGCCGCTTGGTGTGGATCAATTCGGGATGGGTTGGATCTGTGTGGGCTACTGGGCCTCGCTGCGCGCCGCCGCGCCTTTGGCGCAGGACGACGGCAGGAACTTCCTCCGCATCTCGCGGTCCGCGCCGCTCGGCTTCAAGTATTGGGAAATCGGCAACGAATGTTACGGCACTTGGGAAACCGACAGCAACGCCGTCCCCAACGATCCTTACACCTACGCGACGCGCGCCCGGGATTATCTCCATCTGATGAAGGCCGTAGATAGCACGATCAAGATCGGCGTCGTGGTCACACCCGGCGAGTCGAGTTACAGCAACAACACCAATCACTACGCCATCAACCCGCGCACCGGCACGACCAATTACGGCTGGACGCCGGTGATGCTCGCCACGCTCCAGAGCCTCGGGATCGCGCCGGACTTCGCCATCCATCACCGCTACCCTGAGTGGACCGACAGCAACAACCCCAGGGGCTCCGACAGTGATGTGCTCCTGCTTCAGTGCTCGACGCAGTGGGCGCTGGACGCAGCCGACCTGCGCCAGCAACTCACGGATTATCTCAGCCCGGCGGGGGCAAACGTCGAGCTGCTCTGCACCGAGAACAACAGCGACTCGGGCGCTTCGGGCAAACAATCCACCAGCCTGGTCAACGCCGTGTACTACGCCGACAGCCTCGGCCAACTCATGCAAACCGAGTTTAACTCCTTGATGTGGTGGGATCTGCGGGACGGCACCAATACCAGCGGCTGCTTCGATGACACCCTCTACGGTTGGCGCACTTACGGTGACCTGGGCATGGTGAACGGCCTGAACACGCTGCATCCGACTTTCTTTGCCGCCAAGCTCATGCAGTACTTCGCCCAGCCCGGCGACACCGTCGTCAGCGCCTCGAGCGATTACCTGCTGCTCTCGGCCTACGGCGTCCGGGGTCAGAGCGGTGCCCTCAAGGCGCTGGTGCTCAACAAAGACACGACCACCCATTTCAACGCGCAGGTTGCCCTGAGCGGTTTCATGCCCGGTTCGGCGACAACGATCTGTTCCTACGGCATTCCGCAAGACGATGCTGCACAGACCAACGGCACCGCCCAGGCGCGGGACCTCGCGACGACAAATTTCCCGGCGGCCAGCGCCGGATTCAGCTACAGCTTTCCACCTTTGTCGCTGACGCTTTTCACGTTCGCGCCGACGGCCCCGCGCCTGGCGGTGTTAGCGCCGGCGCCCAAGCCCGGAGGCCAGTTGATCCTGCAGCTCCAGGGCCAAGCGGGTGTGCGCTATGCCCTCGAGAGTTCAAGCGATCTCAAGGCCTGGACTGCCGTCTCGACCAACACGCTGGCCGGCAGCACGCTTAACCTCACCAATCCAGTGCCGGCAAGGGCAGCGGTCAACTTCTGGCGCGCCGTGTGGCAGCCGTAAGGGGGGTGGCTGAAGGTTGACACTTATGAAAGCAGCCTTTCTTCCAAGTCGCTTTCGATTCGCCTTAGGCGTCCTGCTGTTGGCAGGCGCGGTGCAGACGATTTGCGCCCAGACGACCAATTGGGTGCTCCAAACCTTCGACTTCGGCATCTGCGGCTGGAACAGCCTTTCGCCGGTGACACTGGCTTTCGATCCAACCCAGGACGACACCGGCAATGGCGGCGGCTCATGTCACGTTAGTTTCGATCTTTCGCAGGGCGGGCCTTTCAATCTAACCGCGACCTTTGAAAGCTGCTGCTTTTGTGATAGCGAAGTCCTTTTATGGCTCACCAATTTTGCCTCCGTGGATTTCGACGTGAAGTGGGACAACGCATCCACGGTCACACTGGACCAATTCAACTCGAATCCCGGCCTCGGTTCTCCCGGCATCGCCATCGGGGCCATGAATACCTCCAATCCGGGCTATTTGGGCTTTCCGACGATTTGTTACAGCAACGTTTACATTCCCAATTCCGCAACCAGCGGCTGGGCGCATGTCTCCGCGCCCATCAATCCCGCTTCCGCATACTCCACTAACGGCGGCATCGGCATTTACCTGGCGGAGTTATTTGCCGCGACCAGTGTCGGCACGGCGGCCTTCTGGCTGGACAATGTTCAATTGGTGGGCCTGAAACCGCCCCAATTCACCCCGGCGATGTCATATCTCAGCGGCAACAACTTCACCCTCCAGTGGACCGCCAATCCCGGCTCCACCTGCTCGGTGCTCAAGAGCACGGACCTCGTCCACTGGTCAACCCTGATCACCGGTTATTCCCCGGGCGGCCTCCCCACCGGCACGGCTTCCTATACCGATACCGTCGCGACCAACAGCCGGTCCTTCTATCGCATCAGAACCCCGTAACAATTTCAGATGGGGGACTTCCTCTACTGGTACTCGATCTCCACGCGTGAGATCTGCGTCTCCTTTTGAAACCGGATGGTCACAGTCGGGCTGTTGCCGGTCAGGGCATCGAGCGTGTAAAGCCGCGGCCAGTGGAAGTTGTACATTTCCTTGCCGGCGTAGAAATCCTGTGTGCGCGCGGGTAGCGCCTCGCCTTTTCCACCATCGCTGCCGGCCAGAAATTCGATGGCGGGTTGGCCTTGCTCGCCGAAGGCATAGACCCGCGCGGCGGTGATCCGGCCGGGGACCTTGTAGGCTATCCATGCGCCGGGCGCGCCCCAAAGGCGGTGGCAATCCTCCTTGTAATTGCGCGCGTCGTTGCTCCTTAACTCCAGCTTTCCGCTCTGGCGATAGGTGCGTGACAGGTTCCTTAACTCGTCCACCAGCGTGCCACAACGGATTCTCACCGGGCCGACGACCGCGGACGGTTTTGACCAACCGGCCTCGTTGCGGGCGATCAGACGGTAGCAGAGGCTCCGTCCGGGCGGCGCGCACTCGTCCACGGCGAGCGGATGGTATTGAGCAGCGTCGTCCGTGAGTTGATAGGCGATGGTCTGCCAGGGGCCGGCCGGGCTGTCGGCGCGCTGCAGGTCGTAGCCGGCAGCGCCCGTTGAACCTCGCCAGGTGACAATGCCGCCGTCAGTCACGCTGAAAAGCTCGGGCGCGGCGGGCGCTTCGAGCGCAGGGGCGGGCCGGTTTTGAATTTGCCAGGCCCTTTCCCTGACGATGCGCATGAAGCGCGTTTCGTCATAGGGTTCGCCCGCCGGGCCGCCGGGCCAGTGGTAGGCCTTGAAGAAATCGCCGCCGTGAGGCTCATGGTGCCAATAGTAGCCGCCATCGTGGTTATGGAAGCGCAAGGACCAGATCAGGCCCCCACAGATGGCAGGCTCCTGAAGAATCGTGTCCATGATGGCGCGCATGCCTTCAGTGGTGATGAAGCCGAACTCGCCGACCATATAGGCTTTGCGGCCGGCCGCGCGTCTCACGCTGGCTTGAATCTGTTGGATCATCCGGACCGGGTCACCCTGGTAGAGGTGGTCCTGCACGATGTCCACCCCGGCATTATCCGGGTCGGTGAAATAGCTTTCGGCCACGAGATGTTTCCGGTCGAGCTGCTTGACATACGGGGCCATTTCACGCACCCAGGCTGTGGGCGCCTTCAATTCATTGCCCAGTTCCCACGCCAGCACCGCCTTGTCGTCCATGTAACGCACGCCGGTGCGCGTGTTCACACGGTGCAGGATCACGCTGACCAGCCGCTTGTAGTCCTCCCTCACCTGCGGGTCGGTGTAGAATTCGTCCTTGGATTTCCCGCGGTAGCCGGCGAACTCTTCGATGCCGCCCCACCAACTCGCCTGGTCGATGAACGGAATGATCAGGCGCACACCCCGCCGATTCGCGGTTGCCAGAACCTGGTCGAACACCACCATCGCCTCCTCGTTGAGTTTGGCGGTGCCCAGAATATGCCGGGGAAGGTCGGGCGGGTCATTCGTCTTATGCACGGAGAGGACGTAGGTGCGCGCCACGCGACCGCCCATTTGCTGGATGGTCGCCAGGGCGTCGTCGATCTCGAAAGCCGTCGGCAACCGGAAGCCGCTTAACTGCTCAAACCGCATGTCGTCTTCGATGTAGGTCAGGTTCGGGATGTTGAATGAGATGAAACGGAACGGCTCGTCGCCCTCCATCAACTGGCCGCTGCGGACAGTAATGAAGTCACGAAAGGCGGATTCGGCGCGAGACTCAGAGAACGGAAGAATCGCGACGAATGCGGCGGACACCAGCGAGAGGGTTTTCATTATCTCGTGGTGGTTTGGGCCGGCAGCGGCTGCTCGCGGGGAACCCTCCCGGCTGGAGCCTTTTCCAGTTTGTCGTACCAGTTGAATTTGATGATGAGTGAAGTGACGCCGAGCGTGGCGACGATTGCACCCACCCATGACCATTGCCGCAATACCAGATAGATGGGCAGGGCCGTGAGGCATAACTGCCAAACAATCCCGACCATGACGTTGACGCAATCCCGGCCGCAGTTCCGATTGGGCTGGAAGGCCGGGTCTTCCCGCATGACCTGATCGCGAATGGGCCCCCAGGCGCCCCACGGGTTCACGGTCTTGTAGAACTGCTTCAGAATGGCGTCGTCCTCCGGCTTGCTCAAGAGTGTGCCGAGGAGGCAGCCGATTACCGAGAGGCTGAAGATCACGGGGAAGGTGTAGAGCGGGTTGAGGTCGTGACCGACGAGCTTTACCGCCAGCTCGGGCACGAACATAGCGCTGATAATGCCCGTCATCATGCCCCAGAAATAGCCGTAGCCGTTGAACCGCCACCAATACCACTTGAGCACGTTGGCCATCACGTAGCCGCCGTAAAGCGCGCCCACGATCCACATCATCACGCCGGTGATGCGCGTGGTCAGGAGGCCGAACAGAATGCCCACGAGCAGCACCGCCAGGGACGCCAGCCGGCTCAGATGCACTTCCCGCCGCCCGGATGAGTTGGGATTGATGAAGCGCTTGTAGATGTCATTGACGATATAGGCCGGTGCGGCGTTGATGGTCGCGGCGAAATTCGACATAAAGGCCGCCATCAGTCCCGCCAACAGGAAGCCGACGACCCCGGCGGGCACGTACTGGCTCAACACAATCGGCAGCAGCTTCTCGAAGTCCGGCTTGTCCATCCCGCGGAGCTGCGGCAGGCAGAACGCGAGCGCCAGAATCGTTATGCCGGTGATCATCATGTAGCGCGGAAAGTACAGCACCACGTTGACCATGCCGTTCATCATGCAAGCCTCGCGCGGATTGCGCGTGGCCAGCACACGCTGCATGTCATAGTTTGGCGCCGGGCCGGCCAGGCTGGCCAGCACGCCCTTGAAGAACATCATCCCGAAAATGATCATGAAGAATTCGTTGCCGTCCTGCCGGATGGCGTCGTTCACTTTATCGAGGATGCCGGTCCAATCGAGGCCGAGTTTCCAGCCGAAAAACGGGTTGGCCCAGCCGGCGGGAATCGCATTCTGAATCATGGCGGGCGAGACTTTGCAAATGGCAATGATGCCGATGACGATGGAGGTTAGCGTGAGGATGGTGAACTGCATCACCTCGGTGATGACGACGCTGACCATGCCGCCTTTGATGGCGTAGAGGGAAGTCAGACCGAGGATGATGATGGCGTAAATGTTCTCGTCGGTGAAGAGGCCGTCGGTCGCTCCGGTGAAACGCCACGGCAACATGACGACGGCGAACTTGCCGATGCCCTTGAACGCGTAGGCGAGCATGCCGATGACGTTGACCAGCGCAAAGAACACCACGCTCAAATGGGCCAGGCTGGCGCCGGTATCGCGACCAAAGCGGGTCTGGATCCATTCCGCGCCCGTGAGAACGTTGGAGCGCCTTAACCAGCCGCTCAGGAACATCATCAGGAAGATCTGGTTGAATACCGGCCACAAAAACGGCAGCCAGATGCTTTTCAGCCCATAAACAAACAGGATATAGACCATCCACATCGTTCCGCTGATGTCAAACATCCCGGAGGCGTCGGAAATACCCAGCAGGTACCAGGGCAGCGACTTGCTGCCAAGGAAGTAGGAGTCCAAATCCTTCGCCCCGCGCCGCGAAACCCAAAGACCGATCAGAATGACCGTCAGGAAATAGCCGAGGATGATGAGGATATCAACGGCGTGCAGCTTCATAGAGTCGGGCGCATCCTCGAGGGCGGCAGAGTCATTGGCCTTCGGTCGTTCATGCAGCGCGCGGCGAGCGAGGTCTCATAAGCCCTGGTGACGCGGGTTGGACGCAGCATGAGATACACCGCAGGAGACTGCCTGCTGCGCCGCTCAATTTCGAGGGGAAATTGAGTAATGAATTTTGATGACATGTGAGCTGGGGCCGGCATCGTACCCTGACTCAAGAGATGACTGGTTTCCTTGAGAGCCCGCTCTGCTATGGCCTTGAAGATTCTGTTCCATGTTAGACGACGACGCTTGGCTTCGCCGGGATGGGGGGTCAACCATTTGTAAAAGGCCATGATCCCTCAAAGCGTGAGCGAATTCGCCGGCCGAGTCCACGACCAGCTCTTTGGCCATATCCTGCCGTTTTGGACCGGACCTGCGCTGGACCACGAGCAAGGCGGCTGGCTGGCCTGGATGTCGAACGATTTGCGCGTGGACCGCTCGCAGCCCAAAGGCCTCATCCTCAATAGCCGCATCTTGTGGACCTTCTCGGCTGTTTTTCGCGCGCAGCCCCGGCCGCTTTACCGGGAAATGGCCCACCGTGCTTTTGCAGTGGTGATGGAGGGGTTTTGGGACCCGAGGTATGGAGGCGCTTTTTGGCGGCTCGACGGTGAAGGGCGCGTGCAGGATGACTCGAAGAAGACTTATGGCCAGGCCTTTTACATTTACGCACTCGCCGAGTATTGTCAGGCATTCGGCGAGGCCGCCGCTTTAGATAGGGCGAAAGAGTTATTTGAGTTGGTTGAACGCCATGCGCATGACCCGCAGTTCGGCGGCTATTGGGAAATGCGCCGGCGCGACTGGTCCGAGGCCGCCGACGTGCGGCTCAGCGACAAAGACCTGAACGAGAAGAAGTCGATGAACAGCCATCTTCACGTGCTGGAGGCTTACACCAGCCTGTGTCGCGTCTGGAAGGAACCGCGTGTCGAGCGGCGGTTACACGAACTGATCGATATATTTGAGCGGCGCATCCTCGACGCTCATAGCGGGCATTTGCACCACTTTTTCGACGAGCAATGGCAAGTGCGCTCGGACACCTACACCTTTGGCCACGACATCGAAGCAAGCTGGCTGTTGTGGGAGGCGGCGGAAGTCCTCGAAGACGCGGCGCTGCTCCGGCGAGTGCGGGAGGTGGTTCTACGAATTGCCGAGATGGTGCTTAATGAGGGCCTCGATGCCGACGGCGGACTGTGTTACGAGGGCAAAGCCGGGAAAATCATCGACCGGCGCAAGGAATGCTGGCCACAGGCCGAGGCGGTGGTCGGCTTCATCAACGCCTTCCAGCTCTCGGACAATGCGAAATATCTCGAAGCCGCCCGCCGCGTCTGGAACTACCTCGAACAACACCTCGTTGACCGCGTCCACGGCGAATGGTTCTGGCGCATCAACGCCGACGGCCGCCCCGACCCTGACTTGCCAAAAGTCAGCGAATGGAAGGGCCCTTATCACGGTTCGCGGGCTTGCCTCGAAACGCTGCGCCGCCTGAAACAAATCGGCCCAACTCAAAGCTCATGAATAAACAGAACTTCGACCTGAAACTGAAGCGTCTGGAGCAGCAGCACCGGAAGCTGTTGCAACGGCCAAACCCCAAACAGAAGGACGGCAATGGCATTTTCGACCGCTACCAATTCCCAGTGCTGACCGCCGAACACACGCCGTTGTCCTGGCGTTACGATTTCAACCATGCCGCCAACCCGCATCTAATGACCCGGCTCGGCATCAACAGCGTCTTCAACGTCGGCGCGATGGAATGGAAGGGAAACATTGTCCTCATGGCGCGCGTCGAAGGCTGGGACCGCAAGTCCTTCTTCGCCGTCGCCGAAAGCAAAAGCGGCGTGGACCGGTTCGAGTTTTGGGATTACCCGGTGTGCCTGCCCGACTTCGAGGCCCAGGAAACCAATGTCTATGACATGCGCCTCGTCTGCCACGAGGACGGCTGGATTTACGGCCTCTTTTGCGCCGAGCGGCACGATGACTCCCGCCCGGGAGATCTCTCCGCCGCCGTCGCCCGCTGCGGCATCGCGCGCACCAGGGACCTCGTGAGCTGGGAACGCCTGCCCGACCTCAAGACGAATTCGCTGCACCAGCGCAACTGCGTCCTGCACCCCGAATTCGTCAACCGCAAGTATGCCTTCTACACGCGTCCCATGACCGATTTCGCCGCCACCGGCGCCGGCGACGGCATCGGCTGGGGCTTATGCGAAGACATCACGAACGCCTCGATTGGTCAGGAGCAGATCATTGACCCGCGCTCCTACCACACGATTAAAGAAGGCAAGAACGGCCTCGGCCCGGCACCCATCAAAACGAAGCGGGGCTGGCTGCACCTCGCGCACGGCGTCCGCAACACCGCGGCGGGCATGCGTTACGTGCTCTACCTGTTCCTCTGCGATCTCCACCATCCCGCCAGCCTCCTCAAGGAGCCGGGTGGTTATTTGCTCGCGCCTCAAGGCGAGGAACGCGTGGGTGACGTGTCGAATGTTGTGTTCGCCAACGGCTGGGTGGCGCGTCCCAACGGTGACGTTTTCCTCTACTACGGCTCCTCGGACACGCGCACCCACGCCGCTACCACCACGGTGGACCGGTTGCTGGACTACGTCCTGAACACGCCGGCGGACGCAACGCGCTCCTCCCTTTGCGTGCAGCAACGCTGCCGGCTGATCGAACAGAACCTGCGCCTTTCAAAGAATTCGCGCCGCCGGCGAAATCCTTGATGAAGGGCACCCATACAGAGACAGGCCGCTCCCAATCTCTTGATTCGAACCTCCCCCTGTCCCCTATTTTGATGACATGCAAGCCGCCATACTTTGGCTAGATTATTGCATGTGATGTTCTGATGCAGACCTTGTTTTTCCATTTACGGGCAATGTCTGGTATGGCAGCCGTCCTGCCCAACCGGGGCAGGGGGAGGGCAATTGAATGATCCCGGCAAACCGCTGCGTGTTGTGCGCGCTGCTGCTGCTTGCCACCCTGGCGGGGGGATGCAAGAAGCATGGTCCTGGACCGAGTGCCGGGGGATCGTCCAGCGCAGCACCGCCAGACCAGTCAGCGCCCGCCGCTGCGTCGGTGCGTTCGCCCGGAGCGCCGGTTCCCATGCCTTATACTCCCGCGACGATTGCCCCGCCGGAGAATAACGACATGAGCGCAACCTTAAATCAACTGTCCCGCGAGTTGCGCAAGTACGTCGTCAGCACCCGGAGCGTGCCTAAGGACTTTGAAGAGTTTGTCGCCAAATCCCAGGTCCAAATACCCCCGCCGCCCGCCGGAAAGAAATACGTGATTCAGAATCACGCTGTTGTTTTAGTAACGCGTTAACAGACCAGGCAGCGCATGAAATACACTTCCAAAACCCCCGTCGAGGAATCGGAACGCGCAACAGCGGCTTCGGCTGTCTCGGCGTTCACCTTGATCGAACTGCTGGTGGTTATCGCCATCATTGCCATCCTGGCGGCGCTCCTGTTGCCCGCCCTGGCCAGGTCCAAACAAAAGACTCAGGGCATCTACTGCATGAACAACGGCAAGCAGATAGCGTTGGCGTGGCTCATGTACGCGGATGACAATAATGGCCAGCTCGTTTACAACCGGGATGGCGACAACGTGGGCAAGTCGCTGGGGAATGAAGCTTGGGTGGGCGGCTGGCTGGATTTTACGTCCAGCACGGACAACACGAACGTCGGGTTTCTGGTCAACCACGTTATGTTCCCCTATGCCGCCTACTTGGGCGTGTATGTCAAAACCCCGGCTGTTTTCAA
>JBEKJO010000038.1:0-37648 GCA_050011195.1 Verrucomicrobiota bacterium | reverse complement strand
CCCATCCCTTGGAACAAAAGCCCAAACCGCTGTTTTCTTGGCACTACACAAATCGGCGGCAACGCACTGTTCCTTGCAAAAACCTTTGGAAATCAAGCCCTCTGTCCCACCACTTCAGCCAAGGCTGTAGAAGAAAGGTTTGACCTGGCGGATGAGGATGGGGTTGGGGTCTTGGAGGGGGAATAGTCACTGTATCGCGCAGAAAATTTATCTATGCCGATTTGATGCACTCTGGCGAATTGTCCCGGGCGAAAGCCAGTCTGGCTCAGGGCGATGTTACGCGATAGTAGCGCTCCTGATTGGCCATCCCGGACAAATCGGTGAACTGGAACTGACCGGATGAAAGTTCCGTGACGCTGCCGAGCTGGGCCCAGTTGGTGAATGCCAACGCCAGATTTGTAGTGCCATACACGGTGAAGCTCATGCCTGGCACGTTGGTAAAGCCGAGTTGAAACACGCCCTCCGGTAGCAACGTAAGCTCGGTGAGGATGATCGGCGACACCGGCACGGTAAAGGCATAAACCTTGTTGTCGTTCGCCACATAAATACGTCCATGAGCTACGATCGCCGTATTGAACCGCCGGGTGCCCGCCATCAACTCGTTCGCGCCTCCGCCGTTGAAAACGAGTGCGCCGGTGTCGCCATTGAAACCTTGCAGCCGCTGATTGCCTTCGGAACCAATGCCCCAGACAATTACGTTGTTGGTGCCGTCGGTGGAAGTGACAAAGGGCGAACCCCGGCCGTTTTGGCTGTTAGTCCATACCCCGCTGATGGTAGGCGGGCTGGTGGGTGTGATGCGGAATGCAATGAGGCTGGTGCTGTTACCGCAACACACGACATAGGTGCCCTGGGTGGTCTGGTACGTGGCGGCCGCCTGGATGATGGTGCTGCTGGAGATATGCGCCTTGGCCAGCGGCACGCTGACGCCTCCGAGATTGGTGCGATTGAGCAGATACGCATTACCATCCTTGCCCAGCGCAACCATCAACTGCGACGGCGTGGCGCCCGGGACATCCACGATCAACGGGCCCGAACTGCCGATATCGGTGTCGTTGGAATCAAGCGCCAGCCAGTTGGTGGCCGCCCAGTAATCATTCGTCAGACCGCTGAACACCGGGCCGGGCTGGAGCCGGATAATGGCCTCGCCGCCGCCCCACACTCTGGCTCCGGATGTGTTGCCCGTGGCGATGAACGGGTTCGTCCCGTCACTGGCCACGCCGCCGACGGACCATGCGCCGCCGCTATCCGCCGTCGTGGCCCACGCCATCACATTGGAAGGATTGTTCAGCGGAACGCCGACAATCCAGCCGTGATAGGTTTGGCAATCACCGTAGTGGCCACCGTAGGGCACGTAAACGATGTTGCTCACGATGGCCAATGCGCCCCGTTCATTCTGTGTCACTGACGTGAAGACTGTGCTGCCGGATTTGGCGGTGGCATTCACGTCCACCGGCCAGCCGCTGTTGGTGGTACCGGTGTCCACGTTCAGGGCATAGATGAGGTGTTTCTTGGTGGTGCCGTTGTCGGGCGTGGTCATCGCGTCAAAAAATAGCGTGCGCGAAGGAAGGTCCACGATGGGCGTGCCAGTGATACCGAGCGGATCGATGTTGCCGCAAGGGAGGCTGGACAACGGCACGGGCGCGCCCACGCTCCGCTGCCAGATGACGCTACCATTGGCCGCATCGAGTGCATAGACGTTGTTTGACTCGGTGACGGCAATGATCATTGCCTTGCCTCCCGGACCGCCTTCGATGTAGAGCGGCTGGGCATAGACGTTGCCGCTGATGGCACCGTAAAAATTCGTGTCGCACATCAAGTTGGCGGCGGCGGCCGGCGTGAACGCCGGGTCAATATAAAGGCCATCACGCGAATCGTGATTGTGGTGTTCGGAGACATTGATCGCCCCGTTTGCCGGAACCGTCGCCAACAACACGATCAGGACTGGACAGACGAACACAACCATCACTCGGGCGATTAAACGTTTCATCCACAGATATAGTCGTCGAACTCGGCAAATCTTCAACTGAAATTTGTGAGGTGGCATTTCCTTGGCTTGATGACTTCCGGCACAAAGGGGTATGGGGTCTTGGGGTTTTGGCGGATTCAGGTCGCACGTCGCGTTCTTGCAAACCTTCGGGCGCGGACGTAACCTTATCCAGTGCCGACGGTGCTGCGCGTCATGATATTGCAGCATCTCTACGGCTTGAGCGATCCCCAGGCCGAGGAGCAGCTCAAGGACCGGTTGAGTTTTCAAAGGTTTGTGCAACTCGGCGCGCACGAAGCCGTGCCGGATGAAACGACTATGCGCCTGTGCGCCGAACAGTATTAGTTCACACTAACCCAAACCGCATAAACAAAGCGGATTGAGCTTCTTCACGAGCCTGTTTTTACATCCGGGGCAGGGGAGCTGCCAAGGGAAATCCTGAAGTTCCGAGACCCCACTGCTTGCGGACGTCGCTGCGCCCGAGGACGGGCGCACTCCGGTCCAGTGTTCTGCAATTGCCTCTCGAATCAGAGGCGCAGGAAAACCTTCCGTTTATAGAGGAAGTGAACGAGCCAGAAGGCGAGCAGCAGGCCGACGATTGAAACCATGATGTCGCCGAAACCCTTGGCGACGTGGCCGTCGAGGAAGATTCTCACATCCCCGCCCACGAGGCGCGCCGCCAGCTTGCGGAAGCCGCCGAGCATGTTGTTGACGAGGTAAATGGTGATCGAGTTCATCCCCATCCACACGAAGGGCTGGCACCACGCCCGGGCTTGCCACACATCAACGATTTGGTAAAAGACGCCCAGCAGGATCGCGCTGTAGCCGCCGGCCACCAGCACATAGGACGAGGTCCAAATCTTCTTGATGACCGGGAATTGCGCGTTCCACAGCCAGCCCAGGGCGACTCCGGCGATGCCGAATGAAATCAGCCAAATCACCTTCTGCTTGCCTTGGAGGGATTGGTTTCGCAAAAGCAACCCGGCGAACACGCCGAGCAGGCAGGTCGCCACCGCCGGGATCGTGCTCAGGTAACCTTCCGGGTCAAAGAACGTGTCGTATTTGCGGCCGGGCAGATACTGAAAATCAGTATGGTCCGACAGGTTAAGCCCTTTGCCGAACTTGCCCGTGACGCGGTTGGTGGTCGCATAGAACATCTTTTCCGCCGCCGCCCAGGCCGGGCTGTCCTTCACGGCGGATGGGTTCCGCTCTTCGTTGAAGAGCGCGGCGGTCTTCATATCGCCCGCTTGCTCCGCGAGCTTCGCAAGATTGCTCTTGGTCAACTGGATATCCCGAATCGGCGTAAACGTCATGAGGGCCCAATAACCGGCGAGGATGGCGACACAGATCGCGACGAGCGCCCGGGGTTTGCAGAAGCAAAACAGCAGCCCGGCGAAGAAATACGCGAGCGCAATCCGATTCAGCACTCCCATCAACCGCATGTCGGGCCACGGGCTGGTGAACCCTCCCGAGTAAAAGAGGGCGACGGCAAACAGCAAGATGCTCCGCCGGAAAATCCTCTTCAACGCCTCTCCCCGTCCCGCCTGCTGAATCGTCTTGGTCAGCGAAAACACCAGCGACACGCCCACGATGAAGACGAACAGCGGAAAGATGAGGTCGTAGAAATGAAAGCCTTCCCACTCGGCGTGGTCGAGTTGGTCGGCCAAAAACGTGGTGGGGCGGGTCTGGCTCATGCGGTTGAGGGCATAGACCAACGAGTCCGCGCCGATGATCCAGAACATGTCGAAACCCCGCAGCGCGTCCACTGACATAAGGCGCTGGCTGGCTGGGGCGTTTCCGGCGGGTTGAGCTTGGGTTGACGTCGTCATAAATGAGTCGCTTTCTGACACAACTAGAGCAAAACCCCGCGAGGCTCAAGACCAAAACGCGGGCTTTGCGTGCGTGCAGGGCGCTACCCTCCCCGGAAGCGCGCTCGTTCTCCGTGCCCAGCCTGCTTCCGCTCAACTTTCTTCTTGACAAATCATCCGCACCCTGTATAGTAGCGCCGACACTTGGGGATGCCCCGCCGCTCGGCGGCTGGACCGCACCGGTGCCCCGCCTGGGGACCGGGGCGGTAGAAAGAAGGACGGGAGGGCGAGTCCTCGCGAGCCGTGGGTGCTTGAGCCGTGGGCCGGGCGGCAGAAAGCAGGGTGGGAAGGCTGGAACATGAGTGGAACATCCCTGAAACATCACTGGAACATTAGGCTGTGCTCAGGGGGCGCTCGGGGGCCACAACCGCCTTCCTTCCGCCCCACCTGCTTCCAGGCGAGCCATTTATCGCAGCCAGAAAGCGATGAAGGCTGCCGCCACCACCAACGCAACTACCCACCAGAACCAGTGGATTCCGCGTGGCACAAGGCTCTTGCCGCCAAACTCGCGTTTGACGAAGTCGTCGTAGTCGAAGTTCTCGTCCGGCAGGTCCAACCCGCTGGCGCGCGCTTCCTCCGACCAGCCCGTCTTTTCATCCGCCCCGCATTCCGGGCACGCCCCGGCTTGGGGAGGGACTTCGGCGCCGCAGTTGGGGCAAATCTCGGGCGGCACGTCAACCCATTCCCGCGTATTCCTCGTCCGTCTTCAATTGCACGCCCATTAGCACGTAGTCGTGGGAGATGGCCTGCATGTCCTTCACGTAATTCTCCAGCCGGACCAGATTGCTGAAGCCGAGGAGAGCGAACATCTTGATGGCGGCTTCCTGCTCGCCAATGAATTCCGCTTCAAGCTTTTCCAGGCCCAGGCTGCGGGCCATGCTTACGATCTCCGTCACCAGCGCCCGGGCCAGACCGCGCCCGCGGTATTGCGGGTGGACCAGCACGCTGACGCGGCCGATGTGCCGTTTCCAGCCGCCAAGCTGCTGATGCAGAGTGGCGTCGCCGACGATTTTCCCGGCCATCAAGGCAAGCAGCGGCAGGTTGCGCCCCAGGTCGATATTCTGGCACCAGTCCCGGATGACCGGAGGCTCAATGACGCGGTGTTTGATGAACATGCGCTCCGGCTCGGGCACGGCCACAAAAAACTCGTGGAAGTTCTTTTCGTCGTCCTTGCGCAGCGGGCGCAACTTGCATTTGGACCCGTCCTTCAGTTTGATTTCCTTAGGATACTTTTGGAGTTCTAATTCGAGTGACATAAGCTTCCCGTTTGATCTCGCCTGAATCTGCCGCACTCCTGCCGGGAGTGCAAGCGGTTATACCACTCGCTCCACGGATTGTCCCACCCAATCCAGGTAGGGCTTGTTCCCGCGACTGATGGGCAGCACGAGAAACTCCGGCGTGTCGTAGGGGTGCCTGGCCATAATCACCTTCTCCAGCGCGGCAAGGCGGGCGGTGGTTGTTTTCATGACCAGCAGCACCTCGGCCCCGCTCTCGATTTTTCCCTGCCACCAGTAGTGCGATTCAATTTTGGGAATCAAGTTGGCGCACGCAATCAGCCGGGCCTCCAGTGCCGTCCGGGCCAGCTTGCGCGCCGTCTTCACGTCCGGCGCTGTCACCAGAACCACTGCATACTTTCCTGTGGGTTTCATATTTCCAAGCTTCCACGCCTTCAACTCATTTACCTTATTTAACCCGTTGACTCATCTAACTCGTGTATCATTTCACCTCGGCGCGACCTTCGGCCACGCGAGCGGCACCCCCTGCTCGGTGAGCGGAGTCGTTGGATGGCTGCCGGAAGTAGGCCTTGGTGTTCTCGTGGACGTTAGAGCAGTTCAGCAGTTCCGCCTCCGTTTGCCAGGCATATTCCCCATGCTGCTCCTTTGGCAACAAGGCATCTTCCACCGGCGACGTCAACTCGTAGGCCAGCACCACGTAATGAGTGCCGAGCCCGGCCCGCTCGAGGCGGTTGGTCAGGTAGAAGTGCTCGTACACCCCCCAAAACCGGGCCTCCTCGATTTTCTTATCCACCCCGAGTTCGGCCCGTGAGATTCTTCTAAAAGCGGCCGCCAGCGTCTCGTTCTTGGTGATGCGGCCACCGGGGACAAAGAAACACCCTTTGGCCGGCTCGTGGTTGCGACGGCCCAGCAAGACCCGCCCATCGGAGGACCGAACAATCATGTCGATCGACACCAGCGGCGTCAGCCTGATTACGTTCTCGAAATCTCCTGCCTCTAATTGGGCGCCAGCTTCTGGTTCGTGGTGCATTGACGCGGGTGAGCCTATCAGGGGTTACTCAGGCTTTAGATCTCGTGACATGAGGTCACGGACGGCCCGGGCAACGTCTTTGCCTTGGTAAAGCATCGCATGGACTTCATCAATGACGGGCGTAATGACCCGGTGCTTGCGGGCCAGTTGAAAGGCGGAGCGGGCGGTCGGGTAGCCTTCGGCCACCGCCAACATGCCGGCCGCGATGTCGGCCGGCTTTTCCCCGCGGCCGACGCGCTCGCCAAAGCCGCGGTTGCGGCTGTGACGCGAGAAGCAGGTCACGATCAAATCCCCCAGGCCGCTGAGGCCGGTGAAGGTTTCGGCTTGAGCGCCGCAGGCGACACCGAGGCGGCGGATTTCAACCATCGCGCGGGTCACCAGAGCGGCCTTGGAGTTGTCCCCAAAGCCCAACCCGTCGCCGACGCCAGCGGCAATCGCAATGACGTTCTTCAAGGCGCCCCCCAACTCAACCCCGAGCAAGTCCGTGCTGGTATAGACGCGAAACGCCGGCCGGTTAAAGAGCTGTTGCACCTTGTCGGCGGTGGCTGAATCCCGGCTCGCCGCCACGATGGCCGTGGGAATATCGCGCGCGACTTCGATGGCGAAGGTCGGCCCGGACAGGGCCGCGCATCTTGCCTTGGGCGCGTTTTCGGCCAGGATGCCGCTCATCGTCAGGCCGGTATCGTATTCGATCCCCTTGGTGACGCTGGCAATCAAGCCCGAGTAATGGGCCAAGTGGCGGGTGACCCCCCGAAACGGTTGTGAGGGGACGGCCGCCACGAGGCACTCCGCGCCCTTGATGGCGCGGGGCAAGTCGGCCTGCAAAACCACCTCGCGGGGCACCTCGATGCCCGGAAGAAAGCGGTCGTTGCGGCCCGTCTGGCGAATTTCTTCGAGCCACTCCGGGACATGCCCCCAAAGCGTGATTTCGTTCCTGCCCTGATGCAGCAGCCGCGCCAAAGCGGTTCCCCACGCGCCGGCGCCGAGTATGGTGATTTTCATGCGGTAGGTTTCGGCACGTCGGACGGGGAGGGCTTCTTCAAGCCGATGCGGTGTTCCGTGCCCTTGATCAAGCGTTGGATATTGGCCCTGTGTTTGTAAATCGCCAACGCTGCCAGCGCGGTGGTGACGATGACGGTCGCCAGGTTCTTCCCCGTAAACCATGCGGCGAACGGCAGGACAAATGAAGCGCAAATCGAGGCGAGCGAAACATAGCGGCTCGCCGCGAACACCACGACCCAGACGCACAGAATGATCAGCAACGGCAACCACACCAGCGCGACCAGCACGCCTGCGGAAGTGGCAATGCCTTTGCCGCCCTTAAAGTGGAGCCAACAGGTGTAATTGTGGCCGAGAATGGCCGCAATGCCCGCGCAAATCTTGAACCACTCGTACGCCAGTGGACCAGCGGCGGGGTAAAACCAGTCGGCCACCAACTTCGCCACGAGGAACACGGCCAGCCAGCCCTTGGCGGCATCGGCCAGCAGGACGAAAATGCCTGCCGGTTTGCCCAGGATTCGGAACACATTGGTCGCCCCGATATTGCCGCTGCCCACGGTGCGGATGTCCACACCCCGTGCCTTGGCGACCAGGAAGCCCGTGGGAATCGACCCGAGCAAATAGGCGACCAGCACGACCAGGATGTAACCAACAATTGGCACGACGACACTCTATGCAGCCCAAGCCCTGAGTCACGAAAAATTGCGCTAGCGCCTGCGATTCGTGAGTGATCCAAAGGAAAACAAGTTCGAGCGCGCCGCCGCCGAGCATGGCCGGGGAGGCAAGCTCAGCGGGGTTTCATGAAGCAGAACAAGAAGTGGTGGCTCGTGCCGCGACTGCTGACGCTGCTGGTCTTTGGCCTGCTGATCTTCCTCTCCAGCGGCTCCCGCCTGGCGCCGTTCATCCACACACTGTTCACCGCTACGAAGATTTCCTCGTGGACAGCTTCCTTCCCATGCTCGCGGTCTTCGACGAGGTCGCCTCCCGGAAACCCTGAAGATGCCTTCCCCTTGCTGGCTATTCATTTCTGGCGGCCAGGTAGCGTTCGGCCTCGAGGGCAGCCGCGCACCCGAGGCCCGCAGCGGTGACGGCCTGCCGATAGACGCGGTCGGCGCAATCGCCCGCCACGAACACGCCCGGGACATTCGTCGCCGTTCCCTGCTTGGGGATGATGTAACCGCTTTCGTCCATATCAATGACGCCCTTGAACAGTTGCGTGTTGGGAACATGCCCGATCGCCACAAAGACCCCGGCGCACTCGACCACACTTTCCGCGCTGGTCTTGACGTTCCTCAAGCG
The DNA here is from genome assembly GCA_050011195.1 of Verrucomicrobiota bacterium. Classification (GTDB taxonomy): domain Bacteria; phylum Verrucomicrobiota; class Verrucomicrobiia; order Limisphaerales; family UBA8199; genus PALSA-1440. The sequence goes on along the minus strand of JBEKJO010000038.1, from coordinate 29,233 downwards.
CACCCCCGTAACCTTGTCTTGTTTCTGGCCGAGGACCTCGGTGACGACTGAATCCCAAAGGGGTTTGATCTTAGGATGGGAGAGTGCCCGCGCAGCCATGATTTTGGAGGCGCGGAGCGTGTCGCGGCGATGCACAAGGCAAACGACGGAACCGAAGCGCGTCAGGTGCAGCGCCTCCTCGCAAGCGGAATCACCGCCACCCACAACGACCAGCGGCTGATTCCGGAACATCGGCAGCGCCCCGTCGCACGTGGCGCAGTAGGTTACGCCCTTGTTCTCGAGCTTATGTTCGCTTTCCAACCCGAGGTGACGATGGCTGGCGCCGGTAGCGATGATGATGGTCTCGCCTGCGACCGGTTCGCCATCGACGGTCAGCCCGAATGGCTGCCGGGACAAGTCCACTGCCTCGACGGTAGCGAACTTGACCCGCGCGCCGAATCGCTCGGCCTGCTTTTGCAAGCGCGCCATCAATTCGTAGCCGTCAATGCCCTCCGGGAAGCCGGGATAATTCTCAACCACCGTCGTTGTGGTCAGCAGGCCCCCCGGCTGTTGGCCCATCAGAACCAGCGGGCGCAAGTTGGCTCGCGCCGTATAAAGGGCGGCGGTCAGGCCGGCGCAGCCCGAACCGATGATAACGACTTTTTCCATAAGGACGCGCAACTTAGTTTCCGGCTGTGCGCTTGGCAAGCAGTGAGTGATACCTCCATGCGCGAACCGTTTTAATTTCCTATGGTCTCACGCCAAGGGCCTCGGCTATGATTTTGCCATGAAACGACTCACTTGGTGCTGTATCGTCGCTGTCCTGCTCGCGTTACCGATCGCCCGCGCCGATCAGGTGGACAATTACCTTGCCAGCCAAATGCAGCAGCACCGGATTCCTGGCCTCACCCTGAAGATCATCCGCGACGGCAAGACGATCAAGACAGCGGCCTACGGCCTGGCAAACCTCGAACTGAACGTGCCGGCGAAACCGGAAACCGTCTTCGAGGTTGGCTCGATCACCAAGCAATTCACGGCAGCGGGAATTCTGCTGCTGGCGCAGGAGGGCAAGCTGTCGGTTGATGACAAAATCAGCAAGCATCTGAAGGACACGCCCGAGACGTGGGCGGACGTCACGATCCGCCACCTGTTGACGCACACGTCGGGCATCAAAAACTACACGGGCTTGAACGGCTACCAATTGTGGCGGCACCTGACCCAGGAACAATTCATCCAGTCGATCGGCAAGGAGCCGATGGAGTTTCAACCCGGCGACTCCTGGAAGTACTGCAACACGGGCTTCAATCTCTTGGGTTACATCATCGAGAACGTCAGCGGGATGAATTATTGGGATTTCCTGAGCCAACGAATCTTCCAACCGCTCGGCATGACCGCCACGACCAACCGCCGGCCAAGCCTGATCATCCCCAACCGCGCCGCCGGTTACGAGCAAACGAACCGTATGTGGATTAACCGCGACTCCGACCTGACGGAGGTCTTCTCCGCCGGGGCCATCGCTTCTACGGTGGGCGATCTCGCGAAATGGAACGCGGCCCTGGATAGCGACCGCCTCCTCAATGCCGCCAGCAAACAGCAGATGTGGACACCGGTGAAACTGAACGATGGCAAAACCAGAAAATACGGCTTCGGCTGGAATGTAGATGCCGTGGAGGGACACAAAAACATCGGCCATGGCGGATCAACGTCCGGCTTTTCCGCCTCCATCCAGCGTTTTCCGGACGACCGGCTGGCCATTATCATCCTGACCAATACGGATGAAGAGATCGCAACGACCTTGGCAAAGAAGGTTGCGACGTTCTTTTTCACCAGGCCCGGCATTCGGAAATAAGGCCCCGCAGACCGTGGTACGACCCCGTGCCAGGGTTTTGTGATTGGTTGCCTTCCTGCCGTCACGACCTTCCCGGCCCCCTGAATCTCCACGAACAATTGGACAATTTGCGCCCCAAAAAAGTTCACTTTTACGCTTGCGGACCAGGGCTCCTTCTTGCGATACTACCCATTCCGGTTTCATTCAGGCGTAGTTCCCTAAGGCAAGGGACGGCCTTTAGAGATAACGCCACGAAGTTGAGCTTTTCGTAGAATAGCGTAGTGTTTGCTCGCGGCAGTCTTCTGGTGTTTGCGGTCTTCAAGCGCCTGCAGCGGGCAGTCTGTATTAAGGTCCCAATGATGCCTTGCTGTCGTCGGGCAGCCCGCGGAAATAACTGAACCAAATGGGCTTGTGCGCGTCTGATTATTTATGCTGAACAGGAAAGAGAGCAAAGCGGCCAACCGAGCCGGACCTCGCGGTCGCCCCCGTGGGCGGCCCGCTCCCCCCAGAGAGCCCCGGCATCGCCGCCGTTTTGTGATTTCACATAAGGCGCATGGCCACAGCAAGTTACGCGTCGCGGGTACCCCTAACGCCCAGCCCAAGGCTCGCTCCGCTTCTCAAGCCAAAGCCTCCTATGCGAGCACCCATGAGACCCCCGTCGCCGGCAAGCCCGCCCGGGCAATCGATTTGACCGAAACCATCAAGACGTTGCTTCACCTGGCCCAGGAGCACGGCCTGGTCACCTACGACGATATCAACGATGTTCTGCCGGACGGCCTGTCGCCGAACGACCTGGACGAGCTTTATACGAAGCTGCGCAACCTCGACGTCGAGATAGTGGACCATGCGGAGGTCGAGCGGGCCAAGCCAGCGGAGCCAGAAGAAGAGGAAGACACCCGCCTGGAAGTCTTAGACGACCCGGTGCGGATGTACATGAACCAGATGGGCAAGGTGCCCCTGCTCACCCGCGAACAGGAAGTCGAGATTTGCAAGCGTATCGAGGAGGCCGAAGCCGACATCAAGCGCTTGGTCTATAGCCTCGGGTTTACGGCTAAGGAGCACATTGCCATCGCGGAAAAACTCCTTTCCGAGCCGCCCAAGGAACGTTTCGACCGAGTGGTGGTGGACAAGAAAGTGGCCAACCGCGAAGCCCATCTCCGGGAACTGCGGAACTTGATCAAGAAACTCCGCGCGCTGGATGCCAAAGTGGACGACCAATACCTCACTTGGCAAAAGGCCACCACCCAGGGCCGCCGCCAAAAGTACCATGCCAAGTTCCTGAAACTCGACCGAAAGCTGCAGGCCATTTTCCCCAGGTTCTTTTACAAGCAAAGAGTCCTTGAGGACATGATCCTGGTGGCCGGCAACGTCCACGAAAAGTTCAAGGGCAGTCTGCGGCACCTCGAAGAGCTGGAATCCCGGCGCAAGTCCGCCGACCAGCAGGCCACGCTCCAGGGCGAACGCGCCAAGATCCGCGCCCTCGAACAATTCGTGCGCCTGCCCCGGGAGGACTTCTATAAGACCCTCGACCAGTTGAAACGCGCCGCTGACCGCGCGCACCAGGCCAAAACGCACATGGCCGAAGCCAACCTGCGCCTGGTCGTTTCTGTCGCCAAGAAATACACCAACCGCGGCCAGTCCTTCCTCGACCTGATCCAGGAAGGCAATATCGGCCTCATGAAAGGTGTGGAGAAATTTGAGTATCGGCGCGGTTACAAGTTCTCCACTTATGCCATCTGGTGGATCCGCCAGGCCATTACGCGCTCCATTGCCGACCAGGCCCGCACCATTCGTATCCCGGTGCACATGATTGAAATCATGAACAAGCTCTGGCGCGCCCAAAAACAGCTTACGCAGGAGCTGGGCCGCGAACCCACACCCGAGGAGATCGCCGACGAAATGCACATGCCCGTCGCGCGGATCAACGCCCTCCTCAAAATGGCCCAACAGCCTATCTCGCTGCATGCGCCCGTCGGCGACGACGGCGACGTGAGCGTGGGCGATTTCATCGAAGACAAGACGGCCGAGAATCCGTCCGATGTGACCAGCTACAGTCTGCTCAAAGAAAAGCTCGGGGACGTGCTGACCAGTCTGACCGAACGCGAGCGGAAGATTCTGGAAATGCGGTTTGGCCTCGTGGACGGCTACGAGCGCACGCTGGAAGAAATCGGCAAGATGTACAACGTCACCCGCGAGCGCATCCGCCAGATCGAAGCCAAGGCCCTGCGCAAACTGCGCCACCCCACTCGCGTCCGCCACCTGCAAGGATTCCTCGACACCGAAGAACAAGCCGCGTAGGCTGGCCACCGGCATGAAGGTCACTTACTACGGACATTCCTGTTTTGCCGCGCAAGTCGCGAACCAAACTCTGCTGTTCGACCCGTTCATCACCGGCAACGAGCTGGCCAAAGCCATCGACGTGAACAAAGTCCCGGCCGACTACATCCTCATCTCGCATGGCCACGCGGACCATATGGCCGACGCGGCGGACATCGCCAAACGGACCGGCGCGACTATCGTCTCCAATTATGAAGTGACCGTGTGGTTCGGCAAACAAGGCCTGCAAAAGACCCATCCGCTGAACCACGGCGGCGCCTGGCGATTTGACTTTGGCCGCGTCAAATTCGTCAATGCGATCCATTCCAGCAGCCTGCCCGATGGGGCCTATGGTGGGAACCCCGGCGGTTTCGTCGTCGAAAGCGCCGAGGGTAATTTCTACTACTCGGGCGACACGGCGCTGACGATGGACATGAAACTGATTGGCGAATCCACCCGGCTGACCTTCGCCGCACTCTGTATCGGGGACAACTTTACCATGGGCATCGACGACGCCATTAAGGCGGCGGAGTTTGTTCGCTGCCGGGAGATCCTCGGCCTCCATTACAACACCTTCCCACCGATTAAGATCGACCCGCCCGAGGCCATTGAGAAATTCCAGGCTGCGCGCCAACACCTGCACCTGTTGCTGCCCGGCGAAAGCCACAGTTTCTAGCCCACGGGATTCGAGGCACGAACCGGAGACAAAACCTGAGCGCGCGGTCGTTGCCTCCCACTGCGGGCGGGAGGTTTGAATCACTCCATTTGACAGCGGGCGGCGGGTTCGCGAGATAATCCCGCGAGGTTGCCAGAGTAGCTCAGGGGTAGAGCAAAGGACTCCAAACGCTGGCGCGCAATTCGTCCGCTCCACCCGCCAACCTGCCGGGCACCCCCCGCGCCGACAACCCGTCGAAATCCGCTCCCGCTCGGCACAGCCGGAATAGTTGAGAAACCGCGTCTTCCCCACCCCTCGCGCAGGAGACGGAGCAGGATTGGCGGAATCCACCCTGCTTCGCAAAGTCGGGCAGAATGAATGAACATGCAAGCATGCACTACCCCAACACAGTAGAGTTCCAAGCCCAACAAGAAGTGCTGAAGCACATCGCTCCTCTGGCTGCCCAGGCCGCGCGAACAGACACTCTGTTTGAGGGGGCGACCACTACTATTGCAGAGCACGCTACGCCCGGGCCTCGCGCAAAGGTAGTGCTGATACTACTCGCCCGCATCGCCAATGATTTCCGAGTCTGCGGTTTGACAAGTTCGTTGGGCTATGGGCTTCAGGCTTTCGGATTGGCCGCATCCATGATGGAGATCCTCGGCGCGCTCGCCTTCGTTGGAGACAGCGAGGACCGCGCAATCAAATGGGCTGAACATAAGGACCTGGGGCATTCTTATCCGCCCACTGTCAAGGAGGGTATTGATGCGGCCTTGACCGCTCTCGGCATATCTGATCCCGCCGCCAGAGACGATTGGCAAAAAGCGTATAAACACATGTGTATGGCCAAACACGCGAACCCCAAACTATCCATGTTGCAGGGACTCTATACCCAACCATCTGGACTCCACCATGTCTTCGGGCCAGACACAACCCAACTTGGCGTCTTCCTCGCAGCGGAGGCTCTGAGTCGTGCGATCCGATATAGTACTGCGGCCATACTCGTAGCCGCGCAGCACTGCTCAGACGAGAGCTTACGCCAGCTTCTTCGTGATGAGTCGCGCGATATCCAGAGCAAAGTAAACAGCCTCGAGCCATTATTGTCTCAGTTAGAACGCTCAGCGATGGCTGCCGCCTAGGCAGTTCAACGGGCTCAAAGACCTGATGCCTTGCTTTCGAAGACCGGCCTTGAAATTCCAGATACGATAGGGCATACTATCCCCATGAGCACGAAGGAAATCGTTCAGGACCTGTTGCAGAAGCTCCCCGAGGACGTTTCTCTGCACGATGTGGCGCAAGAGATTGAGTTCGTGGCAGCGGTACGACAGGGCCTGGCTGAGATTGACCGCGGCGAGCGTATTCTGATTGAGGAGATCGAGCGCGAATTGCCATCATGGGTTATCAGGTAGCCCTCTCACCCTCCGCTCGACGCGACCTCCGGGACATCGTCCGTTACATCTCGGACGATTCCCCCGACCGGGCGGTCGCGTTTGCCCAGTTTCTAGTCAGCAGCACCAAGCGTCTCGCCGACTTCCCGGAGATGGGCCGCGTGGCGCCAGAATTCGCTGATCCATCCATTCGCGAGATTGTCGTCCGCTCCTACCGTGTCATTTACCGCGTTGACCACGGCGATTGTCGAGTCGATGTTGTCAGATTCTGGCATGGCGCGCGTGGCACTCCCAGGCTTGACGAGGTCTAACTACTGTTTCCGCGCCTCTTTCGCCCAGGGGTCTTTGAGCGTGATGGTGCGGTTGAGCACGAGCTTGGCGGGGGCGCTGTCTTTATCGAGGGTGAAATAGCCGAGGCGCTCGAATTGGTAGCGGAGTTCGGGGCGGGCGTCCTGGAGGCTTGGCTCGCATTTGGCGGTCACGACTTCCAGGGAGCGCGGGTTAAGGTGTTGCTTAAAGTCACCGCCGGCATCGGGTTCGGCGACGGTGAAGAGCCGGTCGTAGAGGCGCACCTCGGCGTCAAGCGCGTGGGCGGCGCTGACCCAGTGGATGGTGCCTTTGACCTTGCGGCTGGCGGTCGGGCCGCCGGTCTTGCTGCCCAAGTCGGCCGTGCAGCGCAGTTCGACAACCTGGCCGGCGGCGTCTTTGACGACCTCGTCGCACTTGATGATGAAGGCGTATTTGAGGCGCACCTCGCCGCCGGGGCGCAAACGGAAGTATTTGGGGGGCGGCGTTTCCATGAAGTCGTCGCGCTCAATGTAAAGCTCGCGGGTGAAGGGAACCTTGCGTTTGCCGGCGTTCGGGTCTTCGGGGTTGTTGACGGCGTCGAGTTGTTCGACCTGGCCGGCGGGGTAGTTGGTGATGACGACTTTGAGGGGCCGCAGCACCGCCAGCCGGCGCAAGGCGCGGTGGTTGAGGTCTTCGCGGATGCAATACTCCAGCACGGAAACATCGGTGATGCCGTTGTATTTGGTGATGCCGATGTTGTAGGCGAAGTCGCGCAGCGCCTGCGGGGTGACGCCGCGGCGGCGCAGGCCGCTGATGGTCGGCATCCGGGGGTCGTCCCAGCCGGAGACGAGGTTCTCTGTGACGAGTTGCATGAGCTTGCGCTTGCTCATCACGGTGTAACCGAGGCTCAGGCGGGCGAACTCGTATTGGTGCGGCAGGGGCCGGGGCAAGTTGAGCCCTTCGAGAATCCAATCATACAGGGGGCGGTGCACCTCGAACTCGAGCGTGCAGATCGAGTGGGTGATGCCTTCGATGTAATCGCTCAGGCAGTGCGCGAAGTCGTACATCGGATAGATGCACCACTTGGCGCCGGTGTGATGGTGCTCGGAATGGCGGATGCGGTAGAGGACGGGGTCGCGCATCCAGATATTCGGCGACGCCATGTCAATCTTCGCGCGCAGCGTGCGCGTGCCGTCGGGGAACTCGCCGTCCTTCATGCGCGTGAAGAGATCGAGGTTCTCCGCGATGGAGCGGGTGCGGAAGGGGCTTTCCTTGCCGGGGCGGTCGGGCGAGCCGCGGTAGGTGTCGGTGTCTTCGGGGGAGAGATCATCAACGTAGGCGACGCCCTTCTTGATGAGCTGGAGGGCGTATTCGTAGGTTTGGTCGAAGTAGTCCGAGGCGTAGAAGGGTTCCAGCGGGCCGTCGGCTGTTCCCGTTATCGGCGGCAGGTAGAAGTCGGCTTTGCCGTTGACGGTCTGGGCGTCGGCCAGCTTGCCCTTGGGCTTGAACCCGAGCCGGTCGTCGGCCCAGGCGCTGATGAGCCATTTCACATCTTCGGTGATGGAATCCACATACTCGACGTCTTCCTTGGTCGGGTTGGTGTCGTCCATGCGGAGGTTGCAGATACCACCGAACTCGCGCGCGATGCCGAAGTTGAGGCAAATGGACTTGGCATGGCCGATGTGCAGGTAGCCATTCGGCTCGGGCGGGAAGCGGGTGTGGATTTGCGGGTAGCGCTTTTCCGCAACGTGAGCGGCGACAATGTCACGGATGAAATCAGAGGGAGCGCGCGCGGGGCCGGCGGCGGTGCCGGAGTCAGAAACTTTATTAGCCATAGTCATTGAATATGGGGCGGAGCGTAACAGGAGGGTTTGGCAATGTCCAGCCGGCCCGCCCTCCCCTGCCCTGTTGGGCACACTTGAGGCTTGTTAAGCAGGGCCGTGCGCGTGTAAGAAAGCCGCGTGACGGCTGAGCGCAAGTTTCGCATTGGCGCGCTGGGTTCCGGCAAAGGCTCGAATTTCGTGGCCATAGCCGAGGCGTGCGCGGCTGGCACCGTGCCGGCGGACGTGGCGCTCGTGTTGAGCGACGTGGCGGATGCCGGAATCCTTGCCAGGGCGCGCGAACGGGGCATTCGCGCGCGCTTCATCCGCCCCGGCAAATTCCGCACGAAGCTGGACGAGGAAGCAGAGCGGGCGTACGTCGAGGCGTTGCGGGCAGCCGAGGTGGATTTGGTCGTGCTGGCCGGGTTCATGCGGGTGTTGAAGGATGCGTTTCTGCGGGCCTTCGCAGGCTGCATCGTTAACATTCATCCTTCGCTGTTGCCGTCATTTCCCGGGCTGGCGGCGTGGCAGCAGGCGCTGGCTCATGGCGTGAGAGTCACGGGTTGCACGGTTCACTTTGTGGATGGGGGTGTAGATTCCGGCCCGATTATCGGCCAGCAGACGGTGCCGGTGCTGGACGACGACACGCCGGAAACGCTGCACCAGCGGATTCAAGCCGCGGAACACGTCTTGTATCCCCAATGCGTGGCGGCGATTGCCCGCGGCGAGGTCGCCGTCCGGGGCCGGCGCGTGGTCTGGCGCGCGCCTTGACCAAGGTGGATTCAGGAAGCCGTAGCCGTCGGCGGCTACAATTTCGTGGATTCTTGAATCCATCCTGCGCCTTGAGCAAGGCTCAAAGAAAAGAGTCGCGTTGCGAAGGGGAACATGGCACATAAGTCTGGTAAGGACGCGTTCCACCGCGTCCCTCGAATGGCTTGCAGAAAGAAGTGGGACGCGGCGGAACGCGTCCTTACCAGTTCGGTTGCGTCCTTGTGTCATAGAATCAAACTACAGCATGAAGCAGAAGCAGGTTTTGCGGTTCGGACTGCCCAAGGGCAGTCTGCAGGAGGCCACCATCGAGAAGATGGGCAAGGCCGGGTTCAACATCTCGGTCAGCAGCCGGTCGTATATTCCTTACGTGGATGACGAAGAGCTGGAGGTCCGGCTCATTCGGGCGCAGGAGATCAGCCGCTATGTTGAACACGGCTACCTGGATTGCGGCATCACGGGCCACGATTGGATTCAGGAGAACGGCTCGAAGGTCCATGAGGTGGGCGAGTTCGAGTTCAGCAAAGCGACGCGGCAAGCCGCCCGCTGGGTGCTGGCCGTGCCGGAGAATTCCCCGATCAAGTCGGTGAAGGACTTGCAGGGCAAGCGCATCGCGACGGAGGTCGTCAGCCTGACCCGGCAGTATCTGAGGCGGCACAAGGTGAAGGCCGAGGTGGAGTTTTCGTGGGGGGCGACCGAGATGAAGGCGCACGAGCTGGTGGATGCCATCGTGGACATCACCGAGACGGGCGCTTCGTTGCGGGCGAACAAGCTGCGCATCGTGGACACTCTCCTCACGTCAACGCCGCGGCTGATTGCGAACCACGCCTCCTGGAAGGATGCGTGGAAGCGGCAGAAGATCGAGACGCTGGCGCTCCTGCTGAAAGGGGCGTTGGAAGCCGAGGCCAAAGTCGGGCTGAAGATGAACATCGCACAGAAGAACCTGGCGAAGCTGCTGCAAACGCTGCCGGCGCTGCGCAACCCGACCATTTCCAATCTAAGCCAAGAGGGTTGGGTGGCGGTGGAAACGATCATTGACGAACATATCGTTCGCGAGCTGATTCCCGCGTTGAAAGCCGCCGGGGCCGAGGGGATCATCGAGTATCCCCTCAACAAAGTCGTTTATTGAACCGGGATTACTTCCCGGTGCTCGCGGGAGCGCCGTCGGGCCGCTCGGCAGCGAATTGCAGGCCGTCCAGATGAGAGCCGTCGGGTTGGCGGAAGCGGGCACAGAAGGCCCAGCCTGCATTGAGCTGCGTGACTTTCAGCAGGAGCGCATTCCAGCCTCTGTTCAAAGTCACGTTCACTTTGTCTTGGCCGGGTTGCAGGCCGCGGAAGGTGTTATTGGCATGCACCTCTTTGCGGTTGAGCCACACTTTCACGCCGTCGTCGGTGCCGAGTTCGAGCCGTGCGGTTTGTGGCTGGTCGGAATAGACCCATGTGCGCGCGTAGGCCACGCGCTGCTCCCCGCCCAGAGCTTTGAGCAAATCCATCACCCAGGGCCGCTTCGGGTCGGCGCCGAGCGGCATGGGCTGCCACTTGACGCCTGGCGCGTTTGTGACTTCCGGGGGAAAAGCGATGTCGAACAGGGCCTTGTAGTCCTTGCCCTCCTGCATGTAGGGGCCGGCGATTTGCCAAGTGGTGATGTAATCGGACCCGAGCTGGATGTCGTTGAGGACTGCTTCAGCCGCTTTCCGTGCTTCGGCATCAGTAGTCGTGGCAACGACTTTCTTCAGGGAGGAGGCCGCTGCCTCGGCCTGGGCGTAAGGCAGGACAGAGGCAATCCTGGTGACGGTCTTGGCAGCCTCAAGCTGGGTGGCGGCCTCGTCCAGCATCGGTTCGGCCAGTTTGAGGGCCTGCAAGTCAGGGATCTCAGCCAGGCCGGCGAGCACCAGGCGCTTCTGATCAGCGCTGAGGGTCGTGGCGAGGATGGCCTTGAGCGGCTCGATTTTCTCTTTAACGGGGAGCTTGATGGTTTCCTCCTGCGTCGTCAGCCGCACGCAGGCGCGGATGGCCAAGGTGCGGAAGTTCTCTTCCGGCGCCCCACAAGCAATCTTCAGCACATCCGGCAACAGTTCAGGGTCGCACGTGTCGCAGAGCGCACGGATGGCAGCGGCGCGGACCGGCGGGTCGGAGGCGGCGACGGCGGCGCGCAAGCCTGCGCGAATGCGGGGATCGATCAGGCCGCTGCAAACGGGGAAGAGAGCGATGCGGGCCTCAGTCGCGGCGGTGACCAACCCCTGCACGATTGGCTCGATATTCACCTGGCCGCGCCGGGTTTGAATCTGGAGGCAGGCGGTGTTAAGGGCTTCGGCAGCGTCAGAACGAGCGGGGTCGCTCTTCGCCTCGACCACGAACTGAACCATCAAACCGAGTTGCGAATCCTCGACCAGCATGGCCAGCGCCTGGAGCGCAGCTTTGCTGGCCGAACCAGAACCCTGCCGCACCAACTCGACCAGTTTCGGAACAGCGGTCTTGTCGCCCCGACCACTAAGCGCGCGGGCGAACTCCGCCTGCACTTCAGGTTTGGCGGCGGGCAGGAGCCGGAGCAGCGTTTCGGTGGGATTGCCCCGCCACAGTTGAACCAGCGCCAACCGGGCTGCCTTCTGCTCCTCGCCGCCGGCAGAGGCGGCGGAGACTGCCAGCAAGGGGACGAACGAGGCATCGCCCAAAATACCGAGGGCGTTAATGGCGGCGAGGCGAACCTCCGGCGCGGTGTTGCTTGCCATCGCGGCAATGGCCGGCGCTGCTGAAATATCCCCGCGCTGGTTCAAACCTTGGATCAAGGCAACCTGCACAGGGGAATCAACCGTATTCAGCATCGTCGTAAAGGTTTCCGTTGCGCCGGGAGCGGCCACCTCACGAACCAACTGAAGCGCTGCCATCTGGCTGGCCCCGTCCGTTCCCAGGATGGCAGTGGTCATCAGCGGCAGCGCCTGTTTGCCCGAGGCCTCGATCATTCCGCGATAGGCGGCGGCGCGGATAGCGTCCTTCCTCTCGGTGTCATAAAGTTGTTGGAAGACCGCCAGGGCTTTCCCCTGATTGCCGGATGCGAGCAGGCAATTGGCACAGCGCAAACAGGCGTCCACGAGGGCGTCGTGGACCGGTCCGGCGGAGTTGGCGGTAGCGGCCTGCAATGCTTTGAGGGCTTTGGAGCCGCCGATCTGACCCAGGGCGGTGGCTGCCGCCGCGGCCACCCGGGCGTCGTGATCCGTGAGCAACGTGGCCAGGGTAGGCACCGCTGGCGTCTCGCGCCGGAAACCCAGAGAGTTGATGAGGCCGACTCTCGTCAGTTCAGAGGTCTTTCCCAGGGCATTGGTCAAGAGTTGGCCAGTCTTGGCTGCGTTAAAACGAAGCGACTCCACCATGTTGATGTCGTCCAGGGCGTCGATCAAGGCCTGGCCAGCCTTGGCTGAAGGCATGGATTCGAGGGCGTAGCGGGCGGAATGGGAGAGTTGCTCATCCGTCAGCAGTGCTGCGAGCGCCGGAACGGATTGGGCGGTGCCGATGCGTTTAAGCCGGGCGCAGGCGGCGTCCTTTGCCGCGGGGGAGCGATTGGACCGCAAGACGCCGATGAGTGTTTGTTCCTCATTGGTTTGGGCGGCGGACGCCGAGAATTGAAGTCCCGGGAGCAGTAGCCCGAGTGCGACGGTCACGTAAAGCAATCGTTTCATGGGAAATCCTTTCTGAGTATCAAATGCACCACGGGGGGCGTTTGGCGATGGAGAGCATCCGGTTGGCCTCGTCATCTTCGACGAATTGCTCGGCTTGCGGATCCCACTTGAGCGCGCGCTTCAATTGTTTGGCGACCCCGCCCAGGAGGAGCGCGCTGGCGGCCCGGTGGGCGATGTTTGCATCGCAGATCGGCTGCTTGCGGGTCCGTATGCATTCCAGGAAGTTGCCGGAATGGCTCGTGCTGCGGTAGAGATGGACCTCCTCGGGCCGGAGCGGTTCGCGCGCGATGTCCGGCGGGTCGGACACCAGCGCGTCCCGATCGACCGCGAGGCGCCCTGCGGTGCCGACAAAACAAGCGCCGCCCACCTCCCCCACTTTTTCGCCGGGGTAGCCTCTGCCATAGACGACTACGCCGCTGGCATACTTGTAGCAGGAACGGTCTTTCTCCATAAAGATCTCCACCGGCCCCGTTTCGTCCGCCGCCGCCGCCCATTGGACGATGTCGTAGTGGTGCTGGCCCCAGTTGAGTTCGCCGATGTCAAAGCGGTGGGCACTCGTGTTGCCATCGTAGGGAAGCCAAGGGGCAGGCCCGAGGTAGAGGTCCCAGTCAAGGTCGGCGGGGACCGGTTTGGCGGCGCCAAAGCGTGGCGGCCAGAACACGGCCCCGCCATCGCGGTAGGCGTAGATGGCTTGCAGCTTGCCGATGCGGCCACTGCGCACGAACTCGCAGGCCCGCCGGAATTTGCCGTCGTATTCGCTGCGCTGCTGGGTGCCGGCCTGATAGACGCGCCCGTAACGCCGCACCGCCGCGAGCATGGCCTGGCTCTCGCGCACGGTCACCGCGGTGGGTTTTTCGCAATAGATGTCCTTGCCGGCGGCGGCGGCCATGGCAGCCATGGTGGCATGCCAATGAGCCGGGGTGGCGATGAGCACGGCGTCAATGTCCGAGCGGTCCAGGACCTGGCGGAAGTCGGTGTAGGGTTCGCAAGGCTTGTAGTTGCCCTTGCCGTAGGCTTCGGCGTAGTGGTCATTGACCTTCTTGCACGCGTTCTCCCGGCGGTCGCGCCAGACATCGCAGACGGCCAGCACCTGGACATCTTTGCGTCCGGCATAGCCGCCGGCGACGTAGGTCCAGGCGCCGCCCAACAGGTGGCCGCTCCCCTGCCCGCCGACCCCGATGAACCCCATCGTGATGCGCTCGCTGGGCGGCATGACCCCGCTTCGGCCCAGAACCGAAGCCGGGACAAGGGACGGCGCGGCAAAAGCGGCGCCCAGGGCGGTGGTGGTTTGCCGCAGGAACCGGCGGCGCGTGACTGTGGATGCTGAGTTCATATTCAAATTCTCTGCAACTGTGCGGGCGGCAGGTTGCTTGGTCCAGCGCCGCTTGTCCAGAGATTACCGCAATCCTGCGACCACCCTTGCCCCTGACTGATTAATGGGCTATCGTTCCCAAAATGAAACTTAAACTTCTGGCCGCCCTCGCCGTCCTGTCGCTGCTCCTGTCCGCCCAAAGCGGAGTTGCCGCGGAGAAAACTGACGCCTCCGCCGAACTGAAAGCCTTAATCACGAAAATCCAAACCAAGCTGCGTCAAGGCCAAGACACCGCAGCCGACCTGGCGGGTGAACTCAAGGAATTCGACACGTTGCTGGCCAGGCACAAAGGCGAGAAGACCGATGATGTGGCGCAGATTCTCTTTATGAAGGCCTCGCTCTACGAGCAGGTTTTGAAGGATACGGCCAAAGGCGACGCGCTGATGGCGGAGCTCAAGCGGGACTTTCCGGACTCGGAACCGGTCAAGATGATGCGGCAGCAGGACGAAGCAAAGAAGCTCAAAGCGGCGCTGGTGGAAGGGTCGAAGTTTCCCGACTTCGCCGAGAAGGATGTGGCCGGCAAGCCGCTCTCCGTCGCCAATTACAAAGGCAAGGTGCTGCTGCTCGACTTCTGGGCGACGTGGTGCCCGCCGTGCAGAGCCGAGCTGCCCAACGTCCTGAAGACGTTTGCGGCGTATCACAAGCAGGGCTTTGAAATCATCGGCATCAGCCTGGACAAAGACCAAGAGAAGCTCACCAGCTTCACCAAGGAGAAGAACATGACCTGGCCGCAGTATTTCGACGGGCTGGTCTGGCAGAACAAACTCGCGGTGAAGTATGGCGTCAACAGCATCCCCGCGACCTATCTTCTCGACGGCCAGGGAACTATTATCGGCAAGGATTTGCGGGGCGAAGCCCTGGACCAGGCGGTCGCCAAGGCGCTGGCCAAAAAGTAGTCCGGCGCGCGGAATGGCTCTGAAGCCATGCGGCGCGGAAGAGAATCAGGGCGTGCCACCTGAATCCCAACGCAGGGAGGGCGAGTCCCCGCGAGCCCTAATTCCCACAGCACAGATTTCCTGAGGAGTTTGGGCTCGCTCGCCCTCCCCAAGCATGACGCGGCCTTACTTCTTCGCCGCCTCGTAGTACTTGGCGGCCTCGGTCCAGTTGACCACGTTCCAAAACGCCTTCAGGTACTCTGCCCGACGGTTTTGGTACTTGAGGTAATAGGCGTGTTCCCAGACATCGCAGCCCAGGACCGGATTGCCTTCAACCCCTGAAACCCCCTTGCCCATCAGGGGATTGTCCTGGTTGGCGGTGGACACAATCTCCAGCTTGCCCCGGTTGACGACCAGCCAGGCCCAGCCGCTGCCGAACCGGCCCATGCCCGCGGCCTCGAACTTCTCTTTGAAGGCGTCGAAGGTGCCGAAGGCGGCTTTGATTTCATCGCCGAGCTTGCCGGAGGGCGCCCCGCCCGCTTTCGGGCCAAGAATCTTCCAGAACATGGAGTGGTTCGCGTGGCCGCCGCCGTTGTTGCGCACGGCGCCGCGGACGTCCGCCGGCACTGCGTCGAGATTGCGGATGAGGTCCTCGACGGACTTCTTTTCAAGGTCCGGTTTGCCGGCGATGGCCTTGTTGACGTTGGCGACGTAGGCGCCGTGATGTTTATCGTGATGAATCTCCATGGTCTGCGCATCAATGTACGGTTCGAGCGCGTCCTTGGGATATGGGAGCGGAGGTAGTTCGTATGCCATAATATTCCTGATGTTGTTTGTTATTTCGTAATAAACTAATGCCCTTTTCTACTTCTTGGGTAACGTTTACAGGACAACATAGCACGTCTGTGCGAAAGTCAAGGGGCACTGGGGCAAATCCGAAAGCCCAAACCCGGGAGGCATTGGCAGGAGCCGCTGCTACCGCTTGGCGAACTCGACGAAGTTCTTGAGCAACTGCAGGCCGATCTTCTGGCTTTTCTCGGGGTGAAACTGCGTGGCGAAGACGTTGTCACGCCAGACGGAAGAGGCGAAGGTCTCGCCGTAGGTCGTGCGGGTGGCGACGATGGAGGCATCCACTGGTTTGGGGAAGAAGCTGTGGACGAAATAGACGTAGCTGCCGCCGGGGATGCCGCGGAAGAGCGGACACTCGGGCTTCACGATGTCAAGCTGGTTCCAACCGATTTGCGGAATCTTAAGCCCGTTCCGCTCCGAGAAGCGCACGACCTTGCCCTGAAAGATGCCCAGTCCCGCCGCGCAACTGTTGAACTCCTCGCTCTTCTCGAACAGGGCCTGGTAGCCGACGCAGATGCCCAGAAAGGGCCGGCCCGACTGAATGAACTGGCGCGAGGCTGTCAGCAGGGCCTGTTTTTGGAGCGCCTGGATGCAATCGTCGAACGCGCCGACGCCCGGCAGCACCACCGCGCGCGCATCGGCCATTTCTTCGGGCCGCCGCGCGATGCGCACTTCCGCGCCGACCTTGAGCAGCGCCTTGTGGACGCTGCGCAGGTTGCCGGAGCCGTAATCAATCAGAGCAATCACCTGCGCAGAATAGGGCGGGACGGCGGCCTAGGCAAGCGGCGCGGGGTGGCGTTTCGGCCCTGACGGGACCGCCTCCGCCGTGACCGCCGCGCCGGCATTGTGGAATTGCGCTTCACTTTTGCTCGCGGCTTTGGCAGCCTGAAACCCTATGAAGGTTTTGATACGAAAGCTGGCTGCCAGGCTCCAGCGGCTGTCGCCCCTTGCCATTAGCGCCATAGGTCTGTGCTGTGTGGCGGGGGTCGGCGTAATCGACTGCTTCACGCCAGGCCCGATGAGTTTCGTGTTGTTCTACATGCTGGTCGTGCTTTTTGTCGCATGGGGCGCGGGGAAATGGCACGCAATGTTCTTTTCAGTCCTGGCCATCCTCATCATGGCGCCGATGCAGTGGGGTTTGGATCGCGGCGCCCCGCATGGCCTGTGGATCTTCCTTTGGAACAGTTCGACACGCTTGCTGTTGTTCAGCGTCGCCGGCTGGCTGACGGCGGAGGTGACGCGGCTCACCCGACACCTGAGCGACCTTGTGGAAGAGCGCACGGGTCAGTGGAAAGCGGGGGCGGAACAGCACCAGGCAACCTCCGCCCGCCTGGCGGAAGCCCTTGAGCGCTTCGAGCAGGTCATCAACAACATCACGGAGGTTTTCTGGCTTACGGACGTGCCCAAGAGCCAGATGATTTACATCAGCCCCGGCTACGAACGCATCTGGGGTCGGAAGTGCGAGGAGCTTTATCGCGAACCGAGGTCGTGGGTGGCATCTGTGCACCCCGCCGATCGTGACGAGATATTCCGGCGCGCCCAAACCCAGCAAGCGGGCGGCGGCTATGATGTCGAATACCGCATCCTCCGGCCGGACGGGGCCGTGCGGTGGATTCGCGACCGGGCGTTCCCGGTGCGCAACGACCGGGGCGAGGTGTATCGCATCGCCGGCATCGCCGACGACATCACGGAGCGGAAGCGGACGCGGGAGGCGCTCCAGACGCAGGCGGCGATCCTGGAGAACATGGCGGAGGGGGTGGTGGTGACCGACGAACAGGGTGTAATCGTGCAGATGAACCCGGCGGGCGAGCGGATTTGGGGTTATGGACGCAACGAGGTGCTCGGCCAGCCGACCAGCGTGTTCAGCGCGTTGCCCGAGGCCGAAGCCACGGCGGTCATGCAGGAGGTGCTGGCGGCGTTGCAGGCCACGGGATCGTGGCGGGGAACGTTCCAGAACCGGCGCAAAGACGGCGCGCTCATCTTGTGCGAGGCGGTCATCAGCCGGCTGGAACTGCAGGGCCGAGTGCTCATGGTCGCCGTGGAGCAGGATGTGACCGTGCGGCTGCGCGCGCAGGAACAGCTCCAGAGGCAGGCGCGGGTGCTGGAGAGCATGGCGGAAGCCGTGTTGATGGTTGACGAAAATGGCGCCATCATTCTGACTAACCCCGCCCTGGATACCCTGCTGGGTTATGAGCGTGGGGAGTTGGTGGGCAAACCCATGCTCGTGGTGTCGGGCGACTCACCCGAGCAGTCCCGCCGGGCATTCGAAAGAAGCCTGGAACAAGTCAAGGCGCGCGGCTTCACCGCGGGAGAATATGTGGCGCGGCGGAAGGACGGCACCGTGATCGAGGTCGAGACCCGGACCAGTGGCATGAGCGTCGGCGGCCGTTTCTGTTTGGTTGTCGTCGGGCAGGACATCACTCAACGCAAGCGGGCGGAGCAAGCCCTGCGGCAGAGTGAAGAAACCTTGCGGGTGTTCCTCGATGCGGTGCCGGAGCCAGCTTTGCTGTTGGACCGGGAAGGAACGATCCTGCTCGCCAACCGGGCGCTGGCCCACAGCCTGGGCCTGCCACAGGGCGAACTCGCCGGCCAATACGCGTTTGGCCTCATTCCGGCCCGCGTTGCGGAAACCCGGAAAGCGATGTTTGACCGCGTCATCCGCAGCCGGGAACCGGTGCGATTCGAGGATGCGCACGGGGGCCGGCATTTCATGAACTTTGAAAGCCCTGTCCTCGATTCGGCGGGCAATGTGACTCGTGTGGCGATGTTTGCCTTGGACATCACCGAGCGCAAGCAGGTGGAATGGGCCCTGGCCAAGCAGGAGGCGCTCTACCGAACGCTCTTTGAACTCAGCCCGGATGGCATCCTGCTGGAGGACGCCAACGGCAACATCCTCGACGCCAATCAGGCTCTTTGTCAGTCGTTCGGATACTCCCGCGAGGAGCTGTTGCGGCAGAATGTCCGGTGTTTCGTGCCCCCGGAGGGCCGGCACGAGGTGGAAGCCCACCTGGCCACACTGCGAGCCGGCCAAACGCTGGAACATGAGGTGTGGAACCTTCGGAAGGACGGCGAACGGTGCCTGATGCGGCTCAACGAGAAGCCGCTGGCGCTGCCGGACGGACGCCAGGGCATCCTCGTAGTGGCCAGGGACATCACCCAGAGCAAGCGCGGGGAGTTGATCAAGGAAGTCTTTCTGTCTCTGGGGGCGAAGCTGAGCGGCACGCGAACGCCCGTCGAAGCGGCCCGAGCGATCTATGCCAGTGCGGACCAACTCTGGAAATGGGATGCCGCCACGCTTAACGTTTATTCCCAAGAGTCAGATTGGATGGATCCCGTGCTGTTTTGCGACATCATGGATGGTCAGCGCCGCGAGGTCCCCGCGGTTCTGCTCCCCGGCGCCCCGACAGCCAGAATGCGTCGGATTATGCAGCAGGGAGCGGAGTTGATACTGCGCAAGGAAGCCGACATGCAAAAGGTTGACTCCCTTAGAATCGGAGATGCTGCCCGCCTTTCAGCCTCGCTCATGTCCGTCCCGCTGCGTCGGGACGGTCAACCCGTTGGTGTTCTCTCCATCCAGAGCTACACGCCGGATGCGTTTACCCAAGAAGACTTGCGGACGCTCCAGGCCCTGGCGGACTTCTGCGGCGGCGCGCTCCAGCGCATCCGGGCCGAGCAGACCCTCCAGCAGCGCGAGGAACTCAACCGCACCATTCTGGCGACGGCCATGGACGGATTCTTTGCCCTCGATTTTGCCACTGACCCTGGAGGCGCAATCGTCGAGGTAAACGAGGCCTATTGCCGCCTGACCGGCTACAACCGTGAAGAACTGCTCCGAATGCGGGTTGCCGATCTCGAGGCCAAAGAAAGCCCCGAGGAGGTGGTCCGGCACAAGGCAAGCATTATGGCCGCCGGGGCGGACCGATTCGAGACCCGTCACCGTCGGAAGGGCGGCGAGGAGATTCACGTTGAGATCTGCGTATCCAGGTTGGCCGGCAGCAGCCAGCGGGTGTTTGGCTTCGTCCGGGACATCACGGAGCGCAAACGGGCAGAGCTGACCAAGGAAGCGTTTCTCTCCCTGGGGCCGAAGCTCACCGCGGCGACAGGCCCAGTGGAGGCGGCACGGGCAGTATATGCCACCGCCGACTTGCTCTGGAAATGGGACAGCGCCACCCTCGACCTCGATTCACCCGAGTCAGGCCGAGTCGAGCCCGTGCTGTTTTGCGACGTCATTGATGGACAGCGGCGCGAAATCGTCCCGGCCTTCCCATCGCCGGCGCCCACGGCCAGAATGCGCCGGATTATGCGGGAAGGAGCGGAGTTGAGACTTCGCACGCAAGCCGACATGGACAGGACTGACTCCATCAGATTCGGAGATACTTCCCGCCTTTCAGCCTCGATGATGTACGTCCCGTTGCGCCAGGAAGGGCAAGCCATCGGTATTCTCTCCATCCAGAGCTACACACCAAACGCCTACACGCGAGAAGATCTGCAAACACTGCAAGCCCTGGCGGACTACTGCGGCGGCGCCCTGGAACGCATCCGGACCCGCGTGGCGCTGCAGGAGGCACATGACCAGCTCGAACTTCGGGTGCAGGAGCGCACCGCGGAACTGCGGGCAACCATCGAGGCGCTGAGCGAGTCCGAAGGGAAATACCGCCGGCTGCACGAGAGCATGACGGATGCGTTCGCCAGCATTGATATGAGCGGGCGAATCACCGAGTTCAACCCGGCCTTTCGGGCGCTGCTCGGCTACACGGGGGACGAACTGCGCCAGAAGACCTACGTTGACCTTACCCCGCAAAAATGGCATGCCTTCGAGGCGCGGGTGCTGGCAGAGCAGGTCCTCCGACGCGGCTACTCCGAGGTCTATGAGAAGGAATACCGACGCAAGGATGGGGCGATCTTCCCCGTCGAGCTTCGCGCGTTTTTGACCCGCGACGCCCACGGCCAGCCCATTGCGATATGGGCGATTGTGCGCGACATCACCGACCGCAAGCTGGCGGAGAAAGCCTTGCGCGAGGCGCGTGACAAGCTGGAGGCGCGGGTAAAAGAGCGGACGGCGGAACTAGAGACTGCGAACGCGGCGTTGCGCGAGAGCGAGGAGCACTACCGTTCCCTGGTGAACAACCTGAATGTCGGGGTTTATCGCAACACCCCAGGACCGCCCGGACGCTTTCTCCAGGCCAACCCGGCGCTGGCCCGCATGCACGGCTACGACTCGGTGGAGGAATTCCAGAAAGTCAGCGTGGCGGACCTTTACCAGAAGCCCGGCGAACGGAAGCTGCTTGTGGCTGAACTGCTGCGCCAGGGGTCCGTGGTCAATTACGAGCTTCGTCTGAAGAAGAAGGACGGCACGGCCATTTATGGCTCGGTCAATGCCACGGTCCATCGCGGCCCAAATGGCGAGGTGGACTGGATTGACGGCGCGCTTGAAGACATCACCGAGCGGAAACAGGCGGAGGAGGCGCTCAAGCTGCAGTCGCTGGTGGTGCAGAACATGGCGGAGGGAGCTCTGCTCATAACCCCGGATCAGACCATTTTGTTCGCCAACACCACTTTGGAGACCTCGTTCGGTTACGAGCCAGGCGAGCTGATTGGACAAAACGTCGCTGTCCTCAACGCCTGGTCGCCCGACGAAACAGCGCGCTTCAACGCGGAAGTCACTCGCGCGGTGGAGCGAGACGGGGCCTGGTTTGGGCAATACCAGAGCCGGCGGAAAGACGGCACGCTCTTCACGTCCGAAGCGCGCATCCGCGCGCTCGACTTGGGCGGCCAGCCCCATTTTGTCAGCGTGCAGCAGGACATCACCGAATGGAAGCGGGCCGAAGAAGCCTTGCGTCAAAGTGAGGCCCGCGTTCGCGCCATCATCACCGGCGCGCCGGTGCTGCTTTTCGCCGTTGACCGCGACGGCCTCATCCAATTCGAGGACGGACAGGCGCTCAAAGCCCTGGGAGCAATCCCGGGCGCAAACGTGGGGCGTTCGGTTATGGAAGCCTATGCCCACGTTCCCGCCATCCTCGAGAACGCCCGCCGAGCGTTGCAAGGCGAGGAATTCGAGGGCATCGTCGAGGTCGGGCCGGTCACGTTTGACTGCTGGTATTCCCCAACGCGCGACCAGGACGGAAACCCCGCGGGCTACATTGGCGTGGCCACCAACATCACAGAGCGCCACCGCCTGGAGCGCCAAATCCTCGAAATCAGCGACCGCGAGCAGGCCCGCATCGGCCAGGACATTCACGACGGACTTTGCCAGCAACTGGTCAGTCTGGGTTTCGACGCTAACACCCTGCAACGCGAGCTCTCCGCCCAACGCCGGCCGGAGGCCAAGATCGCCCGCCGAATAGCCCATTTCCTGGACCAAGCCATTACCGAGTCCCGCCAATTGTCGCGCGGCCTCTTCCCCATCCGGCTGGAGACGGAAGGTCTGGCGCCGGGGCTGGAAGAATTGGCCAAAACCACCGGCGCCCGCTTCAAGATCCGATGCCGTTTCGAAAGCAAGGGACCGGTGGCGCTGAAGAATAGCGCCGTCGCCACGCACCTTTACCGGATTGCCCAGGAAGCCGTGACCAACGCCGTCAAACACAGCCGGGCTCGGACCGTGTCCATTCGACTGCGTGCCCGCGCGGGCCAGCTCGAGTTGCGAGTTCATGACAATGGAGTAGGCCTCTCCTCCGCCAAGCGGAAGAAAGCCACCGGCCTGGGTCTGCACATAATGGATTACCGCGCCCGCGCCATTGGGGGCACGCTCCACCTCGGTCCCGGCCGGCGGGGTGGCACGGTAGTTTCCTGTTGCGTGCCCCGTCCCCGCAGGTAAAGAATCCTCTTTATGCGCCGCAAATCTCGGACCGCCGGAACTGCCCAGCAACGCAGGCGCATCCTGCTGGTCGATGACCATCCCCTGGTGCGCGAACGCCTCGCCGAAATCCTCAATCGCGAAGCCGACCTGACCGTCTGCGGTGAAGCCGAAGACCGCCATGAGGCCATTGCAGCGATTCGCACAAAGCGGCCCGACCTCGTGATTGTTGATCTGACACTCAAGAACTCCGATGGCCTGGAGTTGATCAAGGATATTCGCGCCCGCTGGCCCAAGGTGCGGATGCTGGTCGTGTCCATGCACGACGAATCGCTTTATGCTGAACGGGTCATCCGCGCCGGCGCGCTGGGCTATATCACCAAACAGGAGGCCACGCGCAAGATCCTGCTGGCCGTCCGACGTGTCCTGGCCGGCAATATCTACCTGAAGGAAGGAATCGCCACTCATATCGTCAGCCGGTTGACGGCCCGTCCCGGTGCCGTCGCTGCGACTCCCGCCGAACGGCTCTCGGACCGCGAGCTGCAGGTCTTCGACCTGACCGGGAGCGGGCTGGACAGCAGCGAAATTGCCGAACGCCTGCACCTCTCGGTGAAAACGGTCGAGACCTACCGCGCCCGCATCAGGGAGAAACTGAAGCTCGAGGACTCCAGCGAACTGCTGCAATGGGCCATCTCGTGGACCCACGGTCGCTGATCCGCTGCCCCGCAGCCTGGCCGAGCTTGTAAGGCTAAGCCCTACAAAAAGTCGCGGGATTTCCCCGACAGACAAACCTTCGCCCGCGTGGTATGTATGTCCCCGATATTTGGACGCTTGGTCGTCGGGTATCTTGTTTGTGCCATGGCAGGTTGTGGGCAGGTGTGAACCTGGTGCTGGGTGCACAAAAAGCGAAGGGAACCCTTTGGCGAACGGCTGGCTGGCTTAGTGGGAGATGGCGGGAGATTCTTCCGCCGGGTCGGGGATAGAGGGAAAATAGATCTTGGCCGCCAGCCGTCGCCTCGGGTTCCACGACGCCCCCCCGGCCGCAAGTCTCCTATTCCTTTGCCGTTTCCCAACGCTTCAGCGCATCTCGCGCCGGCCCGCTTTATCTTGCGCCCCGGCCTCGGATTGCCTAAAAGCTTGCCGGCCTCGCGCGCCGCGCACTGCATACGCCCGGCGAAAGCGCGTGAGGCTGAATATTTAAGTCTGTTCAACCGAAAGAATCATTTATGGCCGCAGCCACCGACCTCAAACCGGCGCCCATGCTCCAGACCTTGCCTGGCGACGACCTTCGCCAAGTCATGTGGCGCTTCACCGACCGGTATGACCTTGCCATGCTCGTCCAAGCCGCCCGAACCGTGGCGCGCGGGCCGGTCGCCCGGCTGGTCGCCCATGGTGCGCGCAATTCCCACGAATGGACGCCGGAAAAGGCCAGCCTGCTGCCCGCGTTCGACGAGAGCGGTCTCACGGCCGCCTTCCTGGACCCGCAGCACGGCGGCTTCATCGAGGGGCCAAAGAACCTGGCACTCGCGCTGATCGCGTTCGAGCTGTCGTGGGTGGATGCGGGGGCAGCTACGTCCAGCCTCGCGGGGAACCTTGGTCTGTCTCCCATCCATGAACGGGGCACGCCCGAGCAACGCGACCATTACCTGCCTCTTGCCGCGCCACCTAAAGCCGGGGAAAGCCGCCAGCAAGTTCGCGCGGCCTTCGCGCTCACCGAGCCCATCCCCTTCGTGGGGGTCGAGACCGGGATGCTCGGGGGAAAGGTCCGTGTCGTGGAATGGAACGAGGGGCAGGAACCCGTCCTCCAGGTGGAAAAGCGGGGGCGCTTCATCACGAACATGGGCTTTGCCAACGTCGTCACCGCCGCCGTCGAATCGGACGACCCGCGTCTCAAAGGCACCTGTATGATCATCCTGGAAGAAGGCGACCCCGGGACCTGGGATCGCGGCGCGCCCACTAGGAAGCTGGTGCATCAGCTCTCCTCGACGCGCGACCCGGTGCTAAACGTGCGCCTGCCGGCCAACCGCATCATCGGCGGCTACACGGTGAAGGACGGTCTGATTATCCCGCGCTATACGCACGGTGAGATCATCGAAGCGGTCTTCCGCCGCACGCGCGTCACCGTTGGGCTGATGACCTCGGCCAAGCTGCTTTCGGCCATCGAGCCGGTCATTATGTATGCCCGTCGTCGGTTCCGTGGTGGCGAAGGAGCGCCCGGCACGCCGCGCTATGAGTTGGGCCTTCAGCAGAAGCAGGACGTGCTCCACCGGTTGGTGGACGTGTGGGCCACGGGCGAGGCGAGCGCCTCGCTGGGTTTTGCGGCCGCGCGGTTATTCGACGAGCTTGACCCGCTGGAAAGGCGGAAGGACCAGATCTTTGCCGGGCGAAACCTCGCCGGTCGCGCCGCGTTCAAGGCCCTGGCGGCGACCCAGCCGGAGGCGCTGGAGCTTTTGAAGCTCTCCGCTCAGCCGGCGGAATCGCGCGACCAGAAGCGGCTCGAGACGTTGAAGGCCAACCCGCTGGTTCAATTCGCGCTGCTCGATTCGCAGGCCAACGTGCTCTGCCCCGCCTGCAAGCTCTGGAACACCGGCCACGGCGCCAACATGATGCGCGAAGCCGTCAGCCTCATGGGCGGCTACGGCGTGACCGAGGATTGCCCGGGCTTTCTTGGCCAGAAGTGGATGGACGCCCAACTCGAAGCGACCTACGAAGGACCGGAAGCCGTGCAGCGTCTCCAGCTCTCGCTCACCATGACCAACGAGCTGTTCCTCGCGCAATACCGGCAGTGGGTGGCGGAGTTGGCCCGCATCGCCTCCCGCCGTCCCGGCACGGGCGCCTGCACCTTGGCCACCGCCATGACACTCTGGCTCTGGACGCTCAACCACCTTCAGACGGCCGCCGACGCCGACGGCGCCAGGCTTTATCACAAAAGCCGCCAGAGCGTGACCTTCCCACTGGCCGACGCGCTTTGCTGGCTGCTGGCCGCGCGGCAGTTTATTCTCGACCTGCTTGAACTCGAAGGGAAGGGCCCAGTTAATCCCGCGCTGGCTGACGGCCTGCCGGGCTTTGTGAACTTCTTCACCGACCTTTGCCACGTGCAAAGCGCCCGCGCGGCGGGTGAAGTCGGCCGTATCTGCGCCGAACTGGTTCACGGTTACAACCGGCACCCGGCATGGGACGAGGCCAGTTGCAACGCTTGCTACTCCGCGGAGGAACTCGAATCGCTGGAAGGCATCATCCCCGGCATCGAGGGCTCCGCCCGTGCCTGCGCCGACGTGACCGAAGCGAACGAAGCGCACCCGCTCAAAGCCGGCCCGTGCGTGAAGTTCACCGGCCTCGAAGCCTTCGTCCGTCTCCGCGCCAGGCTGGACGGCTGCCTGACCGGCGCGCGGCTGGCCAAGGACCGCGCCGCCGAGGCGTTAACGAAGGTGATGATTCCTGAGGCGCTGGACTATCCAGCCTAGAAACCACCGCCATCTTATGGTCAAGCGGCGGAGAGGCAGAATTCGTTGGTTTGATGTTGCGATTTGCAACATCAAACGGAAACCGCTCAAGAAGCACAGGCGAGATGTGCGGCGGGATATGCTGTATAGAGCCAAGGCACTTGGCCGCTCCAAAGGTCGGCGTTCCGCTGAGCACCACGACGTGGTGCTCTATGCCCGATAACGTCGTGAACCTCCAAGACTGGAAAACCATACTTGGAAACACCATCAGTGATAAACCCACCCCAGCCTCCAATTGAACGCCAGCGCCTGGACGCGGACATCGTCTGCGTCGGGTTCGGGCCGGCCACGGCGGGATTCCTCACCGCGCTCTCGAAGCAACTCGTCAACCCGGACGGCACGCCCGCGGTGGAGAGCGCGGTCATGCCAGGCATGCCGCCGCAGGTCCTCTGCTACGAACGTGCCGACGACCTCGGCTTCGGAGTCTCAGGCATAGTGACGAGCGCGCGCGGGCTGCGCGCGGCGTTCCCCGATCTCGACCCGAGCCAGATCCCTATGGCCGCCCCCGTTACGGAGGAGAAAGTCGTCTATCTGCTCGATCCGATAGGGGTAAGCCGGCGCTCCTGGCCCCTGCGCGCGGCGGATGCCTGCATCCGGGCATTCCAGGGATTGCTGCCTTTCCAGCATGAGGCGGTCGAATTGCCCTGGTCGCCGCCCTCTCTCCACAAGACCGGCGGCCTGGTGCTCTCGATGGGCCAGTTCCTGCAATGGGTCGGCGCACAAGTGCAAAGCACCGGCACGGTCCAGCTCTGGCCTGGCACGCCCGTGGCCGAAGTGCTGTTCGAACACGGCGAACGAGAACCAAGTCAGGTAGGGCGCGTCACTCCGTGCGCGCCGGGGTCTGATGCATGTGGAAGCGGCGCGCACGGAGTGACGCGCCCTGCCTCGGGACCCAAAGTCATCGGCGTGCGCTTGCTCGACCAGGGAGTCGATAAGCAAGGCCAGCCGGGCGACGGTTTCCTGCCGGGCATGGACATCCACGCGGCCCTCACGGTCGTCGGGGACGGCCCGGTCGGCCCCATCGGCCAGCAGCTTGACGCGCAGTTCGGCCTGCCCGAAGGCCACCACGCGCGCGATTGGGCCGTGGGCATGAAGTTCGTGGTGGATTTGCCCGCCGACACCGCCCTCAAACCCGGCACTGTCCTGCACACGTTTGGCTTTCCAGAGCCGGAAATCTTCGGCTTCTTTTACGTGCATCCCGACCGGGTTGCCTCGCTGGGCATCTTCGTGCCGTCGTGGTTCGACAGTCCGGTGCGCACGGCTTATCGCTGCCTCCAGCACTGGATGCTCCATCCATATCTCTGGCGCCACCTCAAGGGCGGCAAGCTGCGCTCGTGGGGCGCTAAGACCCTTGGCGAATCGGGCCGCCGGGGCGAACCGCACCTGGTCGGTGATGGATACGCCCGCGTGGGCGAGGGCTCCGGCACCACCAACGTCCTCACCGGCTCCGGCGTGGACGAAGCCTGGACCACCGGCGCTCAACTGGCCGAAAGCGTGCTCGAACTGCTCAAGGCGAAAAAGCCCTTTACCCGGCAACACCTCGAAGAAACTTACCTTAAGCGCCGCCGCGCAAGCTGGGTGGAGGCGGAAGGACGCGTCGCCGAGAAGTCACGGGATGGTTTTCAAAAGGGTGTGGTGCGGGGAATGATGGGCATGGCCCTGGCAGGATTGACCCATGGCCGCTTCACGCTCAACGGCGACCCCGTCCCGCCCTCCAAGCGCATCCCTACGCTGGAAGAATACTACCGCGGCTGGATTCCCGAGGCGGAAATCCGGCACTTGCGCAAGGAGTGCGCCATTAAAGGGGTGTCCCTGCACGGCGCCCTCATGCAGCGCTGTGGTTGGCCGGCGATACCCTATGACGGCCAGTTGCTCGTGTCGCATCAGGACGCGCTGCTGCTTGGCGGCAAGGTGCAGGCGCCGCCCGGCTACGCCGACCATGTCGTCTTCCTCTACCCCGAATTGTGCGAGCGATGCGGCACCAGAATCTGTATCGAGCTTTGTTCCGGCCAGGCCATTGCCCCCGGCCAGGGCGGCCTGCCGGCGTTCGACCGCGAGAAATGCATCCACTGTGGCGTCTGTTACTGGAACTGCGCGCAACCCCTCCCGGAGAACCCGGAGCGGACCAACATCGCCTTCCGCGCCGGCACCGGCGGGCTGCATTCTGCAGAGAACTGACAGTCTATGCCCAAAGAGACTTGGATCATTGCGAGCGCGCTGACCGTCGCGCTGCTGCTGGCCTTGCTTGGCTTGACCTCCTGGGAAAAGAAGCATGAGGTGGAGAAGGTCCGCGCCGAGCTGGCCGAGGCCCAAGCCGCGGCCACCAAAGCGGAAGCCGAGGCCGCCGACTTGAAAGGCAAACTGGCCGACAGCCAGGCCCGAATCGAAGACCTCCAGAAAGAGAAAGAGATCGTCGTCCACACGCACCAGAGCCTCGAGGACGAGATGCGCAACGCCCTCGAGTCAAAGGATGTCACCATCTCTCAGTTACAGGGCAAGCTGACGGTCAATATCCTGGACCGCATCCTGTTCGACTCCGGTGAGGCCGAGTTGAAGCCGGCTGGCGCGGCGGTATTGCGCAAGGTGGCGGCCGTGCTGGCCCAACATCCCAACCTCAAAATCCATGTCATCGGCCACACCGACAACGTCCCCATCAAGCCCGCCGCCCGAGGCCGTTTCCCCAGCAACTGGGAACTCTCCACCGCCCGCGCCACCGCTGCCGTCCGTTTCCTGACTGAGAATGCCGGCGTGGACCCGCGCCGCCTGGGAGCGGTGGGTTACGGTGAATTTCGCCCTGTAGCCGACAACGCGACTCCCGAAGGCCGCGCCCGCAACCGCCGCATCGCCATCACCATCCTCTCCGACGAGATGGCCGCCGCCGACACCGCCCCTGCCGCCACCCCACAAACCCCCGCTCTGCCCCCTGGTTCCCTCTCAAAAACCAACACCCTCTCCGACCCGCCGGCCAGCCCCTCCACCTCTGAAATAACCGCGCCTGCCGTCAGGTAGCGCGCCTCATACCAGTTTGCTGAAATAATCGCTATGTTCCCCTGCCCATGAACCCCGGTTCGCCAGAGAGTTACCGATGGTTCTCCCTCTCCCCTTCCGAAGGGGAGAGGGTCGGG
>JBEKJO010000037.1:0-37922 GCA_050011195.1 Verrucomicrobiota bacterium | reverse complement strand
GGGGTCCGTCTTTGCCTCGGGTTCACGGGCGGGGGCTTCCACTCATTAGAGGGCTTGGGACACCCGCTGAATGCCCTTCGCCCGCCCCGTTTGCTCATCAATCTCCACCACCGCCCCCTGCAACAGCACCCGCCCCTTCGCCACTTCAAACTTCTGCGGCATATTCGTCATAAAGCGCCGGATAATCGGCTCAATCTCGCGCCCGATCACGCTCTCATGCGGACCGGTGAAGCCGGCATCGCACAGAAACGCCGTGCCGCCGGGGAAGATTTGCTCGTCCGCCGTCTGCACGTGCGTATGCGTGCCCACGACGGCGCTCACGCGGCCATCGAGCATCCGCGCCAGCGCCACCTTCTCCGACGTCGCCTCCGCATGGAAATCAACGAAGATCACCTTGGTGGTCGCGCGCAGACGCTCGACTTCGGCCAGCGCGGCGTGAAAGGGATTCTCCAGCGCCGCCATGAACGTGCGGCCCTGGAGGTTGATGATCGCCACCGGCGGCAGGCCGGGCGCCTGGAAGAGGGCGCTCCCCTGCCCTGGCGTTCCGGGCGGATAGTTCAATGGCCGCACGAACCGGCGCTCGCCTTCAAGCAACCCCATGACTTCCTTCTGGTCCCACAGATGATCGCCGCTGGTGATGATGTCCACGCCCGCCGCGAAGATTTCCTGCGCCGTATTCACCGTGATGCCCGAACCGCCGGCGGAATTCTCGCCATTGGCCACGACCAGGCTCAGGCCATGTTGCTGCCGCAATTGGGGGACCAGTTCCTTGACCGCGCGCCGGCCCGGTTGCCCTACGATGTCCGCGATGAACAACAATTTCACGC
Source organism: Verrucomicrobiota bacterium (assembly GCA_050011195.1). Classification (GTDB taxonomy): domain Bacteria; phylum Verrucomicrobiota; class Verrucomicrobiia; order Limisphaerales; family UBA8199; genus PALSA-1440. Next base: position 37,095 of record JBEKJO010000037.1, on the reverse strand, counting down.
CCCCACACTAGCGCCCGCCCGCCCCCCCACGCAACACGCAACACGCGCTCAGGGGCTGCGCTAAAGTTGGCAGGGTCCAATCTAAATCCGAAACCCGAAACCCGAAACCCGAAAGAAGGCCGAAGCCCGAAATCCGAAAATGACTTGAGCCGACGGGCCAGCCCGCCGCTGGGTCAGTTGTGGATTCGGGCTTCGGAATTCGGATTTCCTTCGGGTTTCGGGTTTCGGTCTTCGGATTTCAGGGCAGCCCTGACCACGCACCATCCATCCCCCTGCCTGCCGCCCATTGCCATCCCTCCGCCTTCCCGCTATCCTGCCCCCATGAACGCGTTCCCTGTCAGCCCGGACAAAGAGGCCCAACTCGCCCAGCGCATGGCCGCGCTCGGCGTGCGCGAGGCCGACCTCGAAGAAACCTTTGTCCGCTCCGGCGGGCACGGCGGCCAGAACGTCAACAAGACCTCCACCTGCGTCATGCTGCTCCACCGTCCGACCGGTCTTCAGGTCAAATGCCAAGCCACCCGCCAGCAGGGACTCAACCGCTTCCTGGCCCGCCGTCTGTTGCTGGACAAAGTCGAAGCCCTGCAAAAGGGCTACGTCTCCGCCGAGCGCGCCGCCAGGGAGAAAATTCGCCGCCAGAAACGCCGGCGCAGCCGCCGCGCCAAAGCGCGGATGCTCGCCGATAAATCCCACCACGCCGCCAAAAAGGAAGCCCGCCGCCCGGTCGCGGCGGATTAGCGGGCCTCGCGACCGAGCCGCCCATCACCAATCACTATTCTGCTTGCGCCGAAGCCGCGCCCGGGCCTATAATCAGAACCATGCGCAGCCAGTGGAACACAGACCCGAAAGCATCCGAGCAATAGGAAGATCATGGACGACGAAGAAAAGGCCAACACAATAGCGAAACTAAAGAAATCGAACCCTGAGGAAACAGCGAGGCTTTGCAAGCACTATGAGGACATCATAGAAAAGAATGCGCAGCGTCAAAAGCTCGATGCAGACAGGATTGCGGGCCTTCTGAAAGCAAACATGAAGGCAATGGGTCTCGATAAGCGTGTCACGCCAGCCATCCCAAAGCGTTTCAAACCTGGCAGGACAGGTGGAAATCCAGATACAAATTAGACGGAGCTCCCAACAAGGCGCTAGACCAGGACCGTCCGATGTTCGGCTTTTTCCGCAAAGACCCCGGCAAGCTCCTGAAGTCCGCCACGGCTCATCGTGAAGCGGGACGTTTGGACAAGGCGATCAACGACCTGATTGAGGCATACAGAGTCATCTCCAAGGGCGATGTTGGCTATCCAGTGGAGACTTATTTGAGGTTACCCCTTTTCTTGCAGGAAGCCGGTCGTCCAAACGAGGCGTGGATTCAGTTCTACTCACTCCTGCAGCAGGGCTTCCATCTTATGCCCCGTGATTCCTGTCTTACGCCGATGTTCCATTCTGCGATCTACGACAAGATGAGGCTGTTTCTCCAACGTCAGGGGGCTCCATTGCTTGCCTGCTGCTACGGCCTCGGGTCTCGTTATGCGACCGCTCTTGGCTTTTACCGCCAGATGCGTGTTGATGAACTCCTCGCGATTCTTGACGTGGACTCAGAGCGGGAGATGCTGACGAAGATGCTCAAGAAAGCTAAGGCCACAGAAAAGGCCGATGCCATTTTGAGCGTCACTGCCCCTTTCCGAAAGAACATTGCCACGACCGAACCCATAGAGGTTATCTATGCTGTCTGTAATTCCCTGCAACTGTCACCGGAATACAAGGCCTAACAAAACAGGATGCAGCGAACCCCGCGATTGCGTCTCTGTTTCATGCCGGGTGTCGGTGGCGCGGGGTCGCTGATCCGGAGCGTTGATTTTCCCCTCCCGCCGCAAATTCTTTTTGCGCGGCTTGGAGGCGGGAGGCGCAAGGTCGGGGGAGGTTGGGCCGGTTCGGGCTAGACGGGGCGGAAAAGGTCTGTTTTCGAGGGGAGGGAGGGCTTTGGGGGAGCCGGCGGGCCGGCGGAGGGGCGGAAGAAAGGTTATCGTGGCACCGGAGCCCCACTATCGTTCCAGGGATGTTCCAGTGATGTTTCAGGGATGTTTCACTCATTCCACTTCTCTCCTCCGCCCTGCCCCCGGATCAGGCAGCCACGGCTCGCGGCGACGCTTGCCCTACCGCCCTTCCTTTCAGCCGTCCGGTCCCTGGGCGCGGGGCAGCCGCCGAAGGGCGAAACGCCCCCCACTGTCCGCGCACATAATACAGAGTGCGGATGATTTGTCAAGCAGATAGTTGGGCGAAGGCGTTGGCGCGTTGGCGGGCGCGCAGGCGTGGGTGAAACGGCTGCGCGTGAGGCGGGGGCGGGACTTCAGCCAATTCACTCGTCCGGCTGGGCGGGCGCAGGGGTGGATTTGGGCGAAGTGGCCGGTGCATTGGTCGCAGAAGCTGAGGGGGCGGTTTCCTTGAGGAAATGGTCGAGGATGGCCAGGTAGGCGTCCGCCGCAAAACCGGCCTCCTCGCCGCCCTCGCGTTTGAGCGCGCGCAATTGGTCGGCGGCGGATTGGGCCTGGGCGCGGATGTCGTCCACCGTGAGCTTGCCGCTGATCAAACCGCCGAGCAACTCGTTGAACTTGTCGTTCGCCTCGGGGCCAGCGCCGCTAAGGAACTGCTTCTGGACTTGCTGGATGAGGTTGGTGCTCGAGCCGAGTTGGCGGAGGGCCGGGGAGAGATTGGGGGCCGCATTCGTCGGCATTGCGGATGGCGCGCGGACCTGGCCGTTCGCCGGCAAGGGCAGGCGAGAGGAGTTGGTGGCCGAGCCGGCATCGAGCGTAATGGCCGTCACTTTGGCGCGGGGCAGACGGAGTGTTCCCAGCACGTCGCTTTGGAGGACAACCAGGTTCGTGTTGACGGAGAGCACGTGGCCGACGTAATGGTCGCCGTTCTGCATGTCGATCTGGTCGGCCTGAAGGCGGCCCGGGGCGATGAATAAGATCACGGCGGCGCAGATAAGGGCGGCGGCGGTCCGCACCGGGGCGGTCTTCGGCTCGTGAAGCGGGCTTCCGGGATAAAAGGCGTCGCTCAGCAGCAGGTTGAGGTCGTGGACAGCGAGAGTGAGTTGGGCATAGAGATCAGCGGTTTCTTCATCCAGATCGCGCTCCTTGAGCCGCTGGCCCGTGCGGCGAAAGCGGGCGCTGAGAGGAACCTGTTCGTCCGTGTCCCCGAGGGCGCAGAGGAGGCGGCGGACTTTATCGGCCCGGTCGCGCGCGGTGCGGATGATGCGCAAGGCCGGGGCGGGTTCGGTGCGGCCGGCCTGGACGCTTTTCAGCAGCACGCACTCGAACTCGCGGCAGTATTGGGGGCGGTCGGCATAGACGCGGCAGCCGCGCCCATCAAACGCGGCGCAAGGCTGAGCCAAGTGCGGAGGGCGCAGCTTGGAGCGCGGAGCGCAAACGGGCAGGCCCAGCGAGCGCAGCCGGGCGGCATCGTCGCCCGGTCGCAAAGCGATATTGGCAAAGATGACGCCGTTGCAGCAAAGCCCGCAGGCGGGACAAAGCTGTCCGGTGGCGGCATCTTCGGAATGTATCGAACTGCTCAATTCGCCTGAAGTTTACGGCCAAACTCCCCGTGACGCAATGCCGCCACCCAGGGCGGATTCAAGAATCCACGAAATTGTAGCCGCTGACGGCAGTCGGCGCAGTGTTCCTCAGTCACAGAAATCAGCGCCGACTGCCGTCGGCGGCTACGGTTTCTTGAGTCCGCCCTACCCGCCGCATTTTTGCGTTGCCTGCGGGGAGGTTCTCTTGCAAGGTCTTGACGCACTTTCTGAAAGGACAATTGTATGAGCGCACAACATAGTCACAGCAACTATCCGAAACTTCACAATGCGATGTGGCCCGGCCTGGTCGGCAAGGGCAGTCCTGACGCCGAACCTTGCATTGACCTGGACACCATGCTCGAACTGACGGCCCAAGCCGAAGTGGATGGCATCAAGTTCGACGGCGTGGACCTGTTCCTGTTCGACCCGCACATCAGCATTGATATGGACGACGATGGCCTCAAGCGCCTGGCCGATAAGGTCCGGTCGCGGGGCTTTGTGGTCGGCTCGGTGGTCGCGCCCGTGTGGGCGCTGACGGGGGGTGGGTCGGCGATGGGCAGCGACGAGGAGCGCAAGCGGTTTGTGGGGCAAGTGCGCAAGGCCTGCCGCATCGCCCGGAAGCTGCGCGAGCTGGGGGTTCGGCCAGACGGCGTGGTGCGCATTGATTCGGCGTGCGCGGTGGTGGATTGGGCGAAGGACGCGGAAGCCAATCAAAGAAGAATCGTCCAGACCTTCACTGAAGCGTGCGACGTCGCAGAGGACTTCGGGGAGCGGCTGGCGGCGGAAGGAGAAATCTGCTGGGGCGGCATGCATAGCTGGAAGAAGATGGTCGAACTGTTGCAAGGGGTGAACCGGCCCAAGACGCTGGGTTTCCAGGCCGATATGGCGCACACGCTCCTTTACATCCTGGGCTACAATGCGCCGGAAGACGCCATCCTGCCGCCGGATTGGGATTGGTCGGACCCGCACCGCTTGAACGAGGCGATGAAGACGCTCACCGGGGCGCTCCGCCCCTGGACCATTGATTTCCACGTCGCGCAAAACGATGCGACGGTGCATGGCTCGGGCACGCACGATAAGACGGGGCACCATTGCCTGCCGAATGATCCGAATGGCAAACTCACGATTTCCCATCACGCGGGTTATTGGCTGCATGGGGAAGATGGCCGGCTGACCAAGGCGTTGCGCCACATCTGTTGGGACGGCTGCATGTTCCCCAACGCGGTGATGACGAAGCCGGAAACGTGGAATGAAATTCTGCGGGCGATGATCGCTGTCCGCGACGCGCATGGTTGGCGGGAAGAGGCGGGGCCGGTCGCCCAAGCGGCAACACCGCCTGCCAAAGTCAGAAGGAGGAAGGCCGCCAAACCCGCACGCAAGAAGGCGGCGAAGGCAGGCAGGAAGCCGGTCAAGAGGGCCGTGAAGAAGGCAGCGCCGAAGGCCAAATCCAAGCCTGTCCGGGCCAGGGCGGCGGTCAAACCCAAACATACAAAAGCCGCTCCAAAGGCATCCGCGAAGGCCAAGAGATCTCCGCCTAAGAAGACAGCCAAGCGGAAGAAATAAGTCTTAGCTTTATGAAAATCTCTTGCTTGGCGGGACCGGGTTGGCACCTGTTGTTGTTGACGGCGGTCGCTTCGATGCTTTCGGCTGCTCCGGCCAATCAGCTCACTGATAAAGAAAAGGCCGCCGGGTGGAAGTTGCTCTTTGACGGCAAGACCACGCAGGGCTGGCGCACGTTTAAGAAGCAATCATTTCCTGAGAAGGGCTGGGTCGTCGAGGACGGCTGGCTGCATTGCCTGGGCAAGGGCGGTGGCGACAGAGGCGGCGGCGACATCATCACGGATGCCGAGTTCAACGACTTTGAGTTGCAATGGGAATGGAAGCTGGCCCCCGCGGGCAACAGCGGCGTCAAATACTTCATTCTGGAGACGCGCAAGGCGGCCCTCGGGCACGAATACCAGATGGTTGATGATGAGCGCGAACCGGATGCCGTGAAGAAGGGCGACAATCACCTCACCGCTTCGTTCTATGACGTGCTGGCGCCGGCCCACACGCAGGTCAAGCCGCCGGGCGAGATCAATTCCTCACGGATTCTCGTCAAGGGCAACCATGTCGAGCACTGGCTTAACGGCACGAAAGTGCTCGAATACGAGTGCGGCAGCGAGGCGGTCAAGGCAGCGGTGGCGGCCAGCAAGTTCAAGGACACGACCGGATTCGGCAACAAAGTCAGGGGCCACCTCTTGCTCCAGGATCACAATAGCGAGGTATGGTTCCGGAATGTGAGAATCCGCGAATTGTAGGGTGCGCTGGAGGGCTGCAACCCGGCGGACGATTTAACTACGGCTCCACCGCGCCGGCGCGATAGCCGCTTTTGACGACAACCTCCTGGAGTTCGGGGATGCTGGTTCTAGTCCGGTCGAACGTTACCGTCGCGCGGCCGGCGATGCCGTCCACACGCACCGCTCTCACGCCATCTTTGGCACGGAGCGCGCGCTCGAGTTTCCGCACGCAATTATCGCAGCCCATCCCGGCGATAACGAGGTCGCGCGTCTCCAGAACCTTTTCACTCTGCGTTTTCTCAGCTTTGTCCATAAATACTGCGTCAAAAGCTACTGCTCAGGTGGTAAAGCTTACCACTTTTGGCCGCACGAGCCGCTCAAAGTCTTTGTACGCCAGTTTGATCACCTCGGTATGCGAGCCTGCGTTGAACGCGATCTGCTCATTCTCGGCCAGGGACGCCGCCGCGTACACCGCCATCCCGTAGAGATTGCCGAAGGGCGGCATCGCGCCGGTCTCGCAGTCGGGAAACTGCTTTTTGAATTCGTCCTCCGGGACGAATTTGACCTGGTCGGCTCCCGTGACTTCCCGGAGGTCCTGCAGGATGATCTTGCGATTCGCGGGCAAAACGGCCATGGCCGCTTCCCCGTCGAGATGCACGATCACGGTTTTGGCGAGTTCCTTGCCGGTGATATGCGCCGAGGCCGCCACCTCTTGCGCCGTGTAGGCGGGCGAGTGAATGACAGAGACGTACTTGATCTTCTCTTTATCGAGAAATTCCTTCAGTTTCTTGACTGGCATAGCGTGCTCCTTCTCATGTAACTGTCTCACCCTAAGCCATCTCCCCGGATAATCAAGCCCCACAACGAATCAGAATTCGCCGCTGTGCCGGGGGCGGAACATTCTATTGTCGGGATGGGTGCTGCGCCAATTGCCGGCGCACGACGGCGGGGCGGGTTCCGTCCGACGGCAAGGTGAGCACATCCAACAAATCACCATAGCGAATGTGGAATTCGTTCCCCTGGCGTTCAACGGCCAGGTCGAGTTTGCCTTGGCAGGGGCACAAGACCGCTACGAATTCCGCCGCCCGGCCCCTCTGGCGGCCGATCAGCAGTTGGACTTTGCGCGATCCGGTCTCGGCTGGACATTGCCCGATTATCGGTGTCACCGGACTGGTGCCGCCCAACCAAAACCCGACCCCGCTTCCTCCCTCCGCCCAACGACCTGAGACGGCTGTCACCGGCATCCGCGCCGACAGCTTTTCGATCCAAGGAACCGGCGCGGTCATTGGCTGAGCCTCCAGTTTCCCGCCCTCCAGCGACAACTTGCCCTCCGAATGCAGATAAAGATCAAAGGTGTGCTCCGCCTCGCTCTTGAGTTGGTCCGCTACCACGAAGTAGTCGCCGATGCGCACCACCGTTCGCGTGTGCGCGACACCGGGATAGGCTTCGGTGGTTTCGGATGCTGCGGCCTCCAGGTCTGCGCCGCCGAGCCAGAGTTTGACACTGTTTTCCTTGGTCGGATTCTGGCTCTTGCCGTCCACGACGACGGTGTTGTGGGCAAACGTGGATTGATACCAGGGCAAGATGGACGCGCCGTAACCGGGGGTGCCGTAGTCGGCCAGCCACAGCTTCCGGTTGGCGAAGAGGGTGACGCCCATTTTATCGAGGTGGCCGTGGCCGAGGAACGGGCCGTAATCGAAGCTTATCATGGCGCCGTTGGCAGAGCGCAACATGCAGATGCCGAGCACGGGGAAGTTGACCGAGGTGGCGGGCGGGGGAGTGACTTTCGTTGGAATATCTCCGCCGAACAGGAAAGCGTAAAGGCCATTGCGGAAGGAATCGCGCGGGTCCGCATTCACCACGCCCGCCGGAAGGGCCCCGCGCTTGTAGCCATTCGCCAGCACCCACGCAAAGCGCCGGTCCTGCGTGCGATGATAAGCCAGCTCGTAACAATCCGCCGGGACAAACGACTGGAACCAACCGTCGTTAATCGCCGCGAGCCGCAAGTCGGGATACGCATATTGCAGCGGGGCGGAAAACATCAGCAGCAGCGATTTGCCCGGTTTCGCCTCCCAATGATACAGGTCAGTTCCGGCGTGCCAGGCCGCCTCGGCAAAGTCCATGAATGCGAGCAGCGCAAAGTAGTGATACGTGTGGACTGACTCCGGCCAGAGCCCGTCATCGCCAAGCTGGTCGCGGACCTGCTGCTTGAATCTTTCCGTCGCCCAGTTGATTAGCTCTTGGTCTTCAATGGCATAGCCGATCACACCGACCGCCGACAAATGCCACGACCCCCAATTGCCCTTGGTGCCGCAACGCTGCAGGCCCTGTGCGACCGTTCGCAGGAAGCTCTCAATCTTCACGCACTGCTCCGGTGGGAGATCGTTGTGAATCAGGTCGTATGCCTGCGCCAGAGGAATCACCCACATCGCTTCGTCGAGCGATTGGTAAATCATGCCACCGGTGAGGGCATCGGTGTGCGGTCCCGGATATGCCGTCGCGCATTTCGAGAGAATCTCGGCTGCTTTCGCAGCATACTCGGGCTTGTGTTCGAGCGCGGCGACCAGGGCCAAGTCCAGTGCCGCCTGCGAAAGCCAGCCATGCGCTATCCGGCGCAATGCGCTTTCGAATTTCTCCCCGCTGTATTGCCTGCCGCACTTCGGACACCGGTATGGCCCGGGCACAAAGCGCTGGTCTTTGGGAAGCTCCAGCCGGTCGCCATCCACACAGAAGAACTGATGGAAGTGGCCGCCCCGGGCGGGGATTTCGATCGGGCGTTTCAGCCACAGGTTGGCATTGGCCTGGACGCCGCGGCCGGAGCTCATGACGGAGAACCCCCGGTCAGCGTGATATAAACCAGCTTTCCAACCGGGTTTCGCTAGGTCACTGCGCAGGGCGGCCAGTTCGTCTTCGTTGAGCAGCACGAATGGCCGCCTGGGGAACGGGGTTGCGCCCAAGCGCTCAGAGGCAAAGCCAGCCGGGCAGGCGGAACAGAGCAACAGGCTCGCAACGCCGAGCCAAAGGAAACGTGTCTGGTTCAATTTGGTTCTCTGCCAACCCCGTCTTCCCGCCCGCCGCAAACGCAGCTCGCGCCGCGCGCTATTTGGAATTGGCGGCCGCGTACTGGGAAATGGCGCGCATGTATTGGGCGCGCTCGAAAGCGCTCGGATCGGGGCAGTTCTTCTGGCTGAGGCTGCCCTTAAGCTGAGTGACCGATTCGTATTCGTGCTCTTCCATCCAGGCGATGAGGTCGCGCTCGATGACGCCAATCTGCCGGACGCCGTGCCGGATGAGCGCGGAGCACAGCATGGTAATGTCGGCCCCGGCCATGAGCATTTTGAGAACGTCCGTGGCGCGGTGGACGCCGCTGGTGGCGGCGAGGCTGGGGCGCACTTTGCCGTAAAGCAGCGCGATCCAGCGCAGCGGGACGCGCATGGCCATCGGGGTGCTCAAGAGGATGTTGGGCTTCACTTCGAGCGCCTCGAGGTCGATGTCCGGCTGATAGAAGCGGTTGAACAGGACGAGCCCGTTCGCGCCGGCCTGGTCGAGGCGTTTGGCCATGTTGGCGAAGTTGGTGAAGAACGGGCTGAGCTTCACCGCGACCGGGATGGTGACCACGGACTTGACCGCCTTAAGAATATCGAGATAGGTCTGCTCGATCTGGGCGGAGCTGAGGTCCACGTTCGTAGGGATGTAATAGACGTTCAGCTCGAGGGCATCGGCCCCGGCCTGCTGAATGGCCTTGGCATACTCGGTCCAGCCGCCGACCGAGGACCCGTTCAGGCTGGCGATGACCGGGATGCGCACGGCCTTCTTAGCCTGGGCGATATGCTTGAGATACTCCTCCGGCCCGAGGCGAAACTCTTTTGGCTCCGGGAAGTAGGTGAGCGCCTCCGCGAAACTTTCGGTGCCATGCTCGAGATGATGGTCCAGCTCGGCGCGGTCCTGGCGCAGTTGCTCCTCGAACAGGGAGTAAAGCACCACGGCCGACGCCCCGGCGTCTTCCATCTGTTTGATGCCGTCAATTTCCTCCGACAGCGGAGAAGCGGCGGGAACGAGCGGGGTGCGAAGTTTCAGGCCGAGGTAAGTGGTTTTGAGATCCATATTCTTTGCAGAGTTGCTTCGTTAGGAATGTGCTGCGTGAAACGTGAAACGTGAAACGTGATGCGTGTCAGGGTTGCTGGTCTACAGTGGTGGCTGGTTTGGCTTGGGCGGCGCCGCCATTGCCGGACTTGAGATCGCGCCCGGCCAAGTAGTGGTAGTAGGCCCACCGCCGGTCGGCGTCAACCTGCGCCTCGGCAAAGAACTTCTTGGCATCCTCCGGTTTGCTCTTGGTGAGCATCTTGAACCGGTTCTCCGAGAGCAGGTAGTCCTGCACCTTCGACTTGGCAGCCGCGGAATCCAATTGCAGCGGGTTTTCGCCCTTGTCCGCGCGACGCGGGTCGTAGCGGTAGAGCAGCCATTGACCGGATTCGACGGCCAGACGTTGCTGATGGGCGCCGGCCCCGCGGTCCAGGTCGATGCCGTGGGCGATGCAATGGCTGTAGGCGATGATGAGCGACGGGCCCGGATACGATTCGGCCTCGAGGAACGCCTTGAGGGTGTGCTCGTCCTTGGCGCCCATAGCCACGCTGGCGACGTAAATCGAGCCGTAGCCCATGGCGATCAGCCCCAAGTCCTTTTTGCGCAACGGCTTGCCGCCCGCCGCAAACTTCGCCACGGCGCCGCGCGGGGTTGATTTCGAGCACTGGCCGCCGGTGTTGGAATACACTTCGGTGTCCAGGACGAGCACGTTGACGTCGCGGCCGCTGGCCAAGACGTGGTCGAGGCCGCCGTAACCGATGTCGTAGGCCCAGCCGTCGCCGCCGATGATCCAGACGCTGCGGCGGACGAGGTTGTCCGCGATGGCCAGCAGCATTCTCGCGTCGCTGCTGCGGTCGGCGGCGAGCTTCTGCTTGAGGGCGGCGACGCGTTCACGCTGGTCGTAGATGCCGGCTTCGTCGGTCTGGCCGGCAGTGATCAGGCCGTTGACCAAGTCATCACCGAGCTTCGGCGCGAGCTTGCGGAGCAGCTCACAGGCGAACTCCTTCTGTTTATCAATGGAGACGCGGAACCCGAGGCCGAACTCGGCATTGTCCTCAAACAGCGAGTTGTTCCAGGTCGGGCCGCGGCCATCCTTGTTTTTTGCATAGGGGGTGGTCGGCAGGTTGCCGCCGTAGATGGAGGAGCAGCCCGTGGCGTTGCCCGCGACGATGCGGTCGCCGAAAAGCTGCGTGAGGAGCTTCAAGTAAGGCGTTTCGCCGCAACCGGCGCAGGCGCCGCTGTATTCGAAGAGGGGCTGCATCACCTGCTGTTGGCGGAGCTGGCCGACCTTGACCTTGCGGCGGTCGAACTCCGGCAGCGCGAGGAAGAAGTGGTAGTTGTCGCGCTCGCTGAAACGGATCGGCGGCTGCGGGCGCATGTTGATCGCCTTGAGCTTGACCTCGGTCTTGTTCTTGGCCGGGCAGACTTCGACGCAGAGGCAGCAGCCGGTGCAATCTTCCGCGGCCACCTGCAGCGTCCATTTCAACCCCTTCCACTCGGGCGCGCGGGCGTCCGTGCTCTTGAAGGTGGCGGGCGCGCCTGGCAGAAGCTTCGCGTCGTAGGCCTTCATGCGGATGCAGGCGTGCGGGCAGATGACGACGCACTTGCCGCACTGGATGCAGGTCTTCTCGTCCCAGACCGGGATTTCCAGCGCCAGATTCCGTTTCTCGTAGCGGGCGGTGCCGGTCGGGAAGGTGCCGTCGGGGCGAAAAGCGCTGACCGGCAACTCGTCGCCGCGGTTGCCATAGATGACGCCGAGGGTCTCGGCGATTTCCCTGGGGGCCTCGGCGGTGAAGGGGGCCGGAATCTCTTTGTTGCTGGTGACCTGGACGGGCACCTTGACCTCGAAGAGGTTGGCGAGCGTCTGGTCCACTGCCGCGATGTTCTTCTGCACGACTTCCTCGCCCTTGCGGCCATAGGTCTTCTTGATGGTGTATTTGATCTGCTCGATGGCTTCCTCGCGGGGCAGCACGCCGGACAGGGCGAAGAAGCAGGTTTGCATGATCGTGTTGATGCGGGCGCCCATACCGGTGGCCTTGGCCACGCTGATCGCATCAATCACGTAGAACTTGATCTTCTTCTTGATCAAGGCGTCCTGGGCAGACCGGGGGAGCTGGTCCCAGATTTCGTTCGGGTCGTAGTGCGTGTTGAGCAGGAACGTCCCGCCGGGCACCAGCGGTTTGAGCATATCGTAGCGGTCCAGGAAGACCGGCTGGTGGCAGGCGACGAAATTGGCCTTGCTCACCAGGTAGGTCGAGCGAATGGGCTTAGGCCCGAACCGCAGGTGGGAGATGGTCACCGCCCCCGCCTTCTTCGAATCATAGACGAAGTAGCCCTGGGCGTAATTGTCGGTGTTCTCGCCAATGATCTTGATCGAATTCTTATTGGCGCCGACCGTGCCGTCCGAGCCGAGGCCGAAGAACAGCGCGCGCACGACCTTGTCGGACTCGGTGGAGAATTCGGCATCGCAGGCCAGGCTGTTGTGGGTCACGTCATCGTCGATGCCCACGGAGAAGTGGTTCTTGGGGCTGGCGGCGACCAGGTCGTCGAACACGGCCTTGACCATCGCCGGCGTAAACTCCTTCGAGGACAGCCCGTAGCGTCCGCCGAGGACCTTCGGCATGGACTTGAGCTTGCCCCAGCCCGCCGCGAGGCCCTCGGTGAGGGCGGCCACCACGTCCAGGTAGAGCGGCTCGCCCAGCGCGCCGGATTCCTTCGTCCGGTCGAGCACCGCGATGGCATTGACGCTCGCCGGCAGCGCCTCGATGAACCGCTGCACGCTGAATGGCCGATAGAGCCGTACCTTCAGCACGCCCACTTTCGCCCCGCGCTGGTTCAGGTACTCGACCGTTTCATCCGCCGTCTCGCACCCCGAGCCCATGAGGATCACGACGCGCTGAGCGTTGGGGTCGCCGACGTATTGGAAGGGCTTGTATTGGCGGCCGGTCAGGGCGGCAAACTGGTCCATCACCTTGGCGGTGATGCCGGCGCACTTGGCGTAGAACGGATTGCAGGCCTCGCGCGCCTGGAAGAACACGTCCGGGTTTTGCGCGGTGCCCCGGAGCACCGGGTGGTCCGGGTTCATCGCCCGCTGCCGATGCGCAATGACGAACTCCTCGTTAATCATCTGACGGAGGATGTCCTCGGTGACCAGCTCGATCTTCGACACCTCATGGGAGGTGCGGAACCCGTCGAAGAAGTGCAGGAACGGAATCCGGCTCTCGAGCGTCGCGGCCTGGGCGATCAGGGCGAAATCCATCGCCTCCTGCACGCTCGCCGAGCTGAGCATGGCAAAACCCGTCGTGCGCGCCAGCATGACATCGCTGTGGTCGCCGAAGATGGACAGCGCGTGCGTGGCCAGCGTGCGGGCGGAGATGTGGAAGACGGTGGGCGTGAGTTCCCCTGCGATCTTCAGCATATTGGGCACCTTGAGCAGCAGGCCCTGGGAGGCCGTGAACGTGCAGGTCAGCGCGCCGGTCTGGAGCGCCCCGTGCACCGCGCCGGCGGCTCCGCCTTCGCTCTGCATCTCCACCACGGAGGGGATGGTGCCCCAGAGGTTCTTGACCCCTTCTGAGGCCCATTGGTCGCACCATTCGCCCATGTTTGAGGAGGGGGTGATGGGATAAATCCCCATCACTTCGTTGCACCGGTAGGCCACGTAGGCCACCGCTTCATTGCCGTCAATTGTCGTGTAGGTTTTGTTCATGTTGCTCAAGCGTTAAATCATTAAAGGCATCGCGGCCCTCGCGGCAAGTGTTTGTTTTGCGCGCGCGTCTCCCGCCATGGATTGCGAGTCCTCATCCAGCCGCGCTGCAATGTGCCGGGACGCCGGGCGGGGGACTTCCCCGGCTTTGGCAAAACCTCACCATATTTTGCGCCGCCTGAACTCCATTAGGCCGGCAGAAACAAAGCGCCTCACAAAGCGGGTCTTCGTTATCCAGGCTCCCGGCAGCCCGCGGCCCGTGTAACCTTTCTTCCGGGTAGAGCGTCTCTAAAGGGGCTCGGTTGAGGAGCGGGATGGCGGTGCGGCTTGGACCGGCCCGCTGGGGTGGTTCCGAGCCAGCGGAACAGCCGCACCCGCCGAAAAAAGGGCGACTCCTACGGAACACTTTCGGAACACCTACGGATACGGCTGCGTTCACGTGAGACCCCACAGCCCCGTTTGTTCTCGATCGCCTTGAGGCTGGTCTTCTGCTCGAGAATCTTTACCACGGCCGGCACATCGTCAGGGGTGATCACCGGAGCGACCACGCGTCCGAGCCTGAGAATGATGGCCTGGTCCTTGCCTTGAGGCTGGTCTTCTGCTCGAGAATCCTCACCACGGCCGGCACATCGTCAGGGGTGATCACCGGGGCGACCACGCGTCCGAGCCTGAGAATGATAGCCTGGTCCTTCCAAGGACGCCTCAAATCCAGGTTCAGCCAGAGCGTGAAGGTGCCGCCCCACGTCTTGAGCTTGCCGGTCAAGAGGCCCATCGTATAAACTTCGATCCCCTTGATGTCGCGGTAGGGAATCTCCTTGGCCCCGCCGAACGGAAAGTAGTATTGGTAAATGGTGAGCTTCTCGTCATCACAGACGATCTTCGTATCATGGTAAAGACTGGGCGCATTCATTTTCTGTTTCCTTCGGGTTCGCCTTTCGCCGGGACGGCCTCAACGCGGCACCGGCCAGGTGCTGGCAAGACGATTTTGCAGGCCGCGCCCCGGCACGGCAACCGCCAACCCCAGCCGTATCGTTTGGCCGGAAACCAATGTTTCTTTTCGTCCGGCTGCATATTCGTAGCTCCTTTCAGTTTCTACTCCGAATCACTCGGAACGTACCACAAACCGGTAATTTGACTGCTGGAATCGAACACCACCTTGAGGTCAAGCGTGGTATGTTCGAATTGACAGGTCACCAGCACGGCGTGGTAGCCCTGCTGTTCCTTTACTCGCACCTTAAGTTGCTGCTTGAACGGGCCGGCCTTTTGCACGAGGTCCTGCCAGCATTTACGCAACAGGGATTCCGGGAAAACCTTTGTCATTGTCGAATCGAACCGCGCGACTGCTCCCGCGAAATCCTCTTTCACCAACAAGTTCACGAATTGCACGCCGGCATCGGCCAGGCCAGCGGGCGCAGTGTCCGTTTGTGCAGGCGACGATTCAACGGCCTGGTGCGCGTATGCTGGAGGCGCCGCGAACGCCGTGCCAGTCAAGGCGGGCGCCAGAAGCAATGCCAGGCAGAGCTTTGACAGAACTTCCGCCGCAATCAGGCCGGCAATGAAAGTTCCAATCGCTTTGCCACCTTTGACGTTGCACGAGACGCTGAATGATTTGTACATGAGATAGACCATCCAGCAGACGAACAGGATCGTTGCTATGACGGCAAGACAACACACGGCGGCATCCGCGAAATTGATCGCGGGCCTGGCTCCCGGGTTGCTAACCAATTCGACCAGTTGAGCGGCAAATCTTCGAACCGCGCCGGGCAGCATGACCAAGCCCACCAACACCGTTGGCCATCGCGCCAGGGCTTGCGTTCCTAAAACGTCGAGCGCCCGAAATGATGTTTTGCAAGCCACCATGCCCAAAGCCAGCAGCACCGCCGCCATGCAGAGCCAGTCAATAACCCCTTCGACAAGAAAGATCCAAAGCGGGACATGCGCCCCCGTATGGGTGTCCAGCACGCCGTCGAAGTGGGTGTTGCCCAGCGCGCCCAAAAGTCCCGCCAAAAGCAAGGCCATCAGTCCGAGGCCGAGCGCCTTGCCGCCCGCCACGTAGAAAAATGGATTGAACAATAGCGTGATCGGCTTGTTTTCGGTATTCAGGTTCATTTCTTCTCCTTTAAGTTGGCTTGGTTTTGTTTGAGTTTCTCGATGATCTCATCCAGGCGATTGCGGACCGTGGGATAACTGACGTTCAAGATGCCGGCCATTTCCTTCAAGCTCCCGCTGGCTTTGATGAACTCCAGGATAAACTCCTGATCCTCCTGCCCGAGGCTGGTTAAGGCGGGAAGCGGGTACAGGCCATCAACTTCCGTGGCACATTTCTCACACCGAAGGCGTTTGACAGCGAGTCGCCCGTCGCAGCTCGGACAAGATGTTGGCAGCCGTTTCATGGTGAAAAAGTAACAAATTGAATTTAATAGTCAACAAATAAAAGCAAGTATTTTTGTTTCTTAATCTTATGCTTATATTTATTGATATTATGATCGGATTGTTGATTTCGGCGCCTCACAATTCTGCCGTGGGGGGCGGGCCGGTGTGTTACTATTCATTTCATAATCGCACAACCAACTTGAACAACCTGCATGTGGCAGAAACCGAAGCGGACACCAAAAGAGTTAAAAAGGGATAGTTGAGTAGTGGCAGATTATGCTTAAGTAGCCAGTAAAATCAGGCGTATTTGAAGCGCAACGGCGGGGAAAAATGGCCAATTCCGACCCGCCTCAGTCAAGCTGCTGCCCCCAAAAAAAGGAGAGTCCGACAGGCCGCCAGCGCGGGCTACACGCCGGCGATGCGGCGCTTGTATTCGGCGAGGGCTTCGTCGAGGCGCTGTTTGGCGGTGGTGTCGCCGGGGACGTTGTGGGAGGGGTGGATGTAGAGCTTGACGCCGCGGTCGGCCAGAATCTCGGCGACCGTGCAGACGGTCATCCAGACGCAGGTGACAAACGCCATGGTGGAGACGGGGCCGACTTTGTCCCGGTGGTTCTTGAGTGGCACGCAGGCGTCGCCAATTGGCGCGCAGGTATCGACGAGGAGATCGGCGATGTCGAAGATGGTTTTGCCGGACGAGTGGCGGGTTTGTTTGCCTTTGGCGGCGGCGGCTGAGCCGTAGGCAATGACTTTCAGGCCGAGCCGTTTGGCTTCGAGGGCGACATCAATGTTGACGTTGTTGATGCCGGAGTGGGAGAAGAGCCACATAATGTCGCGCGGGTCGAAGTTGTAGCCCTTCATGATCTGGACGCCGTAGCCTTCGACGCGTTCGAGGAATACGAACTGGTGAACGCCGCCTTCGCCGACGATGCGGGTGAAGAAGGTCAGCGGCAATTCGCACATCGGATGAAACCCGACGAACCCGCCGATGCGCGGGTACATTTCTTCGATGGGAATGGTGGCGTGGCCGCAGCCGAAGGTGTGGACCCAGCGGCCAGCCTGGATGGTATCGGCCATGGCCTCGGCGGCTTGGCGGATGTTGGAGATTTGGCTTTGCTCGATGCGGTCCATGACCGCGCGGGTGTTAGAGAGCCATTGCTGGGCGACGGTGTTCATAGGGGGAGAAGGGAGTGATGGAGTGATTGGTAATTGGTGATTGGTGATCGGTGATTGGGTATTAGGTTAATGAAGTGGCAGATGAGATTGCCTCGGCGGCGGGTCTGGGGGGCGAGGCGCGGAGTTGTTTGACAACGAGGAAAAGGAGCACCGTCGAGGCGGCGAGGCAGCCGAGCATGACTTTGGTGTATTGCCGGATGCCCTGGCTTTGGGCGAGGAGGCCGAAGGACTTGTTAATGGTCATGTTGCCGATGAGGGCGATGAAGAAGATGGTGCTGAAGGCGGTGCCGGACTGGGCGGGATAAAGGTCGCCAATATAGCTCAGGACAACGGGGAAGCCGGCGGCGAGGCCGGCGCCGATGAACAGGGCCGCCGCCAGGGCCGCGCCATAACTGGTGGCAAACATGAGCAGCAAGGCGCCGGTGGCCGTCAGCCCGAGACTGGCAAAAAGGACGACTTGGGACCTGACCCGCTTGAGCAACGCGCTGAGGACAATGCGCGCGAGGACCATGGCACCAGTCACGGCCATCAGGCCGAGGAGGGTCTTCCATTCGGCGGCCTGCTGGCCGGAGAGGGTCACTTTCTTAAAGTAGCGAGTCATCCAGTCGTTGGACATGCCTTCCATGCCGCTTTGGATGGCGAGCGCGAGGCCGGCCAGAAGGAAGATGGGGTGCTTGAGGAGCGCAAGGCCGCTGGTCGCGGAGACAGGTTGCGCCTTCTGCTTGGGCGGTGGAAAGGTGATCAGGAGGAAATAGAGCACGGGCACGAGGACAAAGCAGCCAATGCCGGCGACGATGCCGGCCAGCGAAAAGTGTCTGGACAACGCCGCCAGCGTGGCGGGCATGCCGAGCGCGCCGAGGCCGAAGAAGACGCCCAGCAAACTGAGCTTCGCGCCGCGCTCGCCTTCGCTGACATCGGCGGCCAGGGCGTTGGTCGCGCCGTTCAAGACGCCGCCCCCAAAGCCAATCAGGAAAACGAAGAATTGGATGAAGCCCCGGCTGCCGGCGAAGGCCATGCCTTCCAGGCCGGCCATCACCAGCAAGGCGCAAACGATCAGCATCCACTTGTAGCCGAAGCGGTCCACAATCGGACCGAAGATCAGGGAGCCGGCGAGGATGCCGAACGGCAGCAACGCCGTCAGGGTGCCGATGCTGTTGTCATCGAGGTGGAACCGTTCGGCGAGCATGTTGTTCACCGAGCCGAGCGACAGGAACACGATGCCGAACAGGAACATGCCGAGACCGGCGGCGGCAAAGACCAGGTTGCGTCGATACATGCGGGCTGAACTTATAGCAGGTCAGGAAAGCCATGCACAAGGCAAACGGTTGGTTCCTCGATGTTTTCGGCCCTCGGGTTTCGGGTTTCTCCAGCCACGCGCTTGCCAAGCTACGAAGGTGCGTTTGCCGCCTGCAAGGCCAAACAGCCGGCGCCGCAGAGGCCGGCATCGCCGCCCAGTTTGGAAGCCTGGAGTTTCACTTGTTTGATGCTGATGGGCTGCGCCCATTTCTGGGCTTCGGCGTAGATGTCACCGAGAAATTGGGCCGCCGGGCCAAACACACCGCCGCCGAATATGATCTTCTCGGGGTTGAACAGGCTGACGAGGTTCGCGACGGCCATGCCCCAGAACTCAACAGCCTGAGCGATGACCTCCCTGGCAACTGGGCTGCCGCAGTCGTAAGCGGAGAAAACGTCCCGCGCGGATACGAAAGACGGAGTGGTGGAGTGGCGGAGTGATGGAGTATGGGGAGTCCGGCTGGGGGGCCGCCGCGAGAGAAGCTCGTTGGCAACTTTGGCCAGGCCGGCGCCGGAGGCGTGGTATTCGAAACAGCCGCAGCCGACATACTCGCGCCTGAAGGGACGATCCAAAGCCAGCCAGCCGATGGCGCCGGCGATGTCGTGGACGCCGCGCAGCAGACGGCCGTCAATCAGAATACCTGCGCCAATGCCGGTGCCTACCGCGAGAAAGATAGCGTTGCGGCAGCCTTTAGCGACGCCGCGCCACGTTTCGCCGAGGATGTAACAGGCCCGGTCGCTGTCGATGACGACCCGAATACGGTTGTCCGGGAGCGCGGCCAGGATTTCGCGGCGGAGCGGATAATCCTCCCAGCCGGGGATGTTGGGCGCCCAGACCTTGCCCGTTCTGGAAAAACTGATCCCCGGAACGGAAACCCCGATGGCGCGCACGTTAACTCGTTTGGCGCGGGCAGCGGCTAAAAGGTCTTTGAGTTCCCGCCGAATCAATTCCCCGACCGCGCGGCCTTGCCGGTTTTCCAAGGGAACGACGCTCTTGCGGAGAATGTTCCCGTTACGGGTGAAGAGCGCGCCGGCAAGCTTGGTGCCGCCCAAGTCGATTCCAATGACGGCCATGTTGGGCATGTGTTGAATCATCAGCGGAGGAAGAACTGGGCGGCGGCATCGGCAAAGCGCAGACCCTCCCGGGTAAGCTGGAAGCGGTCGGGCAGGATGCGCCCCCTGCCCTGCCGCACCAACTGGTTCATGTCCTCCGCCCACTCGCGGCGCAAATCGTAACCCGTCACCTGGCGGAACTGCTCAAAGGGCCAGCCTGCGACCATCCGCAGGCCAAAGGCCGCGGTCTCCCCTGCGCGAGCCAGCGGCGCCAGTTCTTCGCGCGATTCGACCGGGCGCCGGCCCTGCTCAAGTTGCTCGCAGTAGAGTTGCGTGTTGGACGAATTCTTTGTGCGCACGCCCCGGACATAGGTGGTTGCGCTTGGGCCCAGCCCGTAAAAACCGCCTCCCCGCCAGTAATTGACGTTGTGGAGGCAGACGCGGGAGGGGTGGTCGATAGTGGAGGGTTGAGAGTTGATAGTGCTGTCACGGGCGAAGTTGGCGACTTCGTATTGTTGGAAGCCGGCCTTCGTGGCGCGCTCGACCAGTTCGTCGTACATGGCGCAGGCCAGATCTTCATCGGCAGCGACCTTGCCAGCCTGGAGTTGTTCGTAGAGGGGCGTATCTTCTTCGTAGATCACTTCGTAGGTGGATAGGTGTTCGCTGCTCAGGGCGACCGCCTCGGCCAGAGTTTGGCGCCAGACTTCGAGGGTTTGGCCGGGGATGGCGAACATCAGGTCGAGGTTCAGATTGTCAAAGCCCGCTTGCCGCAGAATGTCATACGATTCGAAGGCCATCCGGGAAGTGTGAACGCGCCCGAGGCGGTCCAGCAACATCTCATTGAAAGATTGCACGCCCAGGGAGATACGGTTCACGCCGCAGGATCGGAGCAGTTTCGCCTTCTCGAGCGAGATGGTAGCCGGGTTGCATTCCACGGTCCACTCGGTGACCCCGGACAGGCGGAGCCGCTCCATCGCGCGAAAGATTCGCTCCCATTGCCGCAGGCTCAGGAGCGAGGGGGTGCCGCCGCCAAAGAAGATTGTGCGCGGCCTCAAGTCGGCCGCAACCAAATCCAGCTCGCGGATGAGCGCGTCGAGATAACGGTCGATCAGCCCACCGCCGGAAGGCTCGGAGTAGAAGGCACAATAGAGGCACTTGCGCACGCAGAAGGGCACATGGACATAAAGACTTGCCATCGGCTCGGCAGCGGACTTGGCCATAGCCGAAAGTAGCAGCCCCCTGAGCGGATAGCCATCCCAAAGCCTTTCGCTCAAAGGCGTGACGCCAGCGGAAACAGGGGCGAACGGGTTACGCCTGCGCGCGGGCGCAGGCGCTGGACGTTTTGGGCCCTGGGACCTTTATCGCCTAACACGACGTCGAAACTGACCTCTTCGCCTTCATTCAGCGTCTTGAATCCAACCCCGACAATCGCCGAGTGATGCACGAAGACATCCGGGCCGGCATCCTGAACGATAAAACCAAACCCATGCCTGTTATCGAACCATTTTATCTTGCCACTGGCCATAGCTTTCCTCTCCCGAACGTTTGAGAGCGCCAGGCAGAAGGAGTGACCGCAACAAACTGAAAGTTCAGTCTGTGACCAACCATCGTTCCCGGAACCGCATGCGCCTCAAATTTGACCCAAGGATAAAGCTATTGAATAAGCCGGTCAAGCGTCCCTTTCCGGGTGTCCCTTTCCGGGGCCGCGCCGCCCTTTCCGGGGGGCTTTGGGCGTTTTACTCGACTTGCAGCGCCTGATCCAGACACTGGGGCAACTGGTTCAGAATTGCCGCCTCGCTGACAATCAAAGTCACGCCCGCCCCTTGCGCGGCAGCCTGCAGCTCGCCCGCGTTTTCGCCGCAAAAGGCGATGACCGGCAGGTGTTGGGTGTCTGCGTTTTGCTTCAGCCGCGCCAGGGCCGCACAGACGTTGTTCCGCGCAGATTCCAAGTCCGCCAGCACCAGCATAGGTTTGGCCTGTTCCGCGCATTCCACCAGCTTCTCCGCGTCGGCAATCGCCTGGACGCGATAATGCAGGTCCTGAAGCCGGTTGACGAGTTGGCTGCCCGGCAGCAACTTCTCATATAGCACAAGCGCAAGCGGTTGCGTCATGCCATCAGCTTGGAAGAGCCGACGGCACATTGCAAAAGAATTCGCGCAGATGGGCGCAAATTCGCAAAAAGGGGGGTGTTTTGGCCCCTTCCCCGGGCACCCGATTCGGAGCTTGACTGTTTTTGGCTAAACCCCTAATCTTTTGAATAGAACGGTATTTGCTGGTTCGCCAGCGTGCGAAAGTCGGAAGAGCTTAATCTGCCGACTTTTTTGTTCCCCGTGAGGAACTGCCGTTTACGATATATGAACGCCGACTTTTTAGCAGTCTTGGAATTCTGGGAACGCGAGAAAGGCATCAACCGTGATGTCCTGACCGCCGCGGTGCAAGAGGCGTTGTTGTCCGCCGCCAAGAAGGCCGTGGGACCGGCGCGCGAATTGCGGGTGGTGATTGACCAGAAAACCGGCGACATCCGGGCCTTTGCCAAACTGGTGGTATCGGAAAAGGTCATTTCCAAGCACGATCAGATTTCCGTGTTCGATGCCCGGCGGATTGAGGCAGAAGCTCAGCTTGGCCAGGAGGTCGAGGTGGAGGTGACGCCCGTGGGGTTCGGCCGCATTGCCGCCCAATATGCCAAGCAGGCTCTGATGCAGCACATCCGGCGCGCGGAGAAGCAGCTTATTTTCACGGAATTCAAGGATCGGGTCGGTGACATTATCAGCGGAACGGTCCGGCGCTTCGACCGTTCGGACGTTCTGGTGGATCTGGGCAAATATGAGGCCCTGCTGCCCAACCGCGAGCGCGTGCCCACCGAGGAATACCAGGTGGGCGAGCGGATTCGTTGCTACGTCAAGGCCGTCGAGGAAGGCCCGCATGGCCCGGAAATCATTTTGTCCCGGTCCGACCCGCGCTTCGTAATCAAGCTGTTCCAACTCGAAGTGTCGGAAATCAACGACGGCACCATTGAAATCAAGGGGATCGCCCGCGAACCTGGGTTTCGGACCAAGCTGGCGGTCTGGACCCGCGACGAGAAGGTGGATCCCGTCGGCGCCTGCGTCGGCTTGCGCGGTCAAAGGGTCAAGAACATCGTGCGGGAACTCAATAACGAGAAGGTGGATATCATCCGCTGGGACTCGAGCGTCAAGAACTTCATTACCAACGCGCTGGCCCCGGCCAAACTGAAAGCCTTCGAGATTGATGAAGCCCGCAAACGAGTCAGGATTACGGTCAGCGAAGACCAGCTTTCGCTGGCGATCGGCAAGCGGGGCCAAAACGCGCGGCTCACCTCGAAACTAACCGGCTGGCAGGTGGACATCGAGCCGGAAGTAGTGGTGACCAAAGGTTTCGAAGAGAAGGTGGCCGAGGCGGTCGAATCGCTGGCGGCGATCGCCGGGATTTCGCGGGAGCAGGCCGACGTACTGGTGCATCATGGCCTGACCCGGCTGGAAGATTTGTTGCAGGCGGATGAAAGCGACTTGGCGGGAATCCCGGAACTTGGCGATCAAGCCGCGGCGATTATGGAAGCGGCGCGCGCCGAAGCGGCCCGGCGCACTTTCAAAGTCGGCGAGGCCCCCATCTCCGGTTGATCAGCGCGCGGCCGTTGGAAGTTCTTGTGTGTTAAGATCGAGCCCATGAAGGCTGTATGGCAAGCAGGGCTCGCGGCGATAGAGAAATATGCCCGTTCGGATATACGACATTTCAAAGAAGCTCGGCTTGGACAACAAACAAGTTCTGGCCAAGGCGAAAGCATTGGGTTTTACCGCCGCGCGGGTCGCCTCCAGTTCGCTGGATAAGATTACTGCCGAATACCTCGAAGAGCAGATTCTCCTGGAGCATCCGGAACTCGTCGCTCCGCCCCCTCCTCCGCCGCCGGCTGCGGACAAGGCGCTGGCAGATCAGGCAATCGTCACCCCTGAGGTGCCGCCGCCACCCGAGGTCGAAACCCGTCAGAAGCAGGAGGCCGCCCCGGCGGAGCCCGCAGCACCCGCCACCGAACCTCCGGCGCCCGTGGCGCAGACGGCACCGCCGACCCCGAGCAGCGTCATCAGCGAACCGCAACCGGAATTCAAGCCCGGGCCTGTCATCGAACTGCCCCCGCCGCCACCTCCTCCGCCACCTGGCCCTAAGGTGGGAGATAAGGTCGGATTCATCCAATTGCCGCCCAAACCGGGCGGGAGAGCCGGGGAGAAGCCCGGCGGTGTCAAACCACCGGCACGACCTGCGGACCAGCGAAAAACCGACTTCACCCGGCGAGGCGATATCCGCAGTGTTCGCGGTGGCACCGCCGCACCGGCCGGCCCCGCGATGCCGGGCGCCAGGGTCTCCGCCCAGCAAAAAGCAGCGGCGGCGGCCAAATCCGCCGAACCGGCAGGCGCCGTGCCGAGGGTCGTACTGCCTGCCGATGCCCAGGTAATCTCAATCAAGCCGCCGATCGTCGTTCGCGACCTGGCCGAGCAGCTCAAGCAGAAACCTTTCAAGATCATCGCCGACCTGATGGAGACAGGCGTTTTTAAGAGCGTCAACCAGGCCATCGACGAAAAGCTGGCGCAAAGAATCTGCGCTAAATACGGCTTCCGTTTCGAGGTCGAGAAACGCGAACGCGGCAGCGGACTGGTCCATACTCCGGTCAAAACGGTCGAGCTGGACGTGGAAGACAAGAGCCAGGACATGGTCCCCCGCCCGCCGGTCGTGACGATCATGGGTCACGTTGACCACGGCAAGACCACTTTGCTCGATGTGATCCGCAAGTCCAACGTCGCTGCCGGTGAAGCCGGCGGCATCACCCAGCACATCGGCGCCTACACCATTTCCTTCCCGCACCCGGAGCGCAAAAATGACCTGGCCCAGATCACGTTCCTCGACACCCCCGGTCACGCCGCCTTCAGCTCCATGCGGGCCCGGGGAGCGAACGTGACGGACCTGGTCGTGCTGGTCGTGGCCGCCAATGACGGCGTCATGCCCCAAACCCTCGAGGCGCTCAGCCATGCCCGCGCGGCCAAGGTGCCCGTGCTGGTGGCGGTCAACAAGATCGACCACCCCAACGCCAACCCCCTCAAGGTCCGCCAGCAATTGCAGGACAAGGGGCTGGTGCCGGACGACTGGGGCGGCGATACGATTTTCGTGGACGTTTCCGCACTGACGAAAGAGGGCGTGGACAAGCTCATCGAAATGATCCTGCTCCAGGCCGACCTGCTGGAGCTCAAAGCCAATCCGAACCGGCGCGCCAAAGGGAATGTGATTGAATCCGGCCTGGAGCCGGGCGGCCCCACCGCCACGGTCCTGGTGCGCAAAGGCACGCTGCGCGTCGGCGACGTGATCCTCTGCGGCCAATACTACGGCCGCGTGCGGGCGCTGATCAGCGAAGAGGGCAAACGCCTCAAGGAGGCCGCTCCTTCGGTCGCGGTGAAAGTCCTCGGCCTGAACGGCGTGCCGGAAGCCGGCCTGGAATTCAGCGTGGTGGCGGATGAAAAGGCCGCGCGAGACCTGGCGGAGCAGCGCGGCCAGGAAGCCAAAGCCCTGGG
The DNA here is from genome assembly GCA_050011195.1 of Verrucomicrobiota bacterium. Classification (GTDB taxonomy): domain Bacteria; phylum Verrucomicrobiota; class Verrucomicrobiia; order Limisphaerales; family UBA8199; genus PALSA-1440. The sequence goes on along the minus strand of JBEKJO010000037.1, from coordinate 12,000 downwards.
CCAGGAATCCACCCGCGCCAAGGTGACGTTGGAGAATCTTTTCGACCAACTCGCCTCGACCACCAATAAAGCGCTCAAGGTGGTGGTCAAGGCCGACGCCCAAGGCTCCGTCGAGGCCATCGTGGACGCCCTCAAAAAGATCGAATCGGAGAAAGTATCACTCGAGGTCATCCACAGCGCCGTCGGCACGATCACGGAGTCCGATGTGGCGCTGGCCTCCGCTTCGGATGCCGTCATCCTGGGCTTTCACACGCGCGTCGATAGCGGTGTGGCCGACAAAGCCAAGCACGAGGGCGTGCAAATCAAGCTTTATGCCATTATCTACGAGTTGATTGACGAGGTTAAGGAAGCGATGGCCGGTCTGCTCGAACCGCTGTTGAAGGACATTACGGTCGGCGCCGCGGAGGTCCGCAAGATCTTTGCCTTGTCCAAAGGCGCCCCGGTGGCCGGCTGCATGGTCGTCAGCGGCCGGATCGTCAAAGGCAAGGTCCGCATCCGGCGCCGCAAGGAAATCATTTATGAAGGCATCGCCCAGTCGCTCCGCCGCTTCCAGGACGAAGTCAACGAGGTGCGCGCGGGCATGGAATGCGGCATTCGCATCGAGGGCTTCGCCGAGTTCCAAATCGGCGACAATATCGAGTGCTACATGATGGAGAAGATTGCGCAGAAGCTCTGACAATCGAGGTCACATGGGTTGCATCGTTGCAGGGCGGCTTGGGTTTTTCCTCGACCGCCCCCAGGCAACCATTGCAACCCTTGTTACCATGTAACGATGCAACCCTAAGACCAGCTATGCCTTCCCTCCGACTGCAACGCGTGCGCGAATTGTTGAAGCGCGTGATCGGCGAAGTCATTCGGCGTGAATTCCAAGTCAGCGAGGCGGGCTTGATCACGGTAACCGACGTGGACGTAGCCGGCGATTTGCATTCCGCGGTCGTTTTCATCAGCGTTCTGGGCGACGCGGAGCAGCAGAAACGGGGTTTTTTCCTCCTGGTGCGCCATCGCAAACGCATCCAGGGTCTGGTAGGGCGGGCGATCGTCTTAAAATACACGCCCACGCTCCGGTTCCTGATGGATGATTCCATCGCCCGCGGCAATCGGGTGCTCGGCATCATCGACGAGCTGGAAAAGACCCTGCCGGCGGACTTGGAAGAATAAACGTATGAGGCGGGCCATACTGCGTTTAGCGCGCCGTCCGGCGTGAGCCTGGCCAAGGTTATTTTCGTCGCATGAAGCCGCATCCGAAAATCATTGACCGCATTATCGAGGCCATCCGGGAGAGCCGGACAATTTGTGTCGCCGGCCACATCCGCCCGGACGGGGATTGCGTTGGGTCACAACTGGGCCTCACGCTCGCGCTCCGCAACGAAGGCAAGAAAGTCGCCTGCTGGAACGAGGATCCCATCCCGGAGAAATACGAGTTCCTCGACCGGGATGGGATCATTCAGAAGCCCCGGAAGGGCATTAGGTTCGACTGCGTAGTGGCAACCGACGCGGCCACCTTCGAACGTCTCGGCTCGGTCGGACGGTGCATTGCCAACCGCAAGCTTCTTATCAACATCGACCACCACGAGAGCAACACCCGCTTCGCCGACCTGAACTGGGTCTCCGCCCGCGAGCCTTCAACGGGCGAACTCATCTTTCGGCTGCTGAAAACTGCCAAGTGGCCGATCACCAAACGCATTGCGGACAGTCTGTTCACCGCCGTCTCGACCGACACCGGCTCCTTTCAATATCCGAGCACCCGCCCCGGCACCTACCACGTCGCGGGCGAACTCGTGCGCCGCGGCGCCGACCTTGCCAAGATCTGCAGCGAGGTCTATCAGTCTTACCCGCTCTCGCGCGCCCGGCTGCTGCGGCACATCTACAGCCACTTCCGCCTGACGCACCAGGATCAAATCGCCTACTTCTGGCTCAAGAAAGCCGATTTCGCCCGCACCGGCGCCGACAGCAGCGACTCCGAGGGCCTGATCGATCACATCCGCGCCATTGCCCCGGTAGTGGTCGCCTGCGTGTTCGAGGAATTGGAGCCGGAGTTGACTCGCATCAGCCTGCGCTCGAAGAGCGAGAAGGTGAATGTGAATGCCATCGCCGCGCTATTCGGCGGAGGCGGTCATCCGGCGGCAGCCGGAGCGCGCATTGCCGGCAGCCCCCTTTCGGTGCAGCGCAAAGTCATCGCCGCAGTCAAGAAAGCCCTGGATAAATCCTCCTGAACGGGCGATTGACCTGCCGGGGGATGAGCAATCGGGCAGGGCTTACAGCGTACGAGCAGAAACTTCTTTTGGCGGGGGGCAGGTTGGTGCATGCTAGGGGATGCGAAAGGGCAGAATGTCCGCTTACGACCAACTGCAACAGGAACTGAAGGCCGCGCCCAAGACGTGGCTGGTTACGGGCGTGGCCGGGTTCATCGGCTCGAACTTGCTGGAAACGCTGCTCCAACTCAACCAGCGGGTGGCCGGCCTGGACAATTTCTCGACGGGGAAGAAGAAAAACCTCGAGGAGGTCAAGGCCCTAGTCAACCCGGAGCAATGGGGGAGGTTCCGGTTCAGGGAGGGGGATATCGGGGATTTAGCCGCGTGCCGGGAGGCGTGCGCGGGGGTGGATTTCGTGTTGCATGAGGCGGCGCTGGGGTCGGTGCCGCTCTCGATGACCGATCCCCTCGGGTGCCATCGCAGCAACGTGACGGGTTTCCTGAATATGCTCGTGGCGGCGCGGGATGCCAAGGTCAAACGCCTGGTGTATGCGTCCAGCAGCGCGATTTATGGCGATGATCCGGGACTGCCGAAAGTGGAGGAGAAAGTGGGCAAGCCGCTGTCACCCTACGCCGCAACGAAGGCGATCGACGAAGTCTATGCCGACGCGTTCGCCCTGGCGTACGGTTTGCCGTCCATCGGGCTGAGGTATTTCAATGTGTTCGGTCTCCGACAGGACCCCGAAGGAGCCTACGCGGCGGTGATTCCCAAATGGATTGCGGCGCTGCTGACGCGTGAAACCGTCTATATCAACGGAGACGGCGAGACGAGCCGGGATTTCTGCTGCGTGGCGAACGTGGTGCAGGCCAACTTGCTGGCGGCGACGACGCAGAATGCGGGAGCGGTCAACCAGGCTTACAACGTCGCCCTCGGGGAACGCACGACGCTCAATGAGCTTTTTGTCATGCTCCAAGGCGCGTTGCGGACCAAGGGCGCGGCGCTGCCAGATCAGAAGCCGGTTTACCGGGATTTCCGTCCCGGCGACGTGCGGCATTCGCTGGCGGAGATCAGCAAGGCGCGGCGGTTGCTCGGCTACACGCCAACCCACGGCATTCAAGAGGGGCTGAAGTTGGCGATGGATTGGTATCGGCGAAATGTCGTTTGAAGCGGAATTCCCGCTTCACGCGCTGGCGCGATATGAAGAGGCCCCGTTCGACTCGAATCCTTCTGGCCGCGCTCGGAATCTGGCTGGGCTGGGCGGCGGCGGGCAAAGAGGTCACGCTGTTGAACGTCTCCTACGACCCGACGCGGGAGTTGTACCAGGATTACAACACTGCCTTTGCCCGGCATTGGCAGGAGAGAACCGGAGACAAGGTCACAATCAGGCAGTCGCACGGCGGTTCGGGCAAGCAGGCGCGGGCGGTGATTGACGGACTGGAGGCGGACGTGGTGACGCTGGCACTGGCTTACGACGTGGACGCGCTCTGGGAGAAGGGGCAGCTCATTCCGCAGGATTGGCAGAAGCGCCTGCCGAACAACAGCGCCCCCTACACCTCGACGATCGTGTTGGTCGTGCGCAAAGGGAATCCCAAACAGATCAAGGACTGGGACGATTTGGTGAAGCCGGGGGTTTCGGTCATCACACCCAATCCCAAGACTTCGGGCGGGGCGCGATGGAATTATCTGGCGGCCTGGGGATATGCGCTGAATAAGTTCGGCGGCGACGAAGGCAAAGCGCGGGATTTCATGGCGCGGCTCTGCCGGAACGTGCCGACCTGGGAGACGGGAGCGCGCGGAGCGATGACGACGTTTGTCCAGCGGGGCATCGGGGACGTATTGATCGCGTGGGAAAACGAAGCCCTGCTGGCACTCAAGGAGTCTGTCCGGGGCGAATTCGAACTGGTGGTCCCCTCGCTCAGCATTCTGGCCGAGCCGACGGTGACGTGGGTGGACAAGGTGGTGAACCAGCGCGGGACACGCGCGGTGGCGCAAGCCTACCTCGAATACCTCTATTCGCCCGAAGGCCAGGAAACCGCAGCAAAACATTACTTTCGGCCGCGCCTCCCATCGGTCGGGCAGAAGCACGCTGACACCTTTCCGAAGGTGAACCTGTTCACCATTGATGAGGTCTTCGGCGGCTGGCAGAAGGCGCAACGGACGCACTTCAATGATGGAGGAGTGTTTGATCAAATCCAGCGGGCCAATCGGTAGGAGGGGAGAATTGATTAGCATTCGGGTCAGCGGTATTGTTGGGGCGACCATGGAGCAGTTGAAACGGCTGTTTTCGCGCAGGGGCTGAAGGCGCATGGCACGAAAGCAATTTAACGCGCTGCCCGGCTTCGGCCTGACGATGGGCTTCACGCTCTTTTACTTGAGCGCGATTGTCCTCGTCCCTTTTGCCGGGCTGCTGATCCGCGCGCTCGAACTGTCGTGGGCGGACTTCTGGCGTCTGGCGACCACGGACCGCGCGCTGGCGGCGTATCGGCTGACCTTCGGGGCGTCTTTGATTGCCGCCGTGGCCAACGCGGTCTTCGGCACACTGCTGGCGTGGGTGCTGGTGCGTTATGAGTTTCCCGGACGCCGTTTCGTTGACGCCGTGGTGGATTTTCCTTTCGCGCTGCCCACGGCGGTCGCCGGCTTGACGCTAGCCAGCTTGTTCGCCGCCAACGGATGGCTGGGACGGTATCTGGTGCCGCTCGGCATCCGAGGGGCGTTCACCCCGCTGGGAGTGGTGATCGCGCTGACCTTCGTGGGCCTGCCGTTCGTGGTGCGCACGCTCCAGCCGGTGTTGCAGAACCTGGAACGCGAAGTGGAAGAAGCGGCGGCCACACTCGGGGCGGGCCGTTGGCGCACGTTCGCGGAAATCATTGCGCCCTCCCTGCTGCCGGCGGTGCTCACCGGCCTGGCGCTGGCATTTGCCCGGGCGATCGGCGAATACGGCTCCATCGTCTTCATCTCCGGCAACCTGCCGTTCAAGACGGAGATTGCGCCGTACCTCATCGTCCTGCGCCTCGAAGAATATGATTACACAGCGGCGATTGCGCTGGCGGTGGTGCTGCTGGCCTTCTCGTTCCTGCTGCTCGGGGCCATCAACCTGCTCCAACAATGGGCGAGCCGATTTCAACCGTCATCCTGAGCCTATGGCCGTCATCGTCACAAACCCTGGAAGCGCAGCGCACCGGGCCTCGCAACGGGGCACGGAGGAATCGCCGGTGACGAAGTGGACGCTCATCGCTATCGCGCTGGGGTTCTGCTTCGTGTTCCTGCTGCTGCCGCTGGCCAACGTCTTCGCCCAGGCCCTGGCGCAAGGCTGGGGGTATTACTGGAAGGCGCTGGCGGATCCGGATTCGCTGGCCGCGATCCGCCTCACGCTCATCGTGGCCGCCATCAGCGTGCCGCTCAATGTCCTCTTCGGCCTGGCGGCCGCGTGGGCCATTGCCAAGTTCCAGTTTCGCGGCAAATCCATCCTCATCACGCTGATTGATCTGCCGTTCTCGGTCTCGCCGGTCGTCGCTGGCCTGATGTTGGTGGTGTTGTTCGGCTTGCAAGGTTTCTTCGGCAAATGGCTCGACGCGCACAACCTCAAGATCATTTTCGCCGTGCCCGGCATTGTGCTGGCGACTGTGTTTATCACCTTCCCGTTCGTCGCCCGCGAGCTGATCCCCGTGATGCAGGCGACCGGCACCGAGCAGGAGCAGGCGGCCCTGACGCTGGGGGCTAACGGCTGGCAGACCTTCTGGCACGTCACACTGCCGTCAGTGAAGTGGGGGTTGATTTACGGCGTCATCCTGTGCAATGCGCGCGCGATGGGCGAGTTTGGCGCGGTGTCCGTGGTCTCTGGACACATCATCGGCCACACCGAGACCATGCCGCTGCGGGTGCAGGCCCTCTATGAGGGAGCCACCAAAGCCTCCGCCGCGGCGGCGTTCGCGGTGGCGAGCTTGTTGGCGGCGCTCGCCTTGTTTACCCTAGGCCTCAAGACCTTCCTGGAATGGAAACAAACTCGCTTGGAACGGTTGATAGCCACTAGAGTTGATAGTTGATGGTAACAAGAAGCAGAAAGGACACTCATGTTTGGTTTTGAGCGGCTGGATGTGTGGAAGAAGTCGATTGAGTTCGCGGACCTGGTTTACAGGGTCACGCGGGCTTTCCCTGACGAGGAACGTTTTGGACTGACCAGCCAGATGCGGCGAGCCGCCGTATCAGTGTCGTCCAACATCGCAGAAGGCAGCGCGCGGTTCTCGAAAGCAGACTTTGCGCGTTTCATCGAGATAGCGGGTGGTTCGGTATTTGAGGTAGTGTCCCAGTCGTTCATTTCCCGCCGGCAGGGTTTCCTCGCCGAGGCGGATTTCGGCGTGCTTTACGCCGCGGCCGAGGAGCAAGGCCGGATGCTCAGCGGCCTGCGGAAGTCCCTATTGGAAGCGGCTTGAGACGCCTTCCGGTCCATCAACTATCAACTCCCCCAACTATCAACTTCCCCAATGAGCATCGAACTGAAAGGCGTCACGAAGAAGTTCGGCGATATTGCGGTCGTCAACCAGGTGACGTTTTCCGTGAAGGAAGGCGAGTTGATGGCCTTGCTCGGCCCGAGCGGCGGGGGCAAGACGACCGTGCTGCGCATGATCGCCGGGTTGGAGATGCCGACCGCCGGGGACGTGTTCATCCGGGGCCAGCGGGTGAACGATCTGTCCGTACAGCGGCGCAACATCGGTTTTGTCTTCCAGAATTATGCCTTGTTCAAGAACATGACCGTGTTCAAGAACATTGCCTTCGGCCTCAAGATCAAGAAATGGAAGCGGGCCGAGCTCCAGGCGCGCATTGCCGAACTGCTCAAGTTGTTCGGTCTGGACGGCCTGGAAGAACGTTATCCGCACCAGTTGTCCGGCGGGCAGCGTCAGCGCGTGGCCATCGCACGCGCGCTGGCGCCCACGCCGAGCGTGCTGCTGTTGGACGAGCCGTTCGGCTCGGTGGATGCGAAGATACGCCAGGAGCTGCGCGAGTGGCTCGTGACCTTGCATCACGATCTGAATGTGACCACCGTCTTCGTCACGCACGATCAGGAAGAAGCCTTGGAGGTGGCCAACCGCATCGTCATTTTCTCGGGCGGCGTCCTCGAGCAGGTCGGCACGCCCCGCGAGGTCTATGAGCAGCCGGCGAACGAATTCGTAGCGCGGTTCATCGGGGCGATGAATGTGCTGGAGCCGGAAGTGCGCGGGGAAGTGGCGCGCATCGGCGAACTGGAGTTTCCTGCGCCCGGCCATCCTGAGGGGGAGAAACTCCGAATCGGGTTCCGTCCTTATGCCGTGCAGATTTCCTCTGACCTGACGCGGTACCGTTATCATGCCGTGTTGCGGCACACGTTTTTCCTGGGAGTGCTGTTGCGGGTCGAGCTGGAGCTGCCCAGCGGCCTGACGATTCGCGCCCGCATGACCAAGGAGGAGTATGCCCATCAGGGCCTGGAGGACGGCAAAGAGGTCTCCTTCCAAATCCGCCAATACCGCGTGCTCGCCCGGGAAGCCGCCGCCTTGCCCCCGGAGAGCGAACTGCGCTATCAGCCGCCGCCCGTCCTCGGGGAGCATATTTAGGGTTGAGCTTTGCCCTGATATACCCACCCCCTCTGTACCGCCGCGCACCACGCAACACCCGTCACGCATCACGCACCACGTAGCGCCGACATCCCTTTCCGGCGGGCTCGGGCCCAAACCTGTCCGGTTAGAAGCAGAACCCGGCTGGAAGGGGTCCGAACGACACCAGCAATCCAAATCCCGTTAGGAAGGTGGAGGCTGGTAAAAAAGGCTCGCGAATTTCATGGAAAAAGGGCACAACACTGGTGGCGATGCAAAACCTGGATAAACGCAAAAGCGGCCAGCCCTTCCTCGATGTGTTCGTGCGGTGTGCGGAGGGGATTGGAGCGGGCAAATTGATTAGACGCGAGAGTCGTCAGGACAAGGAATTTCACTTTCAGAACTGGTTCAAAGCGCGGCTGACCGAAACGGGCCTGAACTTTGAGGTCGGCGGGCGAAATAGCTACCCGGACTTCCGCCTGGTCGCCACGACCGATGGTTTCGAGGTGAAGGGGTTGGCTATCCGGGGCGTGAGGCGAACTACGACTGCAACAGTCAAGTGCCGTCGGGCAACCACAATGGGCGAACGATTTACTATGTTTTCGGGCGTTATCCAGCCGAGCCGGACGGGGACACGTATCCCGTCCTGGATCTAGTTGTCTGCCACGGCGTTTTTTTGAACGCGGACCACACCTATGTTCACAAGAACAAGAGTGTGAAGGGGTTCGGGAGCTACGGAGACATTATGATTCGGGACCGGAAGATGTATGTCGCCCCGACGCCGTTTGGGCTGACGACGGGGACCGCTCATAATCAGACGCTGATCGTGCCTACCGGGGCTGTGGTGGATGCCCGTTTCGTTGAGGTTGGACGGCTTGTCCGCCGCGAAGCTGAAAGGCTTATTGTGGGTTACACTTTCAACTTGCGCACGAACACACTTACGCCCGAGTTGGTGGACAATCCCTCTGCTGGAAAGGAGCACAGATTCCGGGCGTACCGCTTAAAAGGCGCGCGCGGTGAAGGCGTGGCCCTGCGACCGGTTGTTGCAAAGGTCGCTGGAGAGACTGAGGATGAGCAAGCCGATGAATAAGCCCGCATTGAACGGGCGTCGAGCGGGTTGGCCTCGACGCCTTATCGAAGCGGACGCGTTTCCTTTCGAGTTCGTTTCGGAGTTGGCGGAGACGAAGAGCTGGCGGAAGGAGGTTTATCGGCCTGTATATCACATTCACAAGTGGTGGGCAAAGCGCTTGGGGTCTGTGTTCCGCGCCGTTCTGCTCGGCTCGGCTTTGTCCGAGATGGAGAGTCTGGCAGAGGCGTTCTACCGGCAGCATGATTTTTCGGGGCTAACAGCATTCGATCCGTTCATGGGCAGCGGGACTACTATTGGCGAGGCACACAAGCTTGGTTTTGCCGCGCTGGGCCGGGATATCAATCCAGTTGCGTGCGAGTCGGTGCGGGTCGCGCTCGGGCCGCTGGATCGGGATGCGCTGTTGGGCGCCTTCGGGCAGCTTTCTGGAGGTGTGGGCGAGCGCATTCGCAGACTTTACCGGACTGGCGATCACGCTGGACATGAATGCGACGCGCTTTACTTCTTCTGGGTGAAGGTGGTGCCCTGCCCGGCTTGTTCTGCGGACGTGGACCTTTTCCCCTCTTACATCTTCGCGCGAAATGCTTATCCTGACCGGAAGCCTGACGTGCGCGTTTATTGCCCCGGCTGCGGGGGCCTTTTCACGGCGAACGTGAACGATGTCCATGCCCGCTGTCCCCACTGCCGGCATGAATTCGATTTGCACACGGGGCCAGCCAGCGGCGCTTCGGCGACCTGCCAGAAGTGCCAGCATGTGTTTCCTATCGCAAAGACAGTCAAGGCCCTTGGGCACCCTCCCGTCCACCGGATGTTCGCTAAACTTATGCTCACCGGATCGGATGACAAAATGTACCTGCCAGTGAGTCGGGAGGACGAACTGGCTTACGCGCAGTGCTCCAAAGAACTGGCCAGTAGCCGGCTGCCGCTGCCGACGTTAGAGCTGAAGCAGGGCTACAATACTAAACAAGCGCTGAACTATGCGTACAAGTCATGGCGGCAGTTCTTCAACGACCGCCAATTGTTAGCACTGGGTTGGCTGCACGAGGCAATTTTAGAGCTGCCAATTGAGGCGGTGCGGGCCGCCCTGCTCAATGTGTTTTCCGGGGTGCTGGAGTTCAACAACATGTTCGCGTCCTACAAAGGGGAAGGCACGGGCGCGATCCGGCACATGTTCTCGCACCACATTCTGAAGCCAGAGCGAGTTCCGATTGAGGGGAACGTGTGGGGCACGTCGAAAAGTTCCGGGTCGTTCTCGACTTTGTTCAAGTCGCGGCTGCTACGAGCCATTGAATATCGCGCGGCACCTTTTGAAGTGGCGACCGGACATGGCAATGGAGGGACCAATGGCAAGCGAGTGTTCGGGTGCAGCGCCCCGTTCAGCGGGCGCGTCGAGGCAGACTGGCCTCCTCGGGACAAGGCGGTCCCGCGCGCCATCTATCTTTCCTGCGGAAGTTCAGCGGCCACGGGCTTGGCTGATGCGAGCGTGGACATAGTTGTAACCGATCCGCCGTTCTTCGACAACGTGCACTACTCGGAACTGGCTGACTTCTTCTTCGCGTGGCAGCAGCTTGGGCCTTCACCATTTGTGGACCGGCGAAGCTCGACGCGGCATGCGGAGGAGGTGCAGGACGCAAGCCCTGAGCAGTTTTCCAGTAAACTGCGGGCAGTGTTTCGGGAGTGTCACCGGGTGCTGTGCGACGACGGTTTGCTCGCCTTCACCTATCACCATTCCAGAGCGGATGGCTGGACGTCACTGGCGGAAGCGGTATTGGGAGCGGGATTTGCGGTTATCAACGCTCATCCGCTCAAATCGGAAATGTCTGTCGCCGCTCCCAAATCGCAGGCCAAGGAGCCCATTCAATTAGATGTCGTCTTGGTTTGCCGGAAACGGGAGGCAGACCACCGGCGCAGAAGCGATTGCCAGGTGGCGTTTCAGCAGGCCGTCGAGCGCGCTGCCGTTAAGGCACGGCGGTTGGGGTCTTGTGGTTTTGCCTTCTCAGTCAATGACCGGCGTGTGATCGTCATTAGCCAGTTCCTTGTTGAGGCTTGCGCCGGCCGGTCTGCTGAGAATTTATCTGACATTCTGTCGGCTACCCTGACTGACTTGGATTTGGCGGCGCTGCGGCTACTTGAGGGCGGTTCGGACGGAATCGGAAAGCGGGCCAAGCAGCAGGAGAATCAGCTTGCCTTTTTCGACAGGGCGAAGCCGGTGAAGCCTCCAGAAGCTCATGTCCGGCGGCAGCGGCCTCGCAGAGGGGCTCGTGGGCGTTGCTGACGGTGATTACCCCGCCGACCATGGCCTTGCAATTTTGGCCGGTTACTCGCTGCTGGATTTGAATGGCATGTTGAGCACCAACTTCGTCGTGCAGTACAGCGCCAATCTGGCGGGCACCAACTGGATCAATCTGCTCTCCCTGTCCAATTTGCCGGCCAGCCCGTATCTCTTCCTCGATTCTGGCGCGGTCGGCCAGCCAGCCCGGTTGTATCGGGCGTTTATGCAGTGAGCGGCTGACCGGGGGCGGGGCGATAGCAAACAGGTCTCCGGAGTGATCTGCCCACTCACGTCGCCGGCCAGGAACTCTTCTTTTCTTCCCGCAAAGCCGCTGCCGAGTGGAGTTCGGCTTCCGATTCAGAAACGGTCATGGCCTGATGCATGGCATCCGGGCAAAGATCAACGCCGCCGGGCCATTCCACGCATCCGAAATCGGGGTTGACGGTAACGGCGTTGAACACGCGCGCGTCCAGCAACTTCAGAAACACCCCGCCGCGCCGTTCCGGTTCAACGGGGAAAATCCCGCTCACGCCGTTGTTGAAAGCGACCTTCAACCGGCATTGCGGAAGCGGTTCGGCGGAAATGATACGAATCATGTCTTTATTCTACTCCAACGGCTGAATTTTGGAAGGCGCTTGATTCCTGCTGGCCAGGTCCCAGGCCTGCCGCAGTTCGGCGCGATGCAGTGCCGCCCATTCCAAGACGAGCGCCCGCGCACGGCGGGGCAGGTCGCCTTCAATAATACCCTTTCCACTTTGGGAACGCACTATTAGCAACAGGGGGGACAAGGGATGGCCAAGGGCAAATCCCCTTCCGCTGCCCCCGGAGCGGCCCGGAGAGACGACGGCAGTCAATGGCACCAGCGTGAACGGGATTGGGTATTGG
>JBEKJO010000036.1:0-40522 GCA_050011195.1 Verrucomicrobiota bacterium | reverse complement strand
GCGACGGTGGGGCGATATTGGTACGATATTGGTATGATATTGGTACGACGTTGGTACGACGTTGTTGCTGGGGGTGGCCTCCCCCCTGGCTGCCGGTCCAAAGCCGCCATAGTGTCGGCTTTTGAGGCAATAATTCCAGCCGCAACCGCCCGGCGTCCCAGCGCATCCGCACTTCCTGCACCGGGTTGGGCCGAAACGGCGCCGGCGGCGGCGGGGGCCAGAGGATCTTGGGCCGCCCAATCCGCCCCACCCTGCTGTTGAACTTGACGTAGGCTTGTTGCCCGCTGAGCGGGCGACCGCCCACCAGCCACCGGCGGATGATGCGGCGGTGAAAGGCGGTCAAAATATGAGGCGAACAGCGGTTGAGTTGGCGGGCACAGTCAATCCAGGCGGCGCCCCAGCGGCGGTTATAGTATCGGGCAAAGACGGTCCAGGCGTCCCGTTGGGGTGGGGTCAAGAGGGCGAGCCAGTCGCGGGAGAGGGCGCCAAAGAGCTGGCGCATGAGGACTTGGGCCGGGGTGCGGGGGTTGTGGGGGACGACATAGCGGCGGGCATAGAAGATGTGCGGGCGGCCAGGGTAAGGGTAACGGACGATGTTCGCCTGCTTCACCCGCCCGAGGCGGCGGGGGAGCAGCCAGACCCTTCCCGGTTCACATACATATTTCATAAGGTTGTGTGATTGGGCTACCGAAGACTCGCTGAAGGGCATCCGCCGCCTCCGCCGGGGCACAAACCGAGCGCGCGTGGGGGGGCGGCCAGAGGCCGATCAGCGTGCTCGGAGGCACAATGGCCGATCAGCGTGCTCGGAGGCACAATTTGGTGATAATATGCCCGAGGGAGGAAGGAGTGCAAGGGGAATTTGAAGAGTTGATAGCAGGGGGAGTTGATAGTTGATAGGCGGAGAGGTTCGGGGCTCGGTCGTTGCGGGCGCATCTGGCAGGCACCACCAAGCGAGCTCTGCGGCCCTGAGGCAACCCTTTCAGGGCAGGGACGTTTGACCCGTTATCCCAGGGCAGCTCGTGCCTCGCAACCCTGGGCTAATGGATTTCCATCCTTTCAGGATGGTGGTACCAGCAAGAAGTTCTCTGTGTTGGAAAGAGGGATTTCATAGAAGTTATTCACAGGGTTTGAGTAGTCGCCTGGGCCGGTAGCAGCCGGAGCACATAAGAACCATGCTTTTGGATTTCTCGCAGGTGATGTTCCACATCATAGGGGGTGTGGGTGCGGCACATCGCGGCGACGATCTCCAGCCAGCGGTGGGCCAAGCAGCGCAGGGCACAGGCGTGACTTTGCCCTTTGTCCCGGTGGGCTTGGTAGTAGGCGGCGGCCCAACTGCTATAGCGGCGGCTTAGATCGGCCCATAGATGCAAAGTCGCTCGCAAGGGAAGCGTACAAGCCCGCCGGATTCTGGCCCGCTGGATCTTCCCGCTTTGATAGTTGACGGGGGCCGTGCCGGCGCGGGCCTGGACCTGATTGACCTCGGCCCAGTTGGAGCCGGCCAGTTCGGCCAAGAGTCGCGGCGCCAGCTTGGCGCCCGCGCCGGGCAGCGAGCCAAATAGATTGTGGTCGGGGTGCTGGACAAAGAGGTCCTGAATGCGCGCCCGATAGGCCGCCAATTGCTGCTCCAGGGTTTGGAGCAGCCGCGCCAAACTTCGAACCAGCAGGCTCTTGGCCGCCGTGATCGCCGGACTGCCCTTAAAGGCTCCGGCCTCCGCAAAGGTCTTGAGCCGCTCGGGGGCCGTCTGCGGACGCCAGAGTTTATGAGTGTGCAGGAATTTCACCCATTTGCGTTGGCCGGCTTGGGCCAGGGCCTCCGGCGTCGGGAAGGCCAGCACGAAGGCCCACGTGTACGGGGCCGTCCAGTCCTCGAAGGCTTGCAGGGCCGCCGGATAGTATTCTTTGAGCGCGGCCAGCAGTTGGTTCACCAGGGCGGTGCGCTGCTCAATGAGGGCCATCTCGTCGCGGCACAGGGCGCGCAGTTCGGCCGTCAGCGGGTCCAAGGGCGAGAGCGCGCGCCAGTGCTGGCCGTCGGTGCGTAACGCCTCAGCCAGGCTCCAAGCGTCGTGGCGGTCGTCCTTGCTCCCGCTGGGACGCTTGCGCTCACGGTAGCGCGCGGCGGCTTTGGGCATGACCGGATAGACAACAAAACCCCGTTGCAGGAGTTGATCGACCGCCGGACCGGCGCTGGTTTCGATGGCGACCGGCAGACCAGGCCAGATGGCTAGCGCCTCCTGCGCTTGCTGCCAGCCTTCGGCGGTGTGAGGGAAGGTCAGTTCCAGGGCAATCTGACCCTTGGTATCCACCACGACCAAGTCGTGGTGATCGTTGGCCCAATCCAGGGCCGCAAAGTGCGTCAGTTCATTCCACGGTTTCATAGCGTTAGAGCGTCGGCACGCTGGGCTGGGTTTCCGGGGCGGTCGCGATCTAATACAACGGCCCTCGTGGGGCAAAGTTCTCTCAGCGATTGGCCCGGAAGCCGCCGGCGGGGTCAGAGTTCTTGCTTGGACCCTCGTAGGGTTAGATGCGCCAGTCTGTGTCCCCGCCGCGGCCAATTGTCCCGACGGCACAATTTGCGCCGCCGCCGAGTTATTCACAACCTCGGGCTGCGAGCTTCGTCGAGCTCGCCCCCCTCCGTTGTGAATAACTCCGGAAACCGTATTAGATGCGCCAGCCCCTGCCTCTCGGCGATGCGCCGGGTGCGGAAGAAGAATAAGTCAAAAAGCAGGATCTTTAGATTGACAGATTTCCAGCTTTGTGAGTTTATGGGTGTTGTGAAAGGTTCAAAACCGACGAGTCGAAGCAGCGCAACTATGCCGGAAAAGCCGGAAGGCTCCGAGGCGACCGGCCTTTCAGCACTATTTTTGCTTGCAACAAACCAGATCAGAATGTGAAAAACCAGTTGTTGGCCTTGGCTGCATTTTGCAGCTTGTTCACAGTTAGTCATCCCGTTTCCGCCCAGATCTGGACCCAGACCGGTGCGCCGATGCAAGGCTGGCAATCCATTGCCTGTTCGGCGGACGGAACCCGGCTGGTGGCGTCGGGGCCAATCGGCTCCGACGGTGTTTACATTTCAACAAATTCGGGCGCGAGTTGGGCATGGTCCCATTCTGCGTTTGGAGGACCGTTGGTTTCATCCACCAACGGCAACGAGCTGGTGCTGGCGGGCGAGTTCATGTTTGCCTCCGACAATGGGGGAAGCACCTGGCAAAGCGTTCCCGCGCCAAACGATTGGTGGCAGGCGATCGCATGCTCGGCGGATGGCACAAAGCTCGTAGTCGCCGCCAATTCGGACCCGAATGCCGCCGGCAGCCCGATCTTCCGGTCAGCCGATTCGGGCGCTACATGGGCCTTGACGGGCGCGCCGAGCAACAGTTGGTTCTGGTCGGCCATCGCCTCGTCGGCGGACGGGACCAAGCTGGTGGCTGTCGCCAACGAGGATACAAACTTCGATGCCGGCGGGCCGATTTACTATTCGACGGATTCAGGAATCACCTGGAATCCGGCCAATGCCCCCGATTATAGCTGGGTCTCCGTGGCCGCGTCAGCCGACGGCACGAAACTGATCGCGGTCGCCTCCGATGACGCAGCGTTCGGTGCGACGCCGATCTTCATTTCCACGGATTCGGGCGCCAAGTGGTCTCCGAGCGGCGCACCCTCCAATTATTGGGCGTCTGTGGCCTGCTCGAGCGACGGCACGAGGGTTGTCGCGTTCGGAGAGCCAACCGAATACAATTCTTACACGGATGTGATTTGCACTTCGACCAATGCTGGGACCAATTGGACGGTTACCACAGCGCCGCCGATAGGTTTGCCCGCAGTGGTCTCCTCTGCGGATGGGAGCAAGCACTTCGCCACGAGCAGCGCGGGGGGAATATACACTGATGCAGTTTCGACACCCTGGACTTTGGCTGGCGCGCCGGACACGAATTTCTGGGGCTTTGTGGCTTCGTCGGCCGACGGGAGCAAACTGATTGCCGCAGTCGGCGGCACCTCGAATAATTTTAACGTTTTCGGCCCGATTTACCGCTCGACAAACTCCGGTGCCACTTGGCTGCTGACGGGCGCACCGATCGGCTCCTGGTATTCCGTCGCCTCATCGGCCGATGGAACCAGGCTGGTGGCGGCCGAATCCTCGTGGGTTTACACTTCGGCCGATTCGGGGCTCACCTGGACGTCCAACAATCTACCGTTGGAGGCATGGTCTTCGGTTGCGTCTTCCAGCAACGGAACCAAGCTGGTGGTGGTGGGGGCCGCAGGCGGAGGAATCTATACCTCGACCAACTCTGGTTCAAATTGGACCCAAGCCGTTTCCGCCCCGAACGCCGCATGGAATTCGGTTGCTTCTTCGGCGGACGGAAAGAAGCTGGCGGCCACCGTTGGGAGCACCCTCCAGAGCGGTCTTCCCGCCCCCGGCCTGATTTACACTTCGCCAGATTCTGGTGCCACTTGGAATTTGATGCCTGCCCCGCAGGCTTACTGGGCGGCGATCGCTTCGTCAGCGGATGGGACCAGGCTGATTGCTGCGCCAGCCCAAGATGCATACGGTGGCAGCCTGCCCATCTACACCTCAACCAACTCAGGCGCGACCTGGATGACTAATAACACCCCCGCGGAACATTGGACCTCCGTCAGTTCATCGGCGGACGGCACCCGGCTGGCCGCGGCGACGGCCGGGGGCGTGATGTATATTTCGACGAACTCGGGAGCCGTGTGGGCTTCCTCTGCCACGCCGTTCCAACAATGGCAATCGGTCAACTGGTCGGCCAACGGGAATCAGCTCGTCGGTATGGTGAGTTACGGTGGAATTTACATTCTGCAATCCGCCGTGGCCGTCGCACCCCCGGTGTTGAACATCTGCCTTTCCGGCCAGCAGGTTTTCCTCACGTGGTTGACGAATGCCGCCGGTTTCAACCTGCAACAAAACACCAACCTGCTTACAACCAACTGGGTGACGGTGACGAACATACCCGTTATCACCAACATTCTATATCAGGTGACCGTGTCAAAGACCAACAGCCAGCACTTCTACCGGCTCGAAACTCCTTGAGATTCAATATCACGCCCTGTGCAAATTCAGACGCATGCTTTTCATTTCGCCTGAGATTCGAATTCATATTCGCCCGAACCAACCGCGACCACCGCATTCCCGTTCTCCATGCCCAGGAGGCGGGCCCCGGCGGCACGCTCAAGTGGCCGGCCGCTTTCCGTGACCGGCGTTCCCTCTTTCGCCGGCAGGAACACCGTGGCCTCTGCGCCCACCGGCACCCGCACGCGCAGTTTGAAGTTCCCCGCTGCCCAGGCCCAATCACTGACGACCTGGCCATGCACCGAATCGTAGCTGGCCTTGACCCATTTCAGGTCGCCGACGGGCTCTGGTCGGATGATGATTTTGTCAAAGCCGACGGCGTCGGGCGCCGGATTGATACCCGCCAGCACCTTGTAAAACCATTCACTGACCGAGCCGAACATCGGGTGGTTGTGCGAGTAGGTGTTGTCGCTGAACGCCCAATGCTCCCACAGGGTGGTCGCGCCGTTTTCCAGCATGTAACCCCAGCCTGGAAACGTGCTTTGGTTGACAACCCTGAATGCCACGTCGGCGCGGCCCGAATCCGCCAGCGCGTGCAGCATGAATTTGGTCCCAAAAATGCCGGTGCTCAAATGGCCCTCATGCGCGTCCGCGATGTCCCGCACGAGAACCTCGAGCGCGCGGTCCTTTTCCTCAGGGGGCACCAGGCCCAGGTAGAGAGCGAAGGCCTGGCAGGCCTGCGTGGCGGTATCGTAGCGGCCCGTGCCCAGTTGGAGAAACCTCCGGTTGAAGGCGGCCTTGATGGTGTCGGCCAGCGCCTCAGCTTGCGCCGCCTCGGCTCCTTTCCCCAGCGCCCGGGCGATGTTGGAAAACAGCTTTACGTTGAAATAGTAGAAAGCCGTGCCGGTCAAGGCGCGCGGCTTCGGCACGAGGCTCTCGTGATCGCTGATCCCGTTGTCCAGGATGCCGTCCTGCGCGCGCGACTGCAGCAGCGTGATCCAGCGCCTGGTCAGCTCATAGTTCTCTGCGAGCAAACGCCGGTCGCCGTAATACTGATAAAGCCGCCACAGGAGGAACGGCTGGGCCGTGCCCCAGCCCACCGGGCCGGACTCCTCGCCCAGGCCCTCGTCACTGATGCCCACAAAGGGCGCGGTCTCCGTGAACCCGCCGTTCGGGCGCACCGCGTCCGCCAGGTCCTCCACCGCCTTTCCATAGAAGCGCGCCATGTCGAAGTTGAACATCGCCATCTCGCCCGCCGCGACGATGTCGCCGCCGTAGCCGAACTTCTCACGGTGGGGGCAGTCGGATTCCACACTGAACAAATTGCTCAGCTCCGTCCAGAGCACCATCTGTTGAATCCGGTTGAACCGCTCGTTCGAGCAGGCGAATGAGCCGGCGGGCGCCACGTCCGAATTGAGCCGCAGCCCTTCCAGCGCGTTGAGTGTGGGCTTGCCCGGAAAGCCGGTGACCTCGACGTAGCGGAAGCCGTGGAAGGTGAAACGCGGCCTATAGACCTCTTCACCCTCTCCCTTGAGGAAGTATTCCTCCATCTGCCAGGCCGTTTTCGGCGCGCCGATCCCGTCGTAGCGGTAGTTGGGGCCGCCCTGTTTGATCTGGCCGCAGACCGCGGTCATTCCGTTGAGTGTGCCGTCCGGATAAAGCAGTTCCCCATAGCGCAACCTCACGCGTGTGCCGGCGGGGCCCTGAACCCGCAGCCGTGCCCAGCCGGCGAAGTTCTGCCCCAGGTCGAAGATCCAGACGCCCGGCTTTGGCTCCGTGAGCTTGACCGGCTTAAGGGTCCGGGTGACCCGAATCGGCGGCGCGCTTTGCGCCCGCAGGGGACCGAGTGGTTCGGTCGCGCTGGCCGCCGGCGACCAACCCGAATCGTCGAACCCCGGCCGGTCCCACCCCCGCTGCTCTTTCCGAGCGTCATAGACTTCGCCCAGATACACGTTGTTGCGCAAGACGGGTCCAGCGCCCACTTTCCAGCTTTCGTCGGTGATAATCGTCTGCGAGGCGCCGTCCGCGAATTCAACCGCGAGCTGCAGGATCACACGCGGCTCCCCGGTCGTGAGGTGTTGGCGCGGATTGATACGGCCCCACAAGCGCAAAGGCAGCGGATTGAACCACCCGTTGCCAAGCATCACCCCGAGCGCGTTCTGCCCCCGCTTCAATTGTTCGGTCACATCATAAGTGGAGTAGAGCACGCGTTTCGAGCAGGTGGTCCAGCCCGGGTCAAGCAATTGGTCCCCGACGCGCTGCCCGTTCAAGCGCAGCTCGTAATAACCCAGCCCGCACACATAGGCCCGGGCGCGACGGATCTTCTTTTCAAGCAGAAATTCCTTTCGGAACAGGGGCCCCGGGTCGTCCTCGAACAGCTTCGGCTCCGAGAGCGGCTCGGTCCGCTGGCGAGTGATCCAGGCCGCGCGCCAATCCGCCGGCCCCAACAACCCCATCTCCCACCAGGCCGCCGGGCTGTAAGCCGAGGGCCGGGCCTCGCGGTCCCAGGCGCGGACTTTCCAATAGACCCGCTGGCCCGGACGCAACGGCTGGCCGCCATACATCACCTGGACCGATTCGCCCGAGGAGACTTTGCCGCTGTCCCACAAATCGCCTTTGCCTTTGGATAGCAGGTCCAGCGTGGTTGCCGCGAGGACCTGGTAAGCTGTCTGCCTCTGGCCGCGCTGCGGAGATTCCAACAGCCAGCTCAGCCGCGGGTGGGGCGTGTCGAGTCCCAGCGGGTTGAGGCGGTATTCACACTTCAAACCCTCCACCTTGAGGCCGGCGCCCCGGCCCGCGAACACCGGGACGGCGAGTGCCAGTGAAATCGTGAGAACGAGCGAGCAGTTGCGTCGAGTCATAATCCGTGTGGCCGCTTAGGGTCACACGGCAAGGCTTTCTAGCCGTTCCCGGAAGCCGTTTCAATCACCCTTTGGGATAAAATGCCTTTGACCCTTTGTCTGTGCGGCTGGCTTGGATAGCCGGGAGGGGACATGGGACCCGCCAGCCGAGTCAGCCAAGCTGTGGCCCGGGTGCGAAAGCGTCCGGGCCGGCGCCTCAACCCACTGTTGCCTTCAGATTTGGCTGCGGCGCTGTAAACGACGGCCAATCAGCATCGCCACAAAACCTGCCGCCAGAAGAGATAGCGCCGTGGGTTCAGGAACGCTGACGAACATCTCGTAGTTGCCGGCTGAGACGCCGTACACGTCGAGATAGTAAGTGTCAGTGGCGGGCGCCGGTTGGTTAAGAATCATGGGATCGTTGTCAGTCTGAGTACCGCTTATCCAAGTGTTGCCGCTGTATTCCTTGTCATTAGAGGAAGCGATCAGAACAGGAGTGCCGCCATTGTTTTCCCAGAGCGACAGCGTGGTGTTCGCCGGAGTATTGAAGAAAGGTGTCGAGCTCGGATCGCCGTCCGAGTTGGCCGTAGTGGAGTAGGCGAGGATGTCCGCCGTAATCGGCGCGCCGACGGCGGCCGTGAAGCTGTAAACATCATCCTTGCCCGTGCCGATGCTTCCGCTTGTCACCGTGACCACGCTTTCGCCGGCGACGGGAAGATAATTGAGGGTGAGCGCCTGGGCGGCGTTGGCGCCTACCGTCGTTTTCTGAGTATGGTTGGGGCCGGCATCCGCAATCAGATTTGGGGTCCATCCCCCGGCAATATACAGGTTGTTCGCCTGCGCCAGTTTCGCTATTTCAAGCTGACTAAACGACCGGGGAGTCGAGCGATTATTTGATAGTCCGGTGGCCCCTGAGGCCATGATGTGGGTGTTCTGAATCCCTGCGGTGTTGGCATAATTGGCCGGAGTGATCTTTGGGTCGCCGTATGCGTCCTGATGATCCAGACCAAAGGTGTGCCCAAGCTCGTGCGCGGTCGTATCGCCGACCGCAACCTCCAAGCTGGTTTCGTTCTGCGCCAACGTCGCAGTCGCTGACAAGGAAGGGCCGAAATTCGCCGGATAAATATCCGCGTAGGCCGCGGCATCGTTTGCCGGGGCGATGGTGCCGGGCAGGAACGCATTGCGCCAATTGAAACTCGCCACGCCGAAGTTGTTCGGATCCGTGGGATTGCCGAACGACGCAACCCGCGCCGTCGCGTCCGGCGTCGTCGTAAACGTGACGTTGAAGCCGCTATAAACCCTCTGCAACTCGTTTTGGATGCCCGTTTCGATGGCGGCCACGTCGGCATTGAAATAATTGGCGGCCAAGCCGTCCGACGTGGCGGCCGTGTCAATCGCACTGAGAAAGCTGCCGGCGCCACCGCTATCGTAATTCAGCACGACTTTAACGGGCGCCCCCGAGGCCCCGTTGCCAAGACCGAGCAAAACCACTGCCCCAATCGTGGCTGCCAACCGGAGGATGGGCATTTGAGTTTTCGATGCCACGCGGGCACCAGCGACGCCGACCGGCAAGGCTCGTGGGCGGCAAGGCCGGCGGCCAAGAGCGGCCGGCCCGTGGGTTGCGCGGCCCGTGCAGGGTTCAAGGGAGGAAGTTTCGTTCATCAAGTTTTGGTATCGAACTTTCATAGGTTTATTTTGTTATGTTGTTTCAAGAGTCAAACTGTCAGAAAACTACGATTCTTGTAATGTTCAGTCTATGGGGTATTCACCCCATGGGGTATTCACCCCATATGCAGCCTTCACCGTGTCTGGTTCAAGGGCGCAACGCGTGAAGGCAGTTCGGAGATCTCACCCCAGCTCTCAATGCTGCTCGCCGGCCATTACGTCGGTGTCGTTGAGCGGCAGCGAGAACGGTTCGAGGGGCATGGGGCGGTCGTGGTCGAGGAACTGCTCGCAGAGGCGGAACAGGCCGGCGGTGGTCGTGACGCGGCGAACCTGATGCAGGAATTGTCCGGTCGGCTCGACGCCGACGGCAAAGGCGACTTCGCCAACATGCTTGAGGGGGTCGCGGAGGAGTTCTTTGGCCCGGGCGAGGCGGAGTTGTTCGAGACAGTGGTGGAACCTCACGCCGGTTGTGGAGGAAAACAGGTCGGAGAGGTAGGCGGCGTTCATGTTCAGGGCGGCAGCCACGTCACCAAGCTGCATGGGGCGGGAATAATGTTCGTGGATATAATCGAGCATCCTTTGAACAATCTGCTGGCAGTGGCTCAAAGGCAGGGCAGGCGTCTCGCCTGCCCCGGGTTCTTTGGATTGGCAGGAGAGGGGGGACGCCTGCCCTGCTCTGAGGGTGGCTTCCAGATCGTGGACGATGAGCCGTGCCAACCGCACCGCCCGGATGAAGGCGCGCTGGCGGGCACGGGAAGCCGGCGGGGTCTGTTGCACCGTGAGCGTTACCGGATGCCCGTCAAGCACCTTGACCCCGGCGCAGAAGTTGCTGGCACCACAGAGGCCGCCAAAGCGTTTCTCCGCCCTTTGGCCGCTCCACCCCTGCGGCCAGCGTTTCCGCAGGCAGGCGTTGCATCTTTCCGGAGGCTTGGCCGATGGGCGCTGGCGCGCGCGGGGACAGAATACGTGAGGCGTGTTGCGTGTTGCGTGTTGCGTGTTGCGTGGGGCAGGCAGTCCGCCACTGGAGAGTGGAGAGTTTGCCTTGGGGAAACCACCGGGCTGCGAATCGGCTACCAGCTCGTGCCACCAGGCGTAAAGACGCAGTCCCGTAAGGTCAGGGAACAGGTCCAGGCGGAGCTTGGCGAGCCGTTGCTTGAGAAGCCGCTGACACTGCCCGAGGGCCAAAACGGCGCCGGCATCCTCGGCGCGAACCCGCACTGCGAGGGGGCCGCGCGCTTGCTAAAGAGAGCGCGGTGCGTTTGGACGGGAGCACTCGCCCATCAGCAGCGGATGTTGCTGTCGCCGCTTTCATACAACTGAGCCCAAGGCACAGTCTGTGGCCCGGTGGGCAGCGCCCGCTGCCGCCTCAGGCAACAGATTCGCTGATCAATACTTTAACAACTCCGCAGGAAGCAGACAATTCCTCGCTGCCCCTGCCTTATATTGGCTGGCGGCGAGCATAGCCCGCTGTAACGGAATGTCAATCCTGAAAAACATCCTGAAAAACAACCTGCGCAATATGCGCTTGCGCACTGGGCTGCCAGGGCGTTTAATTCGGGTGTTAAAGGCACACAAAGGCACAAGAGCTATGGAAATCCAAAAGAATATAGCCGGGGACTCGTATGAATTGCTGGTCTCGGGCCGAGTTGACGGAGAGGGGGCGAACCGGCTGGATGAGGGAATCCTGGCGATCCTTTTTAATAAGAATAAGGACAACCAGAAAGAGCCCAAAACGATATACGTCAATCTCACCAGCGCGACGTTCCTGTGTTCCGCCGGGGTGCGGGCCCTGATGCAGCATTGGCGGACGATGCGAAACCGGCAGGGACAACTTCTCGTCACCCGCCCCTCACCGGAGGCGGCCGAAGTGTTGAAGATGGCTGGTCTTTACGAGCAGTTAGTCGAGAGAATCTGATGGGTTCTCGATCCCTGCCGGGAAGCGCCGTCTTGGAAATCATCCTCAAGAACAGGCCGGAGGAGAAGCAGCGGCTGCTGGCTGCGTTGGAGAGCTTCGTCGGCGCTCATCAGTTGCCGAAGGCGGCATTCCAGGCGGCCGACCTCGTCCTGGAGGAGCACCTGACCAACGTGATGAGTTACGCCTATGACGACCGGCGGGAGCACGAGATCCGGGTTCGCCTGGAGGCCAGCGCCACGCAGCTTGTCATTGAAGTGGAGGACGACGGCCGGGCGTTCGATCCCACGCAAGCTCCCGAGGTGGATACTTCCCTGCCGCTCGACGAAAAGCCGATCGGGGGTTTGGGCATTCACTTTATCCGGCGCTGTATGGACGAAGTGCGCTATCAGCGGCGGGCGAATCGGAACGTATTGCGGATGATCAAACGGCTGCCCGCCGCGGCTCCGTGAGTCAGTCGAACCGGAGTTCGACAAATGAGAAGTCGTCCTCCAGTGAGTCTGCGCCTCTGAGTTGCAGCGCCCGGCAAAACCGCTCGTCGGGACGCAGGTTCTGCACCTCCGGCAAAGTGAAGCTCTCAAAGAACTCCTTCCAGGTCCCTGCCCGGTCGCTGCCCTGGAGAATCTCGAAGACTCCGTCGCTAAAGACCATCAGGCGCGCTCCGGACGGGATTTCCTGCGCGGCGGTAGAGTAGCGCGCGTCCTCCAGGCATCCCACGACCGGGCCCTCCGTGCGCAGCGGAACGGGAAGCTGCCTGGCGCCGCGCTCAGTAACAAGCAAAAGCGCGGGCGGATGGCCCCCGCTGGCAAAGGCTAATTCCCGGTTCGACGGACGGTAAACTCCATACCACATCGTGAAAAACAGATTGTTCTGCGACTCCATGTGGAAGGTGCGGTTCAGGGCGGCGAGCACCTCGGCGGGTTTGCTAAAATGGGTGCCCGGCAAGGTCTGGGTGCGAAGGGCATTGAGCACGGAAACGGAGAGCAAGGCCGCGCCGACGCCATGGCCGCAGACATCCAGCAGGTAGATCGCGAGGTGATCCGGATCCAGCCAGTGATAGCCGAAGGCATCGCCACCGAGCTCGGCGCTGGGCTGGAAACACCAGTCTGCCTGCACCGCGCCTGAAAGCGAGGCCGGCAGCAGTGACCGCACGTAGGCGGCAGCCTCGGCCAATTCGCCGGCCAGTTTTTTCTGGCTCCGCAACAGCTTCTCATAAGTCGCTTTTTCCCGGTCCCGCAGGCGCTTCTTTTCCATGCACGCGCCGACGCGGGCGCGCAGAAAAACGGGGTTGAACGGCTTGGCCAGGTAGTCCTCCGCTCCCATCTCAATGCAGCGGGCGATGCCCTGCTCGTCGTCCAGGGCGGAAAGCATGATGACCGGGATGTGCTGGGTGGCGGGGTCAGCTTTGAGACGGCGGAGCACTTCAAAGCCATCCAGTCCAGGCATGAGAATGTCCAGTAGAATCACATCGGGAGGTTTCGCGGCCACAGATTCGAGCGCGCGCGGGCCGCTATCCGCCATTTGCACGGAGTACCCCAGGGGAGAAAGACGGCGGGAAAGCAGCTCCCGGTTCTCTTCCATGTCGTCCACGATGAGAATGAAACCCTCGTGCCGGGTTTGCGGCGGGGCGGGAATGCGCGCTGGGTCGTCAGGCGACGCAATCCTCGAGCGGGCGAGAGGGGCAGGAGGCTGAGCTTTATCCGCCAGAGAACGCAGGGGACCGAGGGAAGTGGAGGCCAACTCCTGGGCATGGCGGGTGGCAGCGCCTATCCGCGAGAGGTCCTCTTTGAACACGTCGTCTTCGAGCGCGCGCGCTTTGCGCGTCAGGATTTCCAGCGCGGCAAGGATGCGGGCGGCCAAGGCACAGAGCTGGCGCTGGAGCGACAACGGATCGGCGCGGCCAGATTCGATCTTTGCGGTCTGGAGGGTTTCATCGGTTTGCGCTATCATCTGGCCGGCGTTCCGGTGGATGAGTTCCAGCTCCGGCCGAAGGTTCCCGCGGCCCTGTTCCTGAATCTCCTCCAACAGCATCTCGCTGAAGCCCAGGATTTGGCCAATGGCATTGTTCAAATCGTGGCGTGCCCTGCTCACGCGCAGGCCGAATTCAGGATCCGCAATCACCGGTCGGGTCGAGGTATTGTCCTGGGAGGGGAGATCGGATCTCATTGAGCGGGAGCGAAGGGATTAGCTTCAAGTTATGTTGCCGCCGGCGGCTGGCGCGAGGCTAGAAGGACCTGGATTTTCTCGATCAACCGGGTAAAATCGAATGGTTTGGTTTCGTATTCGTCGCAGCCCGCTTCGAGCGCTTTTTGGCGGTCCCCTTGCATGGCGTGGGCGGTCACAGCAATGACAGGGATGGATTTCAGTTTAGGGTCAGCTTTCAACTGGCGGGTGGCGCTCCAGCCATCGATTTCCGGCATTCCCATGTCCATCAGGATGAGGTCCGGCATTTCGGCGCGTGCCCTGGCGAGCCCTTCACCCGCATTTTCGGCGGTCAATACCTCGTGGCCACTCTTCTCCAAACGCCGCTTCACCAGGATGCGATTGTTTTCAGTGTCTTCGATATACAGGATTCTGGGCATACAATTCTCTCTGGCAGCGCAAATCGGGTTCTAGGCTTTCGCTGTTTGAGCACTCACGTGACTTTGATCAGTGAGGAACAGTTTGACCGTTTGCTGGACTTCGCGCAGCAACTCCTCGCGGCTGAAATCGCCCTTTTGGAGAATCTTCTGGACGTGACCCTGCAGCCGCTGCCGGTCTTCCGGCGTGAGCTCCTTGCCGCTCACCACGACCACAGGGATCTTTCGCCAGTCAACGTGTTTGTTCAGTTCGGCAATCATCTCAAAACCGTCCATCACCGGCATTTTGAGATCCAGGACAATCAAAGAAGGCTGGCAGTGAGTGATGCTCTCCAACGCGGTCAATCCGTTGTCAGCCTGAGCGACCGTCCACTCCTTGTCGTCCAACATGCGGCAGAGCAATTCACGCATGGGGGGGTCGTCTTCGACCACCAGGACCTCTTTGGCCGTGTGCAGCCGATAATACTTCTTCAGGACCGAGACGAGCCGCTCGCGATCAATCGGCTTCTGGAGGTAATCCGCAACGCCCATGGCGAAGCCAAAATCCTGATCGGCGCGCACCGTCAACATGATCACTGGAATGGCCGCCAGGTCCGGGTCGTCTTTCAAGCGGGCCAACACGACCCAGCCGTCCATTTCGGGCATGATGACGTCGAGCGTGATGACCGCGGGACGCAATTCCTTGGCCAGCCGCAAACCCTCCGCGCCGCTGGACGCGAACTTCAGCGTATAGCCTTGCGGGCCGAGAGCGTTGGCCAGCAACTGATGGACGGCCGGGTCGTCATCGATCACGAGGATGCAACCGCTGGAGGCGGCAGGCACGGCGATTGGGGCGGCGGCTGTTACGGTGAGTGTTCCGGCCTGTTTCGGCGCCACCGCCGGCAGCTCGATGGTGAAGGTCGAACCCTGCCCCGGCTCGCTGACGACGCTGACGTCGCCCCCCATCATCTGGCAGAACCTTTTTGTCAGCGCCAGCCCCAGCCCCGTGCCGCCATAGCGGCGCGAGGTCGAATCATCCGCCTGGGAGAACGCGCGGAATAGCTTGCCCAGTTGTTCCGGCGTCATCCCAATGCCTGTGTCGCTCACCCGGAAGGTCAGCCAATCCCCGCCGCTCTTGGCCACGCGGCTGGCCGAGAGCGTAATGAGGCCCTGATGGGTGAACTTACAGGCGTTGCTGAGCAGGTTGAGCAGGCACTGGCGCACCTTGATCCGGTCGGCGTGCATTTCGCCGATGTCTTCCGGACACTCGATGACCAGGCGATTCTTCTTCGGTTCTGCCAGCGGGCGCATGAGGTCCTTGAGATCGCGGATCAGCCCGGGAATACCGAAGGTTTCGAGATGGACTTCCATCTTGCCGGCCTCGATCTTGGAGATATCGAGAATGTCGTTGATCAGCTCCAGCAGGTATCTGCCGGAGTCGTGCACGCGGCGCAGGTCCTCGACCCATTCGGGGCGGCCTTCGGTTTCCACCTCGGCCAGCAGCATCTCGCTGAAGCCAATGATGGTGGTCAACGGGGTGCGCAGCTCATGGCTCATGAAGGACAGGAAATTGCTCTTGGCCTGGTTGGCGCGCTCGGCGGCCAGTCGCGCTTCCTGCAGCTCAGCGTCCCGCTTCTGAATCTGCGCCAGCATGTCGTTAAACGATTCGATCAACACGCCCACCTCGTCGTCAGCGTGCTTCTGCGCGCGCACGGAGTAATCCTTTTCCCTGGAGACGACGTGCGCGGTCTCGGCGAGCTTGAGCACCGGCCCCGAGATCACGCGCTGCAGTCGGGCGGACAGGAAGAAGGAGACCGCCGCCGCCACCAGCATGACCGCCGCCACCACGCCCAGATAATTGCGAAGCCGGGAGTACATCTGCGTGAGACTGGACTGGACGTAAATGCTGCCGAGCGGCTCGCGACTGTCTGGATCATAAATGGGATGAAAGAGCTCCAAGGTCTGGTTGGCGAAACGGTGGCTGGCGGCGGAGGGGGCCGCGGGCAGCGCAGCGTCTTTGAGTGTCTTGGGAAACCTGGCCCAGACCTTTCCATCTTTATAGATGCCGGCGGCAATGATTTGGCTCTCGCCGCCCAGGTGGGCGAGAGTTTTTTCCGCATCATCTGGCCGGTCGAAGCTGACCGCGGCGGCGCAATTCTTGCCGGTGATTTCCGCCAGAGTGGTAAGTTCAAGCACCAGGTTGCTCCGAAAGCTGTGCAGCTCGTAGGCGACGAAAACGGCGCAGGCCAGCAACAACGCAGCGCAACTGGTCAAGGTAATGATCAAGGTCATCTTGATCTTCAGTGAGAGATTTCTAAAGGAGGTCATGTTGATGCTTTGGGACTGCGGTTAGCTCTTGATTGTTCTTTTCGCCAGTTTCAGCAGTTGAGTGTCGAGCTTGAGGTTGGCTTTTCCAGCCGCCAGCAGGTTGACCTCGAACTCCACGGTTTCAGTGCCATTGGCTTTTCGGTCAGGCACGAGATTAATGATGCCGTCCCGATCAATAAACCCCGGAGCCTCGGCGGCGGTGAGGATGCTGGAGTTCTCCAGCCGCTTAAGTATCCGAGGCAGGTTCTGCATTTCCGACGAGCTGATGAACAGGAGGTGGCACTCGGTTACTTCCTCGGCAGTGGAAAAGTATGTCACCACCAGAGTGCGTCCCTTGATACTCTTGCCTTTGATGATGTCGATATCCTTGCCGAACGGATCCTTGCCGAGAACGCCAATCACAAATGGCGCAGTGTCGTCGGCGAAGGCTGATTTGGGCCACTCGGTGTACTTGGCAAAGTTGTACACCATGAGCGCCTTGCGCTGGGAATCCGTCAACTTGACGCCTTGAGCCGATGCGAGGCCGGCAAAACCGGCGACGGCACAGACCGCGATTGCGGTCACCAGGAGCCGTCTGAGGAGCCTGAACCTCCCCGGTGACGCGGCGACTTTTTTCTCTCCAGGACGCTTCATTGCAACTGCGCACGGTAAAAGCGACGCCCGACACCGATGGCACTGGGATCGGCATAGTCCCACAACCCCGTGGGGGTGCTGTTGGTGGCCAAGGGAAGCCAATTCACGAGGTCCGTCGCAACCTGGATGACGTAAATGCCGACCGGGCCGGTCAGCACAAATTGGAAGCCGTTCGTCGTGAAACCTGCGGAACTCAGGAGCACGTTCGTGTTCACCGTCAGCAGGGCGTCTGAGCTGGCGGCCATGCCGACCGCGTTACTGATCAGGACAAAGTAATCGCCCGCTTGGATTGGTTGCGCATTCGTGATCGTGTAAGCGGAGGCAGTGGCGGTCGAGATGTCGATGCCGTTAAAGAGCCATTGGTAGCCCAAGGGCGAGGTGCCGGTGGCGGCGACCGCAAAGACTACGTTCGAACCCGCCGCCACCGTTTGGCTCTGCGGCTGCAAAAGGATGACCGGCGGACCAACCGACAGTGCCCCCTTGCGGATAGTGTTGTTGGCGCTGTCCGCCACATAGACGTTGCCATTGGCATCCACCGCCGTGCCGGAAGGATTAGAAAACCGCGCGGCGCTCCCCGTCCCGTCCGTGCTGCCATAAATGCCCGCCAGTCCGGCCAAAGTTGTCACCATCCAGTTCGTTCCCACCGGCGCAACCTTTCGGATCGTGTCGTTGTATTGGTCCGCGACATAGATGTTGCCGTTGATGTCCGTTGCCACGCCGGCGGGCCGGGCAAACCTCGTGGCGCTCCCCGTCCCGTCCGCGCTGCCAAGACTGCCGGCCAGTCCGGCCAGGGTCGTCACCACCCAGTTCGTTCCCACCGGCGCAACTCTTCGGATCGTGTCGTTGAGGTAGTCCGCCACATAGACGTTGCCGTTGGTGTCCACTGCCACGCCGGCAGGCCGGGCAAACCGCGCGGCGCTCCCCGTCCCGTCCGCGCTGCCGGAACTGCCCGCCAGTCCGGCCAGCGTCGTCACCACCCAGTTTGTTCCCACCGGCGTCGCTTGGCGGATCGTGTCGTTGTATTGGTCCGCGACATAGACGTTGCCACTGGTGCCCACCGCCACGCCGGCAGGATAGTTGAACCGCGCGGCGCTGCCCGTGCCGTCGTTCGTGCCCGAGACGCCCCCGCTGCCCGCCAGCGTCGTCACCACTCCCGCCGGCGTCACTTGCCGGATGGTATGGTTGTCTTGGTCCGCGACATAGACGTTGCCGTTGGTGTCCACCGCCATGCCGGCAGGAAAGTAGAAGCGCGCGGCGCTGCCCGTGCCATCGTTCGTGCCAGAACTACCCGCCAATCCGGCCAGCGTCGTCACCACCCCCATCGGGGTTATTTTCCGGATCGTGTGGTTGGCGTAGTCCGCCACATAGACGTTGCCGTTGGTGTCCACCGCCACGCCGGTAGGATGATAAAACCCCGCGCCGCTTCCCGTCCCGTCCGCGCTGCCAGCGCCGGTGCTCCCGGCGAGGGTGGCGAAGGTGTAAGGGGGGTACACGGTCAGGATCGCGTTCGCGCTGGTGGCAGAACCGCATGTATTTGACATGACCACATTGTACATTCCCCCGTTGGGTGGCTGGACATTGGTGATCGTCAAGGTGCTGGTCGCGGAGCCGTAAATGTTGCCGCCATCGGTTAAGTTGATGCCGTTAAAGAGCCATTGGTAGCTCGGGGGGGGGAGGGCAGTGGCGGAGACACTAAAGGTGACAGTGGCGCCGATGCCAATGACCATGCTTTGCGGCTGAATGATGATTAACGGCGGCACGTTCACCGTAAGAGTCGCGGTTGAACTCTGCCTCGAACTGCCGATGACACTCGCCACTGCGTAGTAGTTTCCCGCGTTGCCAGCACTGACAGGATTGATATTGTAGCTCGAGCCGGTCGCGCCGGAAATGAGTCCCTGGGGGCCGTACCACTGGTAAGAAACCGTGCAGCCCGCGCTGACAGCCGCGACACTGAAACTCACGCTTCCGCCAGAACAGAGAGTCTGACTCTGTGGCTGCGTGGTGAACGTGGGCAGCGGGCAGGCGGCCGGGCAGGCCGCCGGCAGCAGAAAGAGCAAGGGCAGGAGGAGCAGTGACGAGAGATATGGAAGTCGGGAATGGGCACGGCGTCCTGCTCGGAAGCGCGGGCGGGGAGCCCTCCGGTCCATGATTCGGTGCGTTCGCATGTTCTCAGAATCGATAGGTCAGCTTTACACGAAAGGTCCGGCCGTCTTGTGGGATTACATTCTGCAGATGGTCGGGCGTTGAGGGATCACTGTAACTCCGATCCAGCAGGTTATAAATACTGGCCGAAATGTCTAATCCCTTCACCAGGTTTTGGCTGAACAGCGTGAGATTGACCACGCCGTAACCGCCGGCGTCAGCGCCCGGCTCAACCGTGAGGGTGTTGGGGTCGAGCTGGGTGGTCGTCCGCTTGCTGACATATTGAAATTCCAGGCCCGCGAAGACCTTGTCTTTCCACAGGGGCACACTCAGGTTCAGCTTGCCCAGATGCCGGGGCGAATCGGTCAGCACCTCGCCGGTCGCAGTGTCGCGGGTCTCCTGAAACGTGTAGCTGGCCCGGCCGCGCACGCCGCTGGACCAGAAGGCGTCCAGGCCTAGCTCCACGCCTTTGGCTTCAGCCCCGCTCAGGTTTTGGTAACCTTGGCTCCCAAGGGAGATGAGGTTATCGATCTGATTATAGAAACCAGCCACGGAGGAGCGCAGGTGGTTGCCGATGCCCTGCTCATAGTCCAGTTCATAGGTCGTGATGGTTTCGGGCCTGAGTGGTGGCGGGGCCGAGTAGGTCACCTCAAAAAAATTGGGCGCACGGAAGGCGGTGCCGTAAATCGCCTTAAAGACCGTCTGGCCGACGGGGTTGTAGATCAGGGCCAGGCGCGGGTTAAACGCGGGGGCGAAATCATCGTACTGGTCATAACGCACTCCCGCATTAAAGTGCAGATTGGTCAGGACGGCGAAGTCGCCCTGCAGGTAAACGGCGTAGTTTTGCCGATTCCCGGAAATAGGGGATCCAGCGGGAACATTTGTATTGTTGGAATAAAAGCCATCCTGCTGCCTGAAGTCGTCCCGATATTCCCCCCCCAGTGTCAGGGTGTGCCGGTCCCACAGCCGCTTGGTAAGCTGCAGGTCTGTCCCCCACCATTCACCTGTCTGCACTTCCTCCAATAGCAGGTCCCCGGGGGTATTGAGAGTGTATGGCTGGTCAATTTTGTGGTCCGACCGATCGTAATAGACCTGCGCCGTAACATCTATGTCCTCCGGAAACTCATGGGCAAACTTGAAATTCACGTAACCTCGGTCATCGGTGGTGCGGAAACGATTATCATCGAAGGTGATCGGCGGACCACCCTGCGCCGTCGGGTTGCCTTTCTCGCGGGTGATGTAACCGCCTTCGAGGCTGAAGTCATGGAAGGCCAGGCTGCCAAAGCCGCTCTTGAAGCTGTCGCTGTCGGCGTTCTCGGCGATGCCGTTGTTAGGCGCCCACTGATTCCCCGGGTTGATCCTCTGATCGTACGCCGGATAATATAAACTGCTCTGGCCGGCGCTGTCATAAATTGTGCCGGACAACAGCACCTCCAGATCGTTTTTGAATCGGTTGCCGTAAGTCACCCGGCCTTTGTAGGAATCGAAGCTGCCCCCCTCCCCGGATACCTCGAACCCATTGCCGGTTATGTCCCGGCCTTTGCGGGTGATCACATTGATGACGCCCAAAAAGGCATTGTTGCCATAGAGGCTCGAGCCTGGACCACGGACGATCTCCACCCGGTCGATCAGGTCAACGTCCAGGATAAAATCCGTGCCGATGCCGGCCCCATCCGTGAGACTATTGTTCAGCCGATGCCCATCGACCAGCAGTAGCACCCGGTTGTTGTAATCTCCCGGGTTAAACCCGCGCACTCCCAGAAACGAATAGTTGCGGTCGTAGCTCACGTACAGACCCGGCGCGCTTGCCAAAATATCCGCCAGGGTCTGATAGCCGTATTTCTTCACCTCATCGGACGTGATGATGGTGACCGATGCGGGAGCCTCAGTGGTCTTCTGTTCGTACTTGGACGCAGCCTCAACGACGGGGATCTCCATTTTCATCAGCGTCTCGAGGCTGGGCTCGGTCGGCTCGGTCGGCTGAGGTGCGGAGGACTGAGTTTCAGCCGTCGAACCGGTCGTTGTCATCGAAACCAGCGCCAGAGCACAGAGGAGCCGTTTAAGAGCAAGAGGCAAGGCAGCGCCAAACATGGTCGAGGTCCGCTTATTTCCATGATTTATTTGCATGGCCAAGTACTTGCACTCTTACTTTTAGGCGTCCTTCACTTGAGCATCACTTTGGCAGTCTCCCCCGGATTTGCAAGGTCTTTTTAAGCCTTTTTTCAAGCCGCCGCGCATCTCATTTTTGAGCGGCTTTTTGAGAGGCCGCCGGGCGAACCGCAGCCAGAGAGAAAATAGAGAATGCAGACTGGTGCCGTGGCCGGGACAGGATCCAGTTGCAATCATTATCAGCTTCTCGCATTATTGACGCTGCGACCGTTCCAGGGGGTCTCCGGCTTCCATTCGGGCATCGCCGGCAGGCTTGCTTCTCTTGCCGGGCAGCCACTGAACGGCAGGCAAAAGTTGAGATTGGCTTAAGAAACATGAAAACCGCGCGGACCAGCAGGCCGCCAAACGGCCCTTACACTATGAGCGACTTCAAATTCAGCCTCGTACAACCGCACGCTGTTGGAGGTGAGCGGATCGGTGGCGGATATCGAGAAGGCCTTCCAGGTGACCCTGGGCGTTTATCAGCACCCGCGAGAGGCGCGCACGTTTTACGCCCCGGAAGCCGAGCCGTCGCTCGACCTGGCGGTTCCCGTGTTGCACATCAGCGGCCTGGACAAGCGTGTATCGTCTGCGCCAACCATTACCTGACGCCGGACCTCGAGAGCGACCCCGTCAACCAGGAGTTCAAACGTGTGGACACCTCCGTCTCGCGATATGAACGGATGAAGCAGCTCCTCCAGGGAGCGGCGGGGGTCTTGGACCCCGCGCAGTGTGCCGCTTTGCTGCGCGACCGGCGGCTGCCGAACGGGCAATTCCCCGGCAACGGCCATCGTAGTTCACTCAATCCCTTGATTGCCCCTCATGCGGTGGTTATGAATTTGACGGCGGGAATCGTGTGGGCGGCCGCACCGCCGACACTCGGCGCGAAAAGCGCTCCTTAGAAATGGCTCTTGATCTTGTCGAGGATTAACCGCGACAGCGATTCGTCGCCAAACGTGCCCACTCGAATGCGGATTTCGGTTGCCCCATCGGACACCTTCTTCAGCTTGATCAGGATTTTCTTATCCGCCGAGTTCCGGGCGAGCACTTCGGCTTGCAGCGCGTCCTTGGATTTGTTGGTGATGGGGAACTCCAAATCCTTCATCGCAGCCAGCGAAGCAGTGTACGCCTGATCCAGCGACGCGGCCTCGGTCCCCTCCAACTCGCCGTTGATATAAGCGTAGGTGCCCACACCGACAGCCGCCGCCGCGCCGCCCACCACCAATACCGCGCATCCGCCGCCCACCGCCAGCAGCGCCGCTGCCAGTACCATTGTCAGCCATTTCGTTTTCATAGTTTTCGGGGACAGATTGTAGGTTCCGGACGCTGTCCTGTCAACCTCCGTCTCTCTCTCTTCTCTCTGCCAACTCGCGCCGCCAACGGGCTTTGTCCCGGTCACCCGCCGGCGGGTTACTTCCAATAAAAGGTGAGAATCTGCACGTCGCGCGGGCTGTTGCGCCCGAGAACGGCGTAAAAGGTGCGCTTGTAGCCGCCAACCTCCGCGTCCACCTCCACCTGGAAGGTGCGGCTGCGGACATCGCAGAATTGCCCGAGCTGGCCCACAATTACCTGGGGGATGTTGGGCATGCGGCTCACTTGATTCACCGCGCGATAAGGCCCCATCAGGCCGGTGCCGTCATCCTCGCCCGCACGCCCGCCGACGATCGCCTCGGCTATCAGGGGATCAACGCCCGGGATGAGTTGGAGGACTTCCGCCGAGGCGGTGTTGATGTTGACCTTGCCGTCCGAAAGGGGGGTGAAGAGGTTGGTGAGGCCGACGGTGATGGCGGGCGGGGCGGCGGCCTGGCCGAAGCGGTTGCGTTGCTGGCTGAAGTAATTCGGCTGATAATCCGTCGCGGAGGCGCCATAGTAGATTTCCGGAGTAATGCCTTTGATCAGGAGCAGTTCGGAGATGTCGTCGATCGGGCCGTTCTTGGCGGCATAGGGAGGGTTCAAAGTCTGGTAGTACTCGGTCTCCGCGCCCTCGACGCGAGTCTGGTCATCCACATCAATCCAATCCAGGATGGAGTTGACAATGGGGGTTGCCTGGCTCGGGTCCACGCCCATCAGCGTGAGGGCCTGCGGCAGGATCTGTTGCATCACCGGTTCCGGCGAGTTGATGTTGAACTTGCTTTCGAGGTCGGTGATTTTCCAGGTGAAGCTGCCATCCGCCAGGTGAACCTCCTTCTGCACTTCCGCCAGCGGACTATTCGAAGTGCCGATGCCGCCCGCGCCGCCCGCCCAGACTTGATCGAGGCCATCGTAAGGCTCGTTGGGAATTTGCAACTGGAGGGCCAGAATCCAGCGGGCGTACTCGACCCCCGAGCGCCCCAGCCATTCCAGCTCCGCTTCGCTGTTCGCATTGCGAGCCAGCTTGGTCTCCACCTTCATGGAATAAGCAAAGCCCGCCGCCAGGGTGGTCAGGACCAGGATCGAAATCATGACGATGATCATGGCGATGCCGCGGGCGGAGGGGTTAAAGGAGTTAAAGGGGTTAAATAAGGGGGGCGGTGGGGCGTGGTGCGTGTTGCGTGGTGCGTGGTGCGTGGGGAGAGGGGCACGATGCAGAATCGCAGCAGCGGGGCGATGGTATGGACGCGGAGAAAGCTTCATGGCGGTCCGATTGGTGGCATGCCGCCCGGCCCTCCCGGACCGCCAGGGCCGACTGGTGGGGTGCCGGGGCCGCCGGGTCCGCCAGGACCACCTATGCCCCGAGGCACCTGCCAACTCGCCAGGACGGTCTTGGCTGGCAGGTTGATGATGCGGGTGATTTCCTCCGTGATCTGCGAGGAGTGCGGATTGTCCGCCAGCTTCAACGTGATCATCACCAGCCTGGGCAGTTGATTGGTCTTCTGCTCCTTCCACTCGTCCACCCAGTCGGGCGGGTTTTTGTCCTCGGCCCAGAATAGCATCTCGAAGCCCTTCACGTTCTTGGCCAGCACAATAGGATGTTCTTTCTCATCAATGTCCATCTCCATGACCAACGGATTCTGCCGCAGGACCAGTTGGCTGCCGCCATCCGGCGCGCCCTCGACGGAAAAGGTGAGGCGCCGCACATCCAAATCGCCAAATTTGCCGCTGCGGGGGAATGACTTGGACAGCCGGGCGACGAAACTTAACGTTGCATTATCACTCCCATTTTCGGTGAGAAAGGCATAATAGGACAGGTTTTGTTGGAAGGACTGCGCCGAGCCGAGCGAATCTTCCAACACGCGAACGGTGATGCGCGCCCGCTGCGCCGAGGCTGCGGCCTCCAAGCCCGTCTTGGACGCGCGCAAAATCGCCGTCCAGCTCGAATAGATGGCCGCCAGAACCATGGAGAAAATCCCGATGGCGACCATGATCTCCACGAGTGTGAAGCCCGAACGGAGAGTTAGGGGGCGACGGGCGAGGGGCGAGGGTTGCCGCTGACTCAAAGTCCAAAGTCCAAAGCCCAAAGCCCAAAGTCTGGAGGGGCCGCTCGGGCGACGCCGGAAAGAGGGCGGATGAAGGGGTGGGAGCGGTGGTTTCATTATCTGGGAGGCGGCGATTCCGGCCGATATAACCAGATGCTCATCACATCCACCGGCTTTTGTATTCCACGGCAGCGCACGATAATGTCCACCTGAAAGAGGCCGTTGGTGGCGCCGGGCGGCTCGTAGGTGTCTGCCTCCCAGGAGTAATCTTGGTACATATTGCCGAAGTCGCCGGATTGACTGCCCTCGTAAAGCTTGTTGGTAAGTGAAATCTGCGCCGCCACCATGCCGGCATCCAGTGGAATCCGGCGCAGGCTGCGCGCATTGCGCAGCACCCCGGAGACCATCGCCAGAATCGCGAACACCGCCATGAAGAATATCCCGCAGGCGATCATGACCTCGAGCAGGCTGAAGGCGGCCCGCGCGGAGCGGGAAATCCGAAGCCCGAAGTCCGAAGTCCGAAATCCAGAAGCAGCGAGGGAGGTGTGATGGGAGTCACCTGCCCCCCTGACGGCACTCGTCACTCGGCCCTCGTGAGTTTTCAGGGGGCAGTTCATCGCCGGGTCCATTCCCGGAGGGGGTCATTCACCACGCTGGCCAAGCCAGTGGTGATCTCCAGCTCAATCCCGATCCGGTCTCGCCCGTCGAACAGGATCATTCTCATTTCGTCGGAGATGCCGTTCGGGTAAAAACGGACGGTCGCCGTCTCCGCGTCATTGAACTCTATGCCTGACATGTTGATATCCAGCTCCTCGATGATAATGTCGCTGGAAAGCTGCGCTGAGAGGCCGGACCCGGTGGCTGGCGCGGCGTGGACTTCGGGTGTCGCGCCCTCTTCACCGGCGGAGCGGGGCGGGCTGGCGACGCCGGACACTTCCAGACGGTTCTCCTTCGGGTGAAAGGTTACCTGGGTCATGGTCCCTTGCATAATCGCACGGGCCCGGGCGTGGCTGCAGACTTCGACCACGTCGGCCACCGCCTTGCGCATCGGGGCTTTGCGCCAGACTTTATACACAATCGGCACGCTCATGGTCATGACAATGCCCATGATGGCCACCACGATCATGATCTCGATGAGGGTGAAGGCGGCCCGCGCGGAGCGGGAAATCCGAAGTCCGAAATCCGAAGTCCGAAGTCCAGAAGCAGTTTGGGAGGGGGGGGAATGGAGGTGCGTGGTGCTTGGTGCGGGTTCGGTCCGGGCACCACGCACCACGCCACAGGCCACACCTGCCGCTGACTTGGGACTGGGGACTGGGGGCCTGGGACTCATCGGCTCACCGCGCGATATTGGACGTAATCGCGAACATGGCGGAGAGCACGCTCAACAGGAGGAACCCGACACCGACGGCCATGACGATGATCAGCGTCGGCTCGATCATGTTGGTCATCACGCGCAAGGCAATGCTCAGTTCGTTTTCGTAGGTGTCGGCGACGTTCTTGAGCGCGCCCGGCACGTCCCCGGTGTCCTCGCCGATCTTCACCAAGTCCACCATGAGCTGGGGGAAGATTTTGCTGCGCGCAAGCGGCTGGGCGATGGTCTTGCCGTCGGTGACCTCCTCGCGGGTCTTGGCGATGGCCTCCTGGACGATGGAATTGGGAATGATCTGTTCGGTGATCTTCAGGGCAGTGAGGACAGGGACGCCGTTTTCGAGGAGGGTGGAGAGGGTGCGCGCGAACTGGCCGAAGATGTTCAGCTTGACCACCTTGCCGAAGACCGGCGCGTTCATGCGCCAATGGTCGATCTTGCGGCGGCCCTGGTCGGTCGCCTGGAACCGCTTGAACACGATGACGGCGGCGATCACGACCCCGAGCATCAGCCACCAGTAAGCCGCGAACAGATGGCTGATCTTGACGAGGATTTGGGTCATCATCGGCAAGGGAACGTTCAGGCCTTCAAAGATCGTCATGAACTTGGGCAGCATATAGCTCATGAAAAAGAACATGATGCCGATGCCCACCACACAGACGAAGGCCGGATAGACGAGCGCAGAGGTGAACTTCGACTGCACCTGCGCGAACCGCTCGAAATGGTCCGCCATGCGCCGCAACACCTCGACCAGCGCGCCGCTGGATTCGCCGGCCCGGACCATGTTGACGTATAAGTCCGAGAAGATGCGCGGTTGCTTGGCCATCGAGTCGGACAAACTCCTGCCCTCCATCACGTCCTGCTTCAAGTCCCGGCTGACGTCGGCCGAGATGCCTTTGGACTCCAGGTGCGTCATGCTGTTGAGCGCGACGGTCAGCGGCATGCCGGAGCTGAGCAGGTTAGCCAACTGCTGCGTGAACGTGGCCAGTTCCTGAAGTTTGGGTTTGCGTTTCTGGGACATCGCCGCCCGCAAGGTGGGCGGCAACAAGGCGCGCCAGTCGGCCTTGCGCCCGGGCTGCCGTTCGGCGGCGGCTGCGATGGCGCCGCCCTTGGCCGCGTCCACCGCGACCGGGAAAAGTCCCAGGCGCTCAATTTGAACCAGGGCCGCCGAGCGGTCGGCGACTTCGAGCACGCCCTGGACGACTTCACCCGTCCGGCGGCGCGCCTTGTAAGAGAATTGCGGCATACAGCAGAACTGCTTCTTTCTTCAACAAGAAGTTTAGCCGAAAGTTGCGGTATTCCAAGCGGCAATTTGGGGCACTCGGCCAGTTATCCAGGGCTGTTGACGAAGCAGCGGGCGTCCTCGCCCGCGCTACACTTTATCGCTAGCCTTGGGGCTTGGGTCGTTGACCGGCTGCGGCCCCTTGCGAACCTGGCGACGGGAGGACCTCGTTGGCGCTGCCGCGACGGTAGCCCTGGAGATCGAGGGTGACGTGGGCGTAACCGATTCGCTTGAGCGCATCGGCTATTTTAAGTGACACGCCGTTCTCGAGGAGTTTGCGCATTTCGGCGGGGCCGACCTCGATGCGGGCCAGATGGAAGATAGTTGATGGTTGAGAGTTGAGAGTTGAGAGCAATTCAGACCTGCGCAATTCGTGGTGGCGGACGCGGACGTCGTAAAAGCCGAGGTCGCGCAGGACGTTTTCGGCCTGCTCGATCATGCCAAGCTTTTGCGGGGTGACGGGTTCGCCGTAGGGGACACGCGAGCTGAGGCAGGCCATCTGGGGTTTGTCAGCCGTGGGCAGGCCAAGCTGGGCGGAGAGGACGCGGATATCGGTTTTGGTCAGGCCCGCCTCTTTGAGAGGGGCGCGGACCTGGAATTCCGCCGCCGCCTGGGCACCGGGCCGGAAGTCCCCGCTATCGCTGGCGTTTTCGCCATAGGCGATGACGGCAAAGCCTTCGGCTTTGGCCAGCGGGGCAAGCTCGGTGAACAACTCGTGTTTGCAGAAGTAACAGCGGTTCTCGGGGTTGGCCAGGTAGCTGGGGCGGTCGAACTCGCGGGTGCGGATGACGCGGACCGGGAATTGGAATTGGCGGGCGAGGGCCAGGGCCTGCTCCAATTCACGGCGGGGCAGGCTGGGCGAATCGGCAATCGCAGCGAGGAATTTGTTCCCCAACACGTCGCGCGCGACACAGGCGAGGAAGGCCGAATCCACGCCGCCGGAGTAGGCGACGAGGCAGGAGCCGCAGGAGCGCAGGAGTCCGCGCAGCCGTTCGTACTTTTCCGATACCACGCGTTCAGAATCGCATCGAACGGGCGGGATGTCGAGGGGGAGGGGACAGGGGGAGGGGACAGGGTCGCGTCGTTACATCGTTACAAAGTTACATGGTTCCCTGGCCGGGGGGGGCGAGGCGTTGAAAGGTTAAAGAGTTGCACCGTTAAATGGGTTCAAGGGGTTAAAAGGTTAAAGCGGGGCAATTTTTGCGGGTTGTCCACAAAGCCGAATCCGGGCTTGACGGTTTCGGGGAATATGGTTGCATAGCGGCGATGAAAACAAAGATGCTTGTAGTTTTACTCGGGGGGCTCGTGCTGGTGGCGGGCTGCGTCAGGACTGTGAACGACCGGCACACGGCGGCGGTCCCATTCGTCAAAGATAAATTCGAGGGCCGCTATGAACGGTCGCCGGACCAGGTTTATGCGGCGGCGGTAGAGGTGGTCAAGTTCAACGGCGCGATCGCGCGGGAGAGCGTCATCAACCCCGGCGCCAACCAGGTGAAATCCATCGAGGGCAAGGTCAACGGGCGGAACGTCTGGGTGAGAGTCGAAGCCGTGGATGCGAAAGTCACTTCGGTGATCGTGCAGGTGCGGACCAAAGGCGGCGGTTCGGACCTGGAACTCACGCAGGAGCTCCAAAAGCAGATCGCCATAAAGCTAGCGACGCGGTAAGCCCTGCTTCAGGCCAATATTCTGTTCGTAGGAGCCAAGCTTGACCGCCTGGCTCTTCTCTTTCGATTTCATCTCCAGTTTCAGCAGGGCCAGCCGATGGCGGGCGATTTCCGCGGCAGCGGCTTTCGGGTCGCGCTCCACAATCCTTTGGAGGGTCTGCTGCGCCGCCGCGAAACCGGCTCCGCCGCGAATCTGCAGATCGGCCAGCAAATTCAACCAATGAACGACAAGCCTGCCCGGCTGGTTCGGCTGCTCGATCATTTGCTCCAGCTCATTGGTCGCCAGATCAAGCCGCCCATAGTGGTCGGCATAAATGACCGCCAGCCGTTCGCGCGCCTCGGTATCCAGCGGATGCTGTTCCAGGTGCTTCACGCA
Organism: Verrucomicrobiota bacterium; assembly: GCA_050011195.1. Lineage (GTDB taxonomy): Bacteria > Verrucomicrobiota > Verrucomicrobiia > Limisphaerales > UBA8199 > PALSA-1440. The sequence continues at coordinate 11,187 of JBEKJO010000036.1, read as the reverse complement.
CTCGGCGGCCACTTGTTCCGGGTCCGGTTCCGCCGTCTTCAACTGTTCCCGGCCGCGGAGCAGGCCAAGGCTCCGCACGCCTTCGGTGACGGTGAATTTCCTGCGCTCGTCCGGTGCCAGCAGCATTTCCGCGCTGCCCAAATGGGCGACGCGGTGGGCGGCGCCCAAGGCGAATTCTGATTCCGGGAACAACTCGATGATCTTTTCCAGGTCCCGCCGCGCCGCCTCGCGGTCCCGCCCGACTTTCAGGTGCCAATCGGCCAGCGAGTAGAGGGCGAAGGTGATGTTCTGGGGCGCGTGGCCGGGTTGGTCGCAGAAGCGCTGGATGGTGAGTTCCGCAGCAGGCAGGTCCTGGAGGTCCTCGGCCTGGATCTGCGCCAACAGCAGTTGACCTTCCACGTCGGTGGGGAAACGGTCGAGCTGCTTGCGGATTTCGGCCACCGCTTCGAGGTATTTGCCCCGCTTCTGGTTGGATTGCGCGATCGAATAGGCCGGGCGCGAAATCGGCTCCTCGCTGCCGCCGTCGTAAAGGGAGGCGAAGGGCTTGGCGATGAGGTCGGCGATGTTGTGCCGCCAGATAACGGTCAAGACCAGCCCCGACACCGCCGTCATAATCATGCCGATGATCGCGCTCTGGTCTTCCCGGGCCACCATCGGCCCCACCCACCAGATCATGCAACAGATAACCGCGGCGGTCAGGACCCATTTAAAGATGAGCTGTGCCGGGTCGTCGCTGCGCTTGAGGCAGCGAACCAGGAACCAGCCGACGGCGCTGAGAGCAAACGCCAGCAGAACGGTGTCGCGCACGATCTCGAAGGTGCGATGCGTCATTACTCTGGTTTGACAAGCCCGGAGGCCAAACCGCACGCGGGACCTGGTCGCAATCGCCCGATCAGGTCTTCTGCGGGATGATACGGTCGGGATGCCGGGCGCGGCTCACGGCGGTGTCGTAGGTGATGAGGCACTTGCAGTAGAGGTCGTAGAGGCAGTTGTCCATGAGGGTCATGCCTTCCTTGCGCCCGGTCTGGATGGTGTTTTCCAACTGGTGGACTTGGTTTTCCCGGATGAGGTTCCGCACGGCGCCATTGGCCACGATCAGCTCATAGGCGAGCACGCGGCGGGTGCGGTCGGCGGCGGGCAGAAGTTCCTGCGCGATAATCCCCTGCAAGGCGTTGGACATCTGGAGAATAATCTGCCGCTGCGCGCTGCCCTCGAACACGCCCACGATCCGTTCCAGCGCATGGGAGACATTGGGCGAGTGCATCGTCGCCAGCACCAGGTGGCCGGTTTCGGCGGCGGTCAGGGCGGTGGAGATCGCCTCGAAATCGCGCATCTCGCCGACCACGATCACGTCGGGGTCCTGCCGCAGCACGTGGATGAGCGCCCGGTTAAAGGAGCGCACATCGCTGAGCACTTCCTGCTGCACGACGATGGCGCGCTTGTTCTCGTGCACGAACTCGATGGGGTCTTCGATGGTGACGATCTTGCAGCGGCGCTCGCTGTTGATCAGGTCCACCATGTAGTTGAGCGTGGTCGTCTTGCCCGCGCCCGTGGGGCCGGTGACCAGGACCAGCCCGTTGGGCTTGCGCGCGAGGTCATCAATCTTCTCCGGCAGCCCCAGCTCCTCGCGCGTGGCGATGCGCTCGCCGCAGAAGCGGAAGCTCATTTCCGGATGCCCGTTGCGGCGGTAGAAGGTGGCGCGGACCCGCCCGGCGGCGCGGTGCAGCAGCGAGATGCAAAGCTCCCATTCCTCCTCGAACTTCTTCTTCTGCTGCTCGTTGAGCAACCCGTCGGCCATGTCGGCCACCTCCGTTTCCGTCAGGGCGTCTTCATCGGCGAGGATAATCTCGCCGTTGACGCGAAAAGCGGGCGGCACGCCCGCGACGAGGTGAAGGTCGGAGGCGTCGAATTCATGGGCTGCAGCGAGCAGCCGGTCCAGGTTTTCAGTGCTCATCGGTTAAAAAGCCGGCGCCACCAGCCGCGCACGCGAGGCCCGATTCCCATCCCGGAGAGGCTGGCCAACGCCTGCCCGGCGTCGCGGCAATTGGGATTGAGTTGGCGCGCCTGCTCGAACGAGTGCCTGGCCGGCCCGGCCAGACCCAGCGCCTGCTGGCAGCGGCCCAGTTCCAGCCAGACGAGGAAGTGGGCGGTATTCAGCTCGACGGCCTGCTGGAGCAGCTTGAGCGCGAGGGCGAATTGTTTGTAATAGTAGCGAATCCGCGCCCCCAGCCAGGCCACAACCCAGTCCCGGGGCGCCAGTAGCAGGGCCTTTTCAAAACAGTAATCGGCCCGCGACTCTTTCCGCGCCAGCAACACGTCCCCGCGCGCGAGCCAGACGTAAGGCGTGTCGCCGCGCTCTTCAATGGCCGAATCCGAAAACGCCAGCGCCTCCTGTAAATCGCCACTGCGCCCCAGCGCGACGGCTTTGGCCGCGAGCAATTCCGCATCGTGGGGAAACCGCTCCAACGCTTTGTCGGCCCATAGCCTGGCTTCGTTATACTGGCCAAGCTCGATGAGCATCCGCACCTGCCCGGTCCACGGCGCCGCCTCGTTCGGATTGAACTCCAGGACCTTGGAGTAGAGGCGCAGGGCCAGCTCAAAATCCCCGTTCTCGAAGGCGGAGCGGGCTTCGGCGCGATAGTACGCCTCGTCCTTCACCAGCGCCTTTTTCTGCGGCGACTGGTCTTCGGACTCAGCGCCAAACTCGAGATTAACAAATCGGCTCATGCCAGAGTGGGCCTTGTCAGGGCCTTTTTATAGCAAGCCGGGGGCCGTTCGGCCAACTCATTTTCGATTTGCGATTTACGATTTGCGAGAGCTTAACCCGACTTGGCGGATTCGGCCCTTGGTTCAACTATTTTGGGGACGCAAGTCATTGATTTTCAGGCGCGGGGATTCTCCCCAATGGTCAAAGCTGGCTGTAGTGAAGACCTACCCTGTTCCCCAGCGCGCGCCGTCAACTGCTTCAGCGGTTTCCAGTGCGCTGGCAAACCGCTGAAGCGGTTCCGACGCCGCGCCACTTGCCCACACCCTGCTGAAGCAGGGTGTTAATGAAAAGGCAGCAAACAGAAGGGCTTTCGAGGCTGCGCCCCCCCTTCAGAAACTGAGATGCGGCGCTGAAAGGCCGGGGATGCAAGAGCTTCACACAGCGCGGCAATCTGGTATCTTCAGAGCGTGCATAAGCATGATGGCGAGCGTAAAGTTTAGTCAGCGAAGGCAGTCATGAACCGATTGTTATACACGCAATTCCGGCGCAAGGCCTTTCTGGCCCGGTGGTCCAAGTTGGATTGGTCGAAGTCGAATTGCGAGTTGGGTGACGAGGTGGGTCTCAGCAGCGAGCGCCTGCGACAGATTCGGCAACAGGTTGGCGCCCCCAAGCCCACTTACCGCTACCACTGGCTGCGCCAAACCGCGAAAGCATTGCAGTGGGCCGAGGAGAATCTGGACCAGCTCAAAGGATTGTCCGGGACGGAACTGGGGCGGAAATATGGCCTAAGCCCACGTTGGCAGCAGGGTCTCCTCTATCAGTTTCTCAAACCGTTTCTGCGGGATGGGAGACTCATCCGAAAGCATCGGTGGGACCTGATGGATTTCAGGCTTCCCAATCGCGATCTGGAGCGCATTTGGAGGCTGCCGCGCAACGTGGCGGGATCGCGTCGCTACCGAAAGCGGCTCCCGCGGCCAACGTGGGATCTCAGACAAGGACGCGGATACGCGCACTGGAGCGAGCGGGGACAACTGGAGGCGTATCGCCGGGCGGTGAAGGCCGAGGAACGGAAGGCGTCAAGGTATTTTGCTCAAGGTTGAGGCGCACTCCGGCAACGCAAAGACGCAGCGCGGCAGAGCGCAACCAAAGTGATTGGTGATTGGTGACTGGTGACTGGTGACTGGTGACTGGTGACTGGTGATTGGGAGAGCAGCCGGCTGCGTTTGCACAGGAAACCTTGCCAAGAATGCGCGAAGTTTCGACATAGCGTTGTAAGGGACAGGGAGATGGCAGGGGAAAGACAGGATTAAACATTCCCATAGTCACACCGGCGGCACCCGGCACTGTTAGCCGCGCTAATAATCGTGATACCATCTATTTTATTGACCCTCACCCCTTCCGCGTCGAGACTAGGCACCATGACCATGACGTGTTTAGTGCCGAACAACGCCGCTTGAGTATGGATGACGTGCTGTCCGGCGATTTGATTTACGTGTTTGCCTTTTGCCTGGGCGGCCTGGCGTTTGCGCTGGGGCCGTTTGTCGTCGTCCATCTGCTGGAGGCGCGCAAGACGCGCAACTACGCCCACAAGACCGAGCAGTTCATTGAATGCGGCATGGACCCGATTGGCGACGCGTGGATTCGCTACAGCGCGGTGTATTACCTGTATGCGCTGGTGTTTGTCGCGTTTGCGGTGGATGTGCTGTATCTCATCCCGGTGGCGCTGGTGTATAACCGGATCGAGGAGTTCGTCATCGGGGATTTTGTCGAGCTGCTCATTTTTGTGGGGATTCTCTCTTTGGTGGTCGTTTATGCCTGGAAGAAAGGTGTCTTTGAATGGAAGCGCAGGAAGATAGCGCCCAAGCCCTGAAGGACTGCGCGCCTTACGTGAAGTTCGCGAAGCTGGACGAGCTGTTGGCGCTCGGGCGGGCCAACTCGCTCTGGCCGCTGACGTTTGGCCTCGCCTGCTGCGCGATTGAAATGATGGCGGCGGGCGCGTCGCGCTTCGACCTGGCCCGCTTTGGCGCCGAGGTCTTCCGTCCCTCGCCCCGCCAGGCGGATTTGATGATCGTCGCCGGCACCATCAACAAGAAGATGGCGGCCGCCGTCAAGACGCTCTACGACCAGATGCCGGAGCCCAAGTGGGTCATTGCGATGGGCAACTGCGCCATTTCCGGCGGTCCGTTCGTTTTCCCGGGCCAATATGCGGTGATCGAAGGGGTGGATAAGCTGTTCCCGGTGGATGTCTATATCCCTGGCTGCCCTCCGCGGCCCGAGGCTCTGATCGAAGGGCTGCTGAAGCTCGAGGAGAAGCTCACCGGCAAGCGCCGCTGGCCGATCGTGAAGGCGGAGTGAGGGAGGATTGGAGTGATGGAGTGATGGAGTGATGAGTACGAACGGTCTGCAGCCTAAGATTGACAGCGCACAGCCGGCAAGCCCGCCAGCGGCCCCAGCGGTGCCGCCTAAAGCTGCCCTGACCACCGGTCAGCAGTCAACAGTGACCAGTCACCAAACACCAGTAACCAGTGACCAGTCATCAGTAACCAGTCAGCAGCCGACTGCCCCAAATCCCCCGTCCCCCGTCCCCAGTCCCCAGTCCCCGATTCCCAATCCTCTCGCCCATCTCAGCCTGCCCTTTCACGGGGTTGATTACGCCGCCAAAGGTTATCACGTTGAGGCGACCGTTGCCCCCGATCAGGTTGTGTTGGCCGCCGAGTTGCTCGATAAAGAGGGTTTGTCCCTGGACACCATCACCGGTGTGGATTGGATGGCAGAGGGGCAGATGGAAGTGGTCTATGATTACTTTCACCCCGCCAAGGCGTTGCGGGTCGTCGTGCGCACGCGCATCCCCCGCGACAAGGCGGAGATTGCCACCATCCAGAAGGTGTTTCCCGGCGCCAACTGGCATGAGCGCGAGACGCATGACTTCTTCGGCATCCGTTTCCTTGGGCATCCGAACCTGACGCCCTTCCTCCTGCCGGAGGACGCTGATTACCACCCGCTCAGGAAGGATTTCGCGCAGTGATCGTCAAAGAACAGGTCAGAACAGAGATGTCCGCCGACGGCGCGCCGCGCGAGACCTTCGTCATCAATATAGGCCCGCAGCATCCGGCCACTCATGGCGTGCTGAGGGTCAAGATGACCATGGACGGGGAATATGTCGTCCGCGCCGAGCCGGTGTGCGGCTACATCCACCGGATGCAGGAAAAGATGGGCGAGAACCGCACTTACGCCCAGTTCCTGCCCAACACCAGCCGCATTGATTACCTGTCGGCGATGACTTACACCCACGCCTTTGTCGGGGCCGTGGAACGGGCGGCGAAACTCCAGGTTCCTCCGCGGGCCGAGTATATTCGCGTCATCACCTCCGAGTTGAACCGCATCTCCAGCCACCTTGTCTGGTGGGGCGCCTTCCTGCTGGACCTGGGCGGTTTCACGCCGCTGCTCTATGCCTTCGATGACCGGGAGAAGATCCTCGACCTGCTGGAAGGCATTACCGGGTCGCGCCTGACCTACAGTTACTACCGCATCGGCGGGCTTTGCAACGATGTGGATGACACCTTCATCAAGGGCACGCGCGCGTTCGTCGCCCAGATGCGCCCGCGCCTCAAGATGTATCGCGGCCTGGTCACTGATAACATCATCCTGCGCAAGCGTCTCATTGACATTGGCCCGATCAGCAAGGAGATGTGCCGCAAGTATGGCGCCACCGGCCCGGTTATCCGCGGCTCCGGCATTCCTTACGATGTGCGGAGGGTCGAACCCTATTCCGTTTATCCCGAATTCGACTTCATTATCCCCACCTTCCAGGAAGGCGATTCCATGTCGCGCTACCTGGTGCGCATGGAGGAGATGGCCCAGAGCCTGCGTATTATCGAGCAAGCCCTGGACAAATTGCCCGCCGGCCCGGTTATGGCCGAGAAGGTGCCGCGCGTGCTGAAACTGCCCGCCGGCGACTATTGTTACGCGGTCGAGGCCGCCCGCGGCCGGTTTGCCGTGCGCATCGTCAGCGACAACAAGGAAATCCCGTACCGGGTCAAACTGCGCACCCCGTCGCTCTCCAACCTCAGCCTGTTCGAGGAAGCCAGCGCGGGAATGCTGCTGCCGGACGCGTTGGCTCTGATGGGCAGCCTGGACCTCGTCATTCCCGACATTGACCGCTGAATGATGACGAGCCTCTCCAAGACTGTTTCCTCCCTCTGGCCCGAGCCGCTCCGGCTGGTGCTGTTCCTGGTCGGCATCCTGTCCTTTGTCGGGCTGAATGCCGCCTACCTGGTGTGGGTGGAACGAAAGGGAGCCGGCCGCTTCCAGCGCCGCCCCGGCCCGACGGAAGTCGGCTGGGCCGGTTTGCTGCAACCCATCGCCGATGCAGTCAAGCTGCTCTCGAAGCAACTGATTGTCCCCGCCGGCGCGGACACCACCTTGTTCCGCGTCGCCCCGCTGCTCATGATGTCCCCTGCCCTGATGAGCCTCGCGGTCATTCCCTTCGGCCCGAGCCTGGCCGCTCGGAACATCAACGTCGGGCTGCTGATGATCTTCGCCTTCGGGTCCATCAATGTCATGGCGATCATGCTTGGCGGCTGGTCTTCGCGGAACAAGTACGCGATCATCTCCGCCGCCCGGGTGGTCTCCCAGAATGTCGCCTACGAAATCCCCATGCTGTTGGTGGTCATCACCATGATCATGGTGACGGGCACGATGAACTTGAACGAAATCGTCCTCCAGCAGGCCGGTGCGTTCTGGCACTGGAACTTCTTCAAAGTATGGGTCAACCCCCTGATGCCGGTGACCTTTCTCATCTTCTACATCTGCATGTTGGCAGAAACCAACCGCGCTCCCTTTGACATGACCGAGGCCGAAAGCGAGCTGGTCGCCGGCGCTTACACCGAATACGCCGGGATGGGGTTCGGCGTATTCTTCATGGCGGAGTATGCCAACATCCTTCTCGGCTGCGCCCTGGCGACGGTGCTGTTCCTCGGCGGCTGGCAAAGCCCCATCGGCATCCTGCCCGGGGTGTTCTGGTTCCTCGTGAAGATGTACTTCCTGATCTTTTCCGTGGTCTGGATACGCTGGACCTTCCCACGGACCCAGTTCTACGGGCTGCTCAACCTGTCCTGGGAAATCCTCATCCCGGTTTCCCTATGCACGCTTATCCTATCCAGCGCCATGATGAAGCTGCTCCACGCATGAAAAACTCCCTGAAAGAAATTGCCATCGGATTCAACAGCCTGGTTACGGGCATGAGGATTACCATCGGCCAGTTCTTCAAGCCGTCGGTCACCGTGCAGTATCCGCATGAATCCCTGAAGATGCCGGAGCGTTTCCGGGGTCATATCGAACTGGTGCGCGACCCCGCGACGGGCAAAGCGGTCTGTTTCGCCTGCAAACTGTGCGAGCGCGCCTGCCCCAGCGACTGCATCACGGTTGAAGGCGCCAAGCTGGACGGAGCCAAGAAAAGGTCCGTTACCCAATACATTCTGGACTTCACCAAGTGCAGTCTCTGTGGTTCCTGCGTGGAAGCCTGCCGGGATGGCGCCATCCGCTATTCCCACGAGTACAACCTGGCCAGCACCAACAAGGAAGACTACATCATGGACCTGTTCAAACGCCTGGAAAACGAACGCCTGGAGGCCGAGCGGCTGGAAGGAAGTCCAAAGTCCGAAGTCCAAAGTCCGACAGCCGAGGCCCCAAGGCAGGAGCCAAAGGCCGCCGACGAACCCTCAACCCCCAACTCTCAGCCCCCAACTACGCCTAAATGACTGCGTTTCCTGAGTCACAGATGATCGTCGGCGCGATCTTCCTCCTGTGCATTGCGACCACGGTGGTGGGCGCTCTCATAGCCGCCCTCACGGCGCGCATTATCCGGAGCGTCTGTGGGCTGATGATCTGCTGCATCGGGTTGGCCGGGCTTTACTACTTCCTCCACAGCCCGTTTCTGGCCCTGATGGAAATCCTCATTTACGTTGGCGCGGTCTGTGTCACCATTGTCTTCGCGGTGATGCTGGCCGAGCCGGAAGAGGGCGTCCGCGACGAGAAGCGCGGGGCAACCCTTCTGTGGGGGGGCTTCGCGCTGTTGGTGAGCGCCGCGATCTTCTGGGGCCTTTGGCACCTGGGCGCCCGGCAGGACTGGACCGCTCCGGTCACCCGCGTTAACGACTTTTCTATCAGCGCCATAGGCAAATCGCTGCTCACCACTTATAGCATGGCCTTCGAGCTGATCTCACTCGCGCTCCTTGTCGCCATCATCGGCGCCCTCGCGATCGCCCGCACCGGAAGAACCAAACCATGAATCCCCCGCCACTGCCCGAACGCCCGGACATTTACTTTACCGTCGCCGCCTTTCTGCTGGCCATTGGCATCTTCGGCCTGCTGCGGCGCCGCACCCTCATCGGCATGCTCATTTCGGGCGAGTTGATATTCTCAGCCGCCTCGCTCAACCTGATGGCTTTCAACCGTTTCCGGGCGCCCGACCCGGCGGTTGGGCAGATCTTTGTTCTGTTCCTCATGGGGCTGGCGGCGGCTGAAATCGCCATTGCCCTCAGCATCATCATCGCTGTCTATCGCAACTATCGCTCCGTCAAGACCCGGGAACTGTCCGAACTGAAGGGCTAGGCCAATGGAAGCAACACCCGACATCAGGCTCTTGCTGGCGATCCTGGCCCCGCTGCTTGGCGCGGGTCTGGTCATGCTGACAGGCAAGCGGCCCAACGCGCGCGAAACCTGCTCCTTCTTCGCTGCCGCGACGCTCTTCATCCTCGCCGCCTCAATGATCCCGGACATCCACGCCGGCAAGAGGCTGTATTTCTGCGTGTTCCACTTGCTGCCGGGATTGAGCGTCGCACTGCGGGCCGATGCGCTGTCAATGGTCTTTGCCGTGTCCGCCTCGTTCCTGTGGGTCATCACAGTGTTTTACTCGGCGGGTTATATGCGCGGCCTCAACGAGCACGAGCAGACGCGTTTCAACACCTGTTTTGCGCTGGCCTTGTTTGGCGCCATCGGCTGCGCCTTCGCCGACAACCTGCTCACCTTGTATCTCTTTTATGAGATCGTCAGCATCACCACCTATCCTTTGGTCGCCCATCATCAGGATGAGGAAAGCTACGAGAGCGGCAAGAAATACCTCACCTATCTAACCACCACCGCCAAGGGGCTGGTGCTCCCGGCCATGGTGCTGATTTACGTCCTGAAGGGGAACCTCGATTTTGCCGACAACATCAACACCGGCATCCTGCCCCCTGACGTCAACCGCTGGGTGGTCACGGCGCTTTACGCCTGCTGCATCGTCGGCTTCGCCAAGAATGCCGTCATGCCCCTCCACAGTTGGCTCCCGAGCGCCATGGTCGCGCCCACGCCGGTCAGCGCCCTGCTCCACGCCGTCGCGGTCGTCAAGGTGGGCGTGTTCTCCACCGTGCGGGTTATGCTTTACGTCTTCGGCGTGGATACCATGCGCGCCCTCAACCTCGGCCTCCCCACCGCCTATTTCGTCTCCATCACCATCATCGTCGCCTCCATCGTGGCGCTGAGCAAAGACAACCTGAAGGCGCGGCTGGCCTACTCGACGGTCAGCCAGCTCTCCTACATCATTCTGGGCGTGGCCCTGCTGACGCGGCCCGGCATCGAAGGCGGGCTGGTTCACATCGCCAACCATGCGTTTTCCAAGATCACGCTCTTCTTCTGTGCCGGCGCGATCTACGTCGCCACGCACAAGAAGAACATCTCGGAAATGAATGGGTTGGGGCGCGTCATGCCGTTCACCTTCGGCGCCTTTGCCCTGGCCTCACTGAGCATGATCGGGGCGCCGCCCGTCGCCGGCTTCGTCAGCAAGTGGTATCTGCTCAACGGCGCCTTTGATGCCGGGTCGGTCGGCATCATCATCGTGCTGCTGGTCAGTACGCTGCTGAATGCCGCCTACTTCGCCCCGGTGGTCTATGCCGGCTTCTTCGGCAAACCCTCCGCAGAGGACACGAAGCACGGATACACCGAAGCCCACCCGGCGCTGGTGATTCCCCTTGCCATCACGGCAGCCATCTCAGTTATCATTGGCCTTTACCCCGGCTTTTTCATGCGCTTCGTCCACGCCGTCCTGTAATGAACCTTGTCAAGCTCATCGAGTTCCTGCGCAACCGGCTAAAGACCGTTACGCTGGTCTGCATAGCCGGGCTGGTGCTGCTTGCCTTGGCGGACATCTTCCTCGTGAGCAACGACGAGGCGCACACGCCGGTCGAGCACTTCCCAGCCGTCGAGCACTTCCCAGCCTTCTGGTCCATATTCGGCTTCTTCGGCTGCGTCGCGATCATCCTCCTTTCCAAATGGTTCGGTCACCTCGGCATTATGACCCGCGAGGACTACTACGAAGACAAACCGTCTCAAACAAAGGAGGAGCGTCATGAATAACCGCTCAGTAATTGCGGGCGGCGCGCGGACATTCTTGTCCGCAGCGAGGTGGGACAGTTTGTGGGCCACGGTCGTTTTCGGAGCCG
>JBEKJO010000035.1:0-40355 GCA_050011195.1 Verrucomicrobiota bacterium | reverse complement strand
GAATGGGATGGCTGAAGCCGCCGCACTCAAATTTGCTGCGGCTGAACTGGTAGACGATCAGGTCGCTGCCCATCAGGCAGCAAGGATATGCAAAGGCTTGATGAACTGCGACCGCATTTTCCAGCAGTGGGACCGAACTCGACCTGCTGGGGCGTCAAACTTTGCGCCGGTGGCAGCAAAAAGTTGGCTCTTGCCGGGCTGCGATTCGTCGTTACCCGGCAGCCCGGTGTACTCTTCTGAGTGCTGCCGGTGAACCTTCCAGTTTGCCCCACCGTACCGTCCCCGTTCACGTGTGCGATCCGCTCGTCACGCCGCTATCGCTGGCGTCGCGGGTCGCGCTCATAACGACGTCGGAAGACACACACGATCCCGAGCGAAACGTCTCACATCCGCATCGCTTCGTGGCGTCTCGTCCTCTCGTCCCCCACCGGATGTGTGTTGTCGCGGATATGGCCGCGAGCCATCGATTACGTCGGCGGCCTATAAACGGGCGGGATTGGGGCCGATTTCGCCCTGTAGTGGCGGGTCCGCGCTGGTGGCCACAATAGGCCACAAACGCGACACGGCGGCTTCAGTGGCGTCTTCTCGCCGAGCATGGGGGCACCGTGGCAGGGCTCGCGGGGGCCAAATCGGGCTTGTGTGCGAAAAGCGGCTAAAAAACGGGCTTCGAGGGCCGCCGATGCACACACACATTTGCGCTGCGCATCTCTCCACCGTTCCGTCCGTTCACGTGTGCGTGCCGCTCGTCACGTCGCTATCCCACACGACGGTTGACGGGCAACGTGCGCGTCGTTGTGCGCGCCAAGCTTTCCGCATTTTTCGCTCCAATGTACACAGCCCGGGTGCTGGCCTCAGCTACCGGGCGGGGAATCGGGCGATTCTTGGCGATTCTGGAAGGAAGCAAAGGCAACCCCGATGGCCTTTCTTACGCGCACGTTTGGCTTGAGCAGGGCTTCCATCGGTGCGGCGGTTCGGATGGGTGCAGTCAATCCGCGTTCGATCATCTTAGCGGGGAGTTCCGGCGTCCGGTTCAACTTGCGGCGGCGGAACGGGCTGCTCAACAGCCGGAGAATATCGGTGAACTTCATGTGCCGACCCAAGGTGCGAAGCAGCTTGAAGGTCTGGATGGGGCGGAAGAAAATCCGCCGGGCGAAGAGCAGCGCGTAGCCTTTCTGCCGCGCGTGGTTGACGACCTCGCTGGGCAGCACCGTCGGGTCAATGTCTGAACACTTGAACCACTTGGCCCAGTCGCGCTCGTCGTCGAGGATGCCGCGTTCGAGATACTCGTGCCACAGCGGCGTGCCGCGATAAACACACAGCCGGTTGAAGCCGAACGTGTCGAGCTTGAGCCGCGCGCAAAAACGGAAACTTTCCAGAATGTCCTCTTCGGTCTCGCCGGGGGAACCGACCAGGAAAAATCCGTGCGCCCGCTCAATGCCGCACCGCTTGGCTTCGCTTACCGCGTGTTCGATTTGCTCCAGGGTCTGCCGCTTGTCGAGCCGATCCAGGATTCTTTGCGTGCCCGCCTCCACGCCGAACGCGAGAAAGTTGCAGTTCGCCTTGCCCATGATGGGCAGTTGATCCACCGCGACGGAATCCACCCGGCCTTCACAGCCCCACTTAAACGCGAGCTTGTGGTCAATGATGTTCTGGCAAATCTCCTTGATGCGGTCGCGTTTCAGCAGAAAATGATCGTCGGTCAGGTAAATCGAGCGGTAGCCCTGGTCATGGAGTTGCTGCATTTCGCCGAGGACGTGCTCCGGCGAGCGGAAGCGCCACTTGCCGTTGGTCAGCGCCGGAATGTCGCAATAAATGCAGGTGTAAGGACACCCGCGCGAAGTTTGCATCGTGCAGAATTTTTCCAGCGAAAGAACCGCCGGCACGTCGAGCGGCAACGATTCAATGTAATCAATCGGCAGCGTGGTGCGGTCGGGATACGGAAACTGGTTCAAATCCTTGATGATCGGGCGGGGCATGTTCTTGACGATTTCTTTGCCGTTGCGCCAGATGAGACCCGCGACGCTGGCCGGACGGTTCAAGTGGTCAAGATAGTCCGGCAGCAGTTCCTCGCCTTCGCCAACACCCACGGCGTCAAGGTAGGGACAATCCTTCAGAATCCGCTCCTGATTCATCGTGGCAAAAACGCCGCCACAAATGATCGGCACATTGGGCCTCTCGCTCTTGACTACCTGGGCCATGCTTTTGACTCCCGGATAAGTCGTTGTGGACAAAAACGAGAGGGCCACGACATCCGGCGGATCGTCCCGCAATGCCTGCGCAACATCCGACTCCTTCATCTCCGGGTGGCACGTGTCGAACATCCGCACCTGATGGCCGTGCTGGCGCAGGACGGGCGCGAGTGTCTCGATGCCCAGCGGCGGGAATCCCATCACCTTGACGCGGCGGTCGCCCGGCTTTGAACCGCCCAAATCCTCCGGCAGCAGCCGGTAGAAATTCTCATCATTGACGTAAACGAGGAATACTTTCATAAGCAGCAGCCTTTCGGGGTTTGGAGTTTGACGGAAGGGCGGACGCGGAAATGTTCTATGCTGACGTAAGAGCCCACGGAGAGAGTGGAAACTCGCTCCGGGCCGACCGGATCATGAGCGCAATTCTACTCAACGATATGCAATAATTCCGCCAACTTGCAGCCATAAATAACACGATTACAAAGTAAAACATGCACTAATCCTAATGCTTTTCCCCCGACATGCAACCTGTTTTGCATGCGTTGTTCGCCAGCGCAAAGGACTCAAGCCGGACGAGGGAATGGGTGTTGGTCGCGCAAACGATGGTCCTTGAAAACGGCCGATAGGTGCAGATACGGTTGCCGGTGTTTGATGGCAAATTCTAGGGTTTCAAAGGAATTACCAGCTAAACCCTTCCTGACGCTGAAAATCACCGTGCCATCAGAATCCCGCACATTCCATTCGGTGCGTTGGAGGTAATTGCTGCTGGGGGGGGCCTTCAATTGATACTGAATGGTGCCGTCCTCGGCTCTCCTGCCTTTGGGACACCAGCCGCCGTGAGGGATGCCGTGTTTTATGGCCCAAACCAAACCCGCACGATCAGCGCCGGTTTGACCACCTGAAATGATTTTCTCAATCACGGCGATCGTTTATACTGCACTTCCGTAAGCATCGAAACCGAAATCTGGGTATGAAAACGAAAGTCATCCTGCTTGCGCTGGAACTCGGCGCATCGACGTGCCTCCTCACCGCGCAAGCCGCTGCCCCAAAAAACAACATCTTGCTCATCATTGCCGACGACCTCGGAGCCGACAGCAGCGAGCTTTTTAACTCTACAAGTACCGGGGCGAGTTTGGCCTCCACACCCAACATCGACCGGTTGGGGCGGAGCGGCGTGCTGTTCCCATACTTTTACGCCAGGCCTTCATGCTCGCAGTCCCGCGCCTGTATCTTCACAGGCCGTGAATCCTGCCGCACTGGGGTTGGGTGTGCTATCGGGAATACCAACACCACTCCCGCGCTAAAACCAACTGAATACACGTTGGCGAAAGCTTTCACGACGAACGCCCCGCAATACAGCCTGGCGTCATTTGGGAAATGGCATCTGGCCGACACCGCCGATTTGAATTCACCGCTCACGACGGGTGGCTGGACAAACTTCGCCGGCTATATGGGCGCCATGGTCCAAAGTTATACGAACTGGACCAAAGTCGTGAACGGGGTTTCCCACAACACCACGAACTACTCGACGACCGATCAGGCGAACGACGCCATCTCGTTCATTCAGGCGAAGGGAACCAACCTTTGGTTCATGTGGCTCGCTTTCAACGCGCCGCACGAGCCGATACACAAACCCCCAACAAACCTGTTGACCACAGCGGCTTACATTAATCTCAGCGGCACAGCCGCCGACATCAGCACCAACGGTCGCGCCTATCAGGAGGCCATGACGCAAGCGCTCGACACCGAGATTGGCCGCCTGCTCACCGTGGTGCCCACCAACACGGATATCATTTTTCTGGGCGACAACGGCACGCCAATTCAATTCCAGCAACCACCCTACTACTACTCCCCCACCAACGCCGGTGTTCCGGACGCGAACGGTCACGCGAAATTCACGATTTATGAAGGCGGGAGCCGCACGCCGTGCTTCATCACCGGACCGGACGTGGTAAACGGCGGTCGGACCAATAATACGTTCGTCAACGAGGTGGATCTCTTCCAGACCATTCAGGAACTGGCCGGCATCAATGTCGCCGCGACCCTCCCGACCAACGTGATTATTGACTCGAAGAGCCTGCTGCCGGCACTGCAAGCCGACGTGATCATTCCAACGTCCTATATGTTTGGGGAACAATTCAATGAAAGCACCGTGGCCGATGGCTGGACGCTGCGCAATGCGCAATTCAAGCTCATCCACTTTTACGACCACCTCGAACAGCTTTATGATTTGTCAAACGACCCTTATGAACACACCAATCTGCTCACAACGGCGCTCACCTCAACCGCGCAGTCAAACTTCTACTCACTCAAGATGCATGCCGCCCCATACCTGACGCTGGCGAACACCGTTAATACCCGCAACCTTCTGCCTTACCCGGCGGTCAAAGGTGTCGGGTTCACGAATGACGTATTCGCCGTCAATGAACAATACACGCAGTTGAGCACGAATGGCAGCTTCGCCAATGCGAACCAGTCAGGCCTAACCCAGCTCAAGTCGGGTGGCACCAATTTGAACTACGATCTTATTCTGTGGCGATCCTCGGTGCTTACCAACCCGCTCGCGTGGGCGCCCGTAACTACCAATGTCGTCGCGGGAACCACCGATAACTTTCTCCTGTCCACCAACGGACTGGTGAAAGACCCCAACGCCAACGCCGACCATTATTTTTACCAGGTCACCCCTTACATCCCGTGAGCCGTATTTCGCTGCCAGGAAAACTGAACATGGTTCAAAAACAAAATGGCACCGAGCCTCTCAACTAACCGGAAGATCGCCATTATTTGCGGCTTGGTAATGGCCGGACTCGTCTTTTTCGTGCTCATTCGGCACTCAGACCTCGCGCGACCCAAGACCCGCCTTGGAATTGAAACTTCGCTCACACCTCGTTTAACCGATGGGCAAACGTCTCTGAACGCCCGTTCGAACGCGGTGGCTCCGTTTATTATGACCGATACCACCACGGACTCCCCGGGAACGAATCTGGTGACTCGCGTCGTAACGTTGACGGCAGCAATTGGTGGAACGCCGCCAATCTTTCTGCAATGGAAAGTGGACAAGGGCAGCGGATTTGTGGCGGTGTCAGCCAGCGCGACCAACCCGGTGTTCACGATCTCCAACGCCCTGGTTGCCGATACCGGCCTTTACGCTTTGTTTGCCACTAATTGCGTCGGTGGTATCAAGACCACACCGGTACCGCTCGTGGTGGTTGAGGGAGTGGATTGAAATGAACCCCGATCGGGACCAGATTTCTGCGAGGAACCGGTAGATACTAAGCGGAAAAGCTCCGGTACAACAAAAAAGCCGGAATTTTATCCGGCCTCTTTGACACACGCGATACACGAGAACAAATTCAAATTGTTTCGACGGTGCAAAGATACGCCGTGAGCGGGCATCCACTGGAACTGTTTGAAGACGTGGCCTGGGACACATATTGCCCCGTCGCACGTCTGGGCGAACACGTTGGCGAAACGGTGGTGACGTGCGGGCTGGTAGTCGAACAGCGGACGCACCATCAGATTACGGGCGAGCCGATGAAATTTCTCACGCTGGCCGACTGGACGGGCTTAGTGGAAACGGAACTCTTTGCCGCCACATACAAAAGCTATGGGTTGGCAACGGTGCGGTATCCGGTGCTGGAAGTCACCGCGACGGTCGAGCCGTTTGAGAACGGACGCGGCTTTTCGTTGCGCGTGTTGCGGGCGGGAAAACCACGACAAACAATTAAGGCGGCCAACAATCCGCTTGGCCCACCGTTGTCCGAGAGGGGGTGCTGAAATCCACGCATGGCCACCGGTCAACTCTGGCTCTTTCCGCCGCCCAAACCGCTGCTCGAACGGTTCGGTGAGGATTTCTTCCGCACGCTGCCGCAACGACCAGCGGTGTATCTTATGTGCGGCAGCCGGGAGGGCGTCTTGTATGTCGGCAAAGCCCGCAACTTGCGGAAGCGGCTGTCCAGTTATCGTGTGGCCAACCCGGAGCGATTGCCGCGTCGGATTATTCGGCTGCTGCATCAGATCACGCGCATCGAATGGGACGAATGTCCCAGTGAAGACGCCGCCCGCCACCGGGAGGAATTGCTCATCTGTGTGCTGTGTCCGAAATTTAATGCGGCGGGCAAGGTGTGGGCGAGGTAGTGGCTTGCCGATCCGGCAACCTCTCACTGCCACTTAAAGCCGCATCTTTCTGCCGCGTGATAAATGAGAAACTAGGTGGTTACGCCGGCAACGATTCGGCTAGCGCCAGGTGATGCTGGGGGCGTTGCTGGGTGAGCGAGGCGAGCGGCGGCGGCGGGTTTTTCAGGGAATTGCGCTTGAAACCATCGAGGCGGTGCTGGGAGTATCTGGCGACGATTGCAGTCGCAAGAAGACCAACGAAAATGAGACCGCTCAAAATTGATTGTGCCGAGGCGAACCGGAAGGTTCTTCTCAAACGAAACCTCCAGGAAGGCATCGAGGTGGACTTGGAGAATTTAGATTACGCCGTTGACGGCGTGTTGTGCGAGATTCTCGCGATGTCGCACTCGATGACGCTGCCGTACAACGCGCGAAACAAGGCTTGGCTGTTCAAGAAACCGTCGGCTCCTCTTCGGGTGCTCTGAGGACGTGAGAGGCCCGGCCAGATAATAGCCAACCTGGCGACGTTGAAGAAGCTATCAAGGAAGTGGAGACCGGCTGCGGGAACGCCAGCCGATGCGGGAACTGATCCTGGACATGGACAGTTCCGTGAGCGAGACCTACGGCGAGCAGGAAGGCACTGCCTACAACGGACATTTCGGCTGCACCTGCTACCACCCGCTGTTTTGCTTCAATCAGTTTGGCGATGTGGAGCGAGCCCTGCTGCGTGAGGGCAACGTGCATAGCGCCAAGGATTGGCGAGCGGTGCTCGAACCGGTGGTGGCCCGCTATCAGGGTCGGAACCTGCGGCGCTATTTTCGGGCCGATGCCGCCTTTGCCAACCCGGAGGTCTATAAGTATCTGGAAGCCGAGGATTTCGAGTATGCCATCCGGCTGCCGGGCAATGATGCGTTGGTGCGAGACATCGCAGGGGAATACTGGAAACCACGGAGGAGGTGTCTTCACATCCGGGAGAAAAGGGGCATTGGAGCCAAAAAAGGCATCGGAACATCCCCCGTGCCTGCGAAAAACCAAGATTGGACTGGAAAAAGAGCTTGCAAACCTGCTGCAAGGGAAGAAAATCACGAAAAAGTCCCACGCTGGTCGTGGACAGGAAACCAAATGGGAAATCCCAGATTAGACGGCCAGGGTTTTCTGGTTTCGAGACGGTGTTGTTTAAAGGCTATAGGATTATGATATTGGCAGTCGCCAGTGAGAGATTGGCCGCGGGTGTCGCCATCGTGATATCCGGCATCGCATCGCCCCTGGCGTATGCGCAAGGCCTTCCTCAGAATGCGGTGCCCGTCGGCCTTTATGTCGCAGAAGGATCGGCGGGCGGCCGAATTGTTTACGGCCAATTATCTACAGCGCCGTCGGGGGATTTAGCTTTCAAGAAGGGTCTCCGGTGCATCGCTGATTACTTTCATGATTCACTCGACTTGCAAACCGTGAAGCGAAATCAAGATGGAACGGTGACAGTCGCGGTGTTCACCGCGTCGCTAAAAGGCCAACCGGTGAAAGGACTGGCGCTCACAAAGGTCGATGAGACGCAACAGGCATCTATCGCATTTCTTTTCGACTCCTCCGACCGGTTCCAACAAACGTCTGCCGGATTGTGCAACGATTTTCGGGCGATAGTGCGTCAACCGCAGGAACAGAACGAAGAGACGCAACCAGCGCCAGCGAGTTCCAAGTCTGATTTTTCCACTTTTGCGATGCAGGCCCAACACTTATCGCTTGCCAGCGTTGAGGCCGTATCGCTGACCACTACCAAGTGTCCCGACGGCACCGGCAGTGTGGGGATCGCGTCCGGGTTCAACCCGCAGTCAATGAAGCTCGGCACTTTCTCGATAAAATCGGAGAAGGACGGCGCTTACGCAAACATCTGTGCCAGTACCGTTATCTATGACCCGAGTGCGCCTATTTTGCGAACTATTGGAAGGAATCCTGGAATTTACATTGCGCCCTATGATCCCGATCCAGTAAGAGCCTGGAAGACACTCCTCACACGGACCGCCCAAATGACCCAAACGCCCGATCCAGCGCCCCAGATCCTCAAATCAGAAACGATGCCTGGGCTGGAATCTGGCCAATCTGGGGCCCGGGCTTATGGAACGATGACGGTGAATCACGAGCCGTTTGTCTTTGTTGCTGCCATCATCATCACTACGCCTTCAAAAAACCTGACATGGACGCTCTTGCGTAGCGTTCTGGCGGCGCCGCAAAGGAACGCGGCTGCCGATATGCCCGCTTTGATTGCCATGTATAAGTCTGCATACCTGGACAAAGAGGCGCTGCACAGAGCCGGGGCGCAAGAATTACAGCGCGAACAAGCCAGTCTGCAAGCGGCTCTCAATCGCCGGGAACAGGCTTTTCAAGGCTTTCAGGGTTCCATGCGAAGAGCTGCGGATGTTCAGGCGAAGGTGGTAGCCGGTTGGAACAATGTTATCAGACAGCAGGACGTCGTGGAAACCACGATCAATGGCGTTGAATATCACAAGAGGGTGGGTTACGATGAGGAGCATTGGCTGGTTGACAGCGGGGCCTTTAAAGTTGTGCCGCTGAGCCAATATGTGAAGGGCGTGGACTATTGACGGCCCCGCGCCATTCAGACGTGATCACCCGCGCAGCGTCAACAAAGGCATCCCGTTCCTGCGCGTTTGGGCCTCCGCAGAACTGTCGCACTCGCAAGTTTGCCGAGACTCGATTCAAGCGGGACTGCCTCGCTGAATACGCCGAGGTCTTCAAGACCGTCTGCGTCGATGCCGCCTACTACACCTTCCCGAGCCAGCAGTATCTCGAAAGCATGGTCAACCAGACCCCGGATGATTTCCTGTTCCGCCTGAAGGTGACCGACACCATCACGATCCGAAAGTTTCCCAACCTCGACCGGTTCGGCGCGCAGGCCGGTAAAGCGAACCAGAATTTCTTTAACGCCGATCTGTTCGCGAGGGCGTTCCTGAAGCCCTGCGAGGCCGTTCGCTCCAGCATCGGGCTGCTCATGTTCGAGTTCTCACGGTTCTGGCCGACCGACTACGAGCATGGTCGCGACTTCATCGCCGACCTGGACAAGTTTTTAGGCCAACTTCCGACGGGCTGGCCGTATGCGGTGGAAATGAGGAACCGGAACTGGCTCAAGCCGGAATATTTCGAGTGCCTGGCCCGTCACCAAGTCACGCACGTTTACAATAGCTGGGAGGCGATGCCTGCGGTCGGCGAGCAGATGGCGCTGCCGGGCAGCCGGACCAACCCCGACCTGGTCGCTGCCCGCTTCCTGCTCAAGCCGGGCGGCAAGTATGAGCAAGCGGTGAAGGCCTTCGAGCCATACGACCGCATCAAGGAGGAAAACCCGGAGGCGCGGGCCGCGGGCAGGGCGCTGATCGCCGAGGGGCAGGCCGCAGGGCCGAAGCACAGGACGTTTATCTACGTCAACAACCGCCCGGAAGGGAATGCGATTCCGACAATCGCGGCGATGATTGAGGCGGATGCGGGTTGACAGCCGGTTTGAGGGATATACTGTATGGATATACAGTATGACTGGACTGACGCGAAAACAGCAGCAGATTCTTGATTTCATTCTGAAAGGGCAACGGACGGAGGGCGCAACCCCGACTTTTCGGGAGATTGCCGACCAGTTTGGTTTTCGCAGCCTCAACTCCGTGACAGAGCATGTGCGGCTGCTGCGTCAGAAAGGGGTTCTCGAATCCGAACCGGGCAAGGCGCGGTCGTTGCGCGTCACGTCCCCGCTGGCGAAGATGCGGAGTCGAATTGTGGACATTCCGCTGTTTGGCTCAATTCCGGCAGGTTTGCCCCAAACCCGCGAGCAGGACGCCGAGGGCTGCGTTTCGGTGGACGTGGAGAGCATCGATGACTCTCGATCGAGCAGCAATACATCAACCGTCTGAAGCAGAGGGGGCAGTAGAACCCAAGCTCACTTCCTGGAACCAACGATGAAGCTGCTGTCGATACTGTCTCCTCTTTTCAGTTGGAGGAAGTAGTCCGACACGATGTCATTCTCGCGCGGGGGGCTGGCTTGCCGGTTGACGACCAGCGTGTAGGAACCATTCCCACCGAACCCGCCGCGCACCGCGTAATGGTCCTCCGGGGCAAACTGGACGCAGAGTCCCCGGCCGCGGGCATCAGTTAACGAGGCCCAGCAGCAGTTGTATTTGCTCGAATTGAAGTCGAAGGCGTCAGGGCGGTCGATTTTCGTCACGTACGCATTGGCGCTGTCAGGCCTCGCCGTGCCCGTCGGGCGGCCAATATGGGTGTCGGGGTAATACGACCATACCGCATCCCTTTTCCATGAAAAGCGGTCGTATGCGTTTGGCATCTCGAAGATCCAACCCAGTTCCTGTATCCACGTGTCCGGCCCCGTCCAGTCGATGTGATAACGAAAGACTCCCTTGGCAAAACTCGCACGCACGTGCCCGACCATCTGGGGCGGATCGGTCTGCAACAGGATATCGGCCTCCAGGGATTTGAGGCAGTCCAAGGCCAGGGTCCGGGACTCGGCCGGTTCCAACTTGACGTTTCTCAGAGATGAAGGGAACCGATCCGTCGGCAAATGTTTCGCCGGATCGAACGCCTTCGCTTCGCCTACCAGGTTGAGTCTGGGAAACAAGAGACCTTTCGGCAGCGGCGTGCCTTTGATGGAGAACGACTTGGGCTTCGCCAGTTCGAACTGGCAGGTCACAATATTCCAGCCGCGCGGGTCATTGAACTCGACGCGCAAGGTATCTGGAGATTTGCTCGTGGCCGCAGGCGGGAGAGGAAGCTCCAGCTTGCCGCTGCTGAGTGGGGTTAATTTCAAATGCTCTGTGCCGTCGGCTATGGAAATGCCGTTGCGGAGCAGGCTCCATTTTGTGTTCACGTAAGACAAGTCGATGAAGGAATAGCGGTTGGTGACGCTCAAGACCGCGGCGTGGAGCCTGGAAGTCATATCAGCGTCCCTGCCCACCTTGATCGGGGAATACTCCATCTTGACCGCATAGTAGTCGGGCCGGGTATTGCGCCATCCGTCCACCAGCCCTTTGATTTTCACATAACTCACTCCGGTCGCCGGGTCGAAATCATGGAGCTTGGTCTTGCATTGGTCGGCCACCGCCCGATCCTGCCACTCCCACAGGAAGGAGCCGGGAATGGAATCGCAGTCCCAAATCAGGTCCCAGGTGCGTGTGATCACAGCCGTCCATCGATCCAGGGCACCGTAATCCGTGCCGCGTCGCACGTCATAGACATTGGGATGTTCAGCATACATCAGTGGCCATTTCGCGCGGCGCATCGTGTCGCCGATTTGATTGGTCATCATTTTCATGGTTGGATAATGACAATCGTCCATCTCGACATTGAACTTTTCCGCCGGGCTGCCGGAAACCAGCCTTGGCCGGGTCGGATCGAGCTGCTTTGCCAGGTCGGCGGCTCTTTGCAGATTGGGAGCGGTCTTGCCGTAGTTTTCGTTGCCCACGCCCCAGACAATGACACACGGATGAATCTTGTCGCGAAGAACTGTTTCACGCGCCCGCTGCTCGAAGGCCGGAGTCATTGCGGGATCTTCCGCCGGGCAATTCGTGACCACGGTAGGCGGTCCGACCCAGCAGTAGGGCAGCTCGTGGAGCACGTAAAAGCCCATCTTGTCGCACAGGTCATAAAAACCCGAGCCATAGGGATAATGCGAGCAGCGGATGGCGTTAATGTTGGCCGCTTTCATCAGCGTCAGGTCTTTGGTCCACAGAGTCTCTCCCACCGCCGTGCCCTCGGTTGCGGAGACGTCGTGACGGCATATTCCGGTCAGCTTCACCCGCGTGCCGTTCACCAGCAGGACACCGTTCCGGATGGTGACTTCCCGGATTCCAATCTGCCGGCTGACCCGCTCGGTTGAATGCCGAGCCGCGGCTTCAAGAGAAATCTCCATTTGGTACAGGTTCGGATACTCCGCCGACCATAACCTCGGGTGGGATACGGTTTGCGCCAGCGTAACGTGGCCCTCCGCATCCGCGGTCCCGGCGAGGTCCGCTTCCCCTTCCAGGCGCACGGAGATGTTCGCTTTGTCCGGCGACCCGCCGGCCACAGTGACCCAAGTGGTGACCTCCGCGCGCCCGTCTTCCAGCAAATGCGTGCGCACGGAAAAGTCTTCGATATGCGTTGGGGGGACCGAGAAGAGGGTGACGGGGCGATGTATTCCTCCGAGAAAGAAATAATCGCCGGCATCGCAGACACTGGATCTGGTATTCTTGCTGACACGAAGGGCGAGCAGATTCTGCTGCCCGAACTTGATGAAGGGCGTCAAGTCGGCTTGCCAGGCAGTCCAGCCGCTTTCGTGATAGTTGGCACGGCCCCAGCTTGGCTCGGTCACGTTCACCGGATGCCCATTCAGCCATATCTCAGCGCCATTCTGCACGCCATCGAAGTTCACCTTGACCAGGCGTCCCTGCCAGGCTTCGGGAACCACGAACGTCTTGCGATAAAATCCGGAGGCGTTATCCGGCTGAAAGTAGGTCGCCGGAGAATAACCGGCCATCTCCCAGTTTCCTGGGACATTCAGGTCGTGCCATTTGGCGCTTTCGACATAGTTCGTTTCATAAAATGCCTCGAACGTTGCGGGCAGTTCGATGGGATATTTCTGACCAAAACCAGGCGGGCGCTTTGACTTGCCGTTTTCCTGTTCCAGCTTGAAACGCCACTTGCCCTTGAGAGAGATATTGAATTGGCTATCGGCCGGCATAGGGGTGGCTGCATAGCCAGAAAACAGGCCCAGGAGCAGGAACAGCCCCAAGGTCGCAACCTTTGTCGAATTGGCCATTCCTCGATGCAGGCCGTGCCAATTCTGTGTGGTTCGATACGGGATTTTGGGTTGTGGTTCCTTCCGCCGCATGACCTCTACCGCTGCTGAATCTGTCAGGCTGAGGGAATGGGGATACCGCTGTGTCGTCCGCTGAATCATGCCCATGCAGGCTCTCAAAACCGACTGGGTTGTCAATTCCGTTGTCGGATGGGAGCATCATACCCCAATCCTTAACCAAGGATTCGAGTGCCGGCAGGTGGAATGCTCTTGGAAGCGCCTTCAATCACGGGGCCGTGGACGACCAACACCATCGGTGCGAACGCCTGCGACATCAGCCCGACCGCCACGATGAAATTTTCCCGAGTCCTCGTTCCGTGAAAACGATGTCGTGCTGATCACGCTCAAACCGCAGCGGCACAATATCAGCGTTGGTGGAGCACGCAATCCTCTGTGCCCCGACTCAAAAAAACTGGTAAAGCTGGATTCAACAACTCACGGCAGCGGCGGGCCGAGTTTGACACGGTAGAAACGGAGCGGTGCGGAGGAATTCGTGTCCGTCCAGACGAACGGCAGTGCAGGCGAGTTGGTAAGGTAAACACTGCTCCACTGCGTGAGGTTAGCGGAGGTTTCAATCGCATAATCCGGTCCAGTCTGGCCACTTACGTTAAAACTGAACTTTCCGCCCGAGATTGAAATGTTACTGATGCCCGGCGCGGAAAGCGGATTGACGATGATGCTAAAACTTTGCGTGGCGCTCAAAGGCGACGTGTTGTTGTTCAAAACTTCCAGCGTGAAATTGTTGGTGGAGTTCGCCTGCGTGACCAGCGGGCGGAACGAAAATGCGCCGCTGTTGGTGTTCAGCATGGCGTTGGTCGCGCCGTTCAACAGCTCGAACGCCTGCGTCAGCGTCTGCGGCTGCTGGTCAGAGTCCGTGGCGATGGCTGTAAAGGCCACAGTCTGGCCAACGTTCACGGTTTGGTTGGCGATGGGGACCAGGGTCGGCGGCGTGTTCCAGGCCACGGAATCAATGAAGCAGGTGCCTGACCAGGCGGCGCTTGTCGCAAACTGAATGCCAAGTTGCTGCAATGGCGTTACGGAGGTGGACGGTACCGTCAAGGTGAGCGTGTTCCAAGCGTTGGCAGTCAGATTACCATACCAACTACTGGCCCAGTTCCAGTTGTAGTCCTGCAGATATGGCTGGAGCGACGTGATCTGACTGCCGCCCGGGATCCAGACATGGAAGGTAATCGTCGTGCCGGGGGGTGCAGCCACGTTGCCCACAGACACGGACGATGTGCCGGCTGCCGTGCCGTCGAAGTTCACAGCCAGCGACTGCCTGCCCGCAAAGTGCTGCGCGGTTGAAGTCGCTACTCCAGCGATTGGACTGCCGCCTGCCGCCCAACCCTGCGTGTCGGTTTCGAAGTTGAATATTGCCGGGTCCGGGTTGACGCCGGGTGTCGTCGCGTAGGCCTCGGGTGAAAAACCTGACGACCCGGAGCTGTTGGTGGCGACCACCTGGTAGTAATAGGTGGTGCCGCTATTGAGACCGGTATCGGTATAGGATGTGCCGGTTATGCCGGTGACGACCGGAGTGGTGCTCTCGCAGCCGGATTCCGCTGCCCGGTAGAGATTGTAGCCGGCAGCTCCGCTGCCGGCAATCCAGGACAAGGTTACCTGGCCATTGCCGGCCGTCGCGGTGAGGCCGGACGCAGCGTAGGGGGCGCCGTTCGGAGGCGGAGGCGCGGTCCCACCAGTCAACGCGGTAACACCTTGCGGGTCATCGACCGCGCCCGTGGTCCAATCGAATGGACCACCAGGGGTGCTCCAATAAAATGGACTAAGTCCGTGGGCTCGGGCGGATTCCGCAACGTACTTGTCCCAATAGAGCCTGGAAGCATTACTATAGTTACTCTCCGTACCCGTAATATTCCCACGCCACGTAGCCTCGAATTCGCCCACCATTACCGGGATGCCAGCTCTGACGTACTGGTCGGTCAGTTGTTGGAATCCCGAGTCTATGGCGCCTTCTGCGGGCGGGGTGGTGTTGCGGGTTGGGTCTCCGGAATAATAGTAAGCCGGTCCCCAGAAGTAATACATTATGCCCCACGATGCATCGCTTGTGAGTTGCGTGAACTGAAAAGGCGTGTAGCAATGATATTCGACCATCAGACGATTGGGGGTTGGGTCCGTCGGCAGGGTGTTCAACCACGTCACGTCCCCGCCGCCTTGCAGCACCAGCCAGCGATTGGTGTTATTGCCGCCGGCGCCGCGAACCGCGTTGACGAAAGTCTGATAGTAAACCATCAGCGTGGCCATCTCAGCGGGGCTGCTCACGTTTGGTTCGTTTGCTGCGGCAAAGAGCAGGGAGTTGCCATAACCGGAAAACGCGGTTGCGATCTGTGTCCAGTAGGAGTTCATCTTCGCGTTGATGGTTGGATCAACCGTTGTCCCAATGTTGTCTTCCAGCCAGCCGTCGTCCCAGTGATCGTTGATTACGACCGTCATTCCCGCGGCGATGCTCCAGTCAACCACCTGCTGGACCTGCGCCATGTAAGTGGCATTGATTTGATAGTTGGTCTGGTCGGCGTTGGAGTCCCACGCGCACGGGATGCGAATGGCGTTGAACCCGGCGCTGGCGGCGGCGTTGATGAGCGCCTCGGTTGGCAGCGGTCCCCAGCAACCTGCGCCACACGGCGGCTCCAGCGTATTCCCGAGGTTCCACCCATAGGTTGGATTCGGCAGCGGCGTGGCGGCGGGCGAGTTGGTCGCTCGCAAACCAAGATCAAAAACCGCGGCAAAACGGTGGCTGCTGCCGGTGGTGATGGCGCCGCCAATGATGGGAATGAATGCGATTTCGCCGCCGGCGTATGCGTTCGTGGCCACGGCCAGCGCCGCCCAGCCACCGCCGGTAGGCTGGATGCCGAAAGAAAACGCGTAGGTTTTGTTCGCTGCCAGCGGCACGTTCAGCCCGCTCCATTGCAGCCAGTCGCCGTCGGTGAAACCGGGATTCGGCGCCCTGAACGTGGTGAGCAGCGTCGCCGTGCTGCCGCTCATCGAGTAAATGCGCAGGTAATACGTCGGCGTGCTGGATGGCGTGCCGTAGCCGTTGCCGGAATTCAATCCCGCCGTCTTGATGGCGAGCGACACGAGATTCAACGCGTTGGCTCCGGTGGTGAAAGTCTGACCGGCGGGCGGATTGTTGTCGGTGAAATAATTCAACCCGTCAGGCCAGGTCTGGTCGCCATGGGTCGAGAGTTGGCGGATGTCGTTCGTTCCAGGACTTGGCGCGGCAGTTCCGATGTTCGAAAGAGTTTGCGCGTTTAAAACCCCCGCCAAGCCGACGGCGAAGAGTTGCAAAATAAGATTACGAACTGCGATGGTCACGCCAGCTTATTAACACATACGCGCTTGGAAAGATAGTCGTTAGTCTTCACGATGCTGGTGCCAGCGCAAGCACATCTCGACTGCGCAGCGTGTCTGCGCCGATCGCCGGTTTAAAAAGTTGCAATCCGCCACATCGAGGCAGCACTCAACGCCGAAGAGGAGCCGGCAGCAAAATCCTTAGATGAACTAAATCGCGACGCTGCGGTAGCCTATGGCGAAGGATAAGCAATTGCATGGAGTGACGCTTGAAGGGGTCGTGGAGAAGCGCCGGTTGGGGCAGGCGCTGAACGCGAAGGAGTTCGCCGTTCTGGCCGGCATCTCTTACTCCGCAGCGAGGGAGTGGTTTCGCCTGCCGGGCTTCCCGGTCTTTCGCGGGGTCGTGTTTTAGCAAGACTTCAATGACTGGCGACGGGTTCAGGCTCGCGTGAGCGAGACAAGTATTGCATTGACGCCGGCTGGCAGCGATCGAGACAGTGGCATCAGTGCGAGGGATTTGCCCGCGAGAGCCGCACGAATACTTCTGGAGAAGTGAGGAGCAGAGCGGTTCGTTTAAATTCTGGTTCGATTCCCTCGATCAGCCTCAAAAAACGAAGGCCGCTCACTTTTTTGGCTGGCTGGAGGCTTCTTAATTTACTTGCACTTTACTTGCACTGCACCTAAAAACCCAATGAAATCAATGGAGCGGGTGAAGGGAATCGAACCCTCATCTCAGGCTTGGGAAGCCCGCATTCTACCACTGAACCACACCCGCTGCGACTCGCCTGATTTCTAGCAGAATCTGCGCGCGCGTGCAATACTTCATTTGATAATTGATGAGGCGAAGGGGAATCGGTGATTGGTGATTCGGGGCAGCGGTTGACTCAAGCTCTCAATTTGGGGGTTTACTTGGCCTGAGTTTTCGGTCTGAATGACCGTCAATCTTTTGATCATGCATACGCCATCCAACAGGCTCACGTCACGCCGGGAATTCCTCAAAGCCTCCGTTCTGGTCGGCAGCGTGCTGGCCGCGCCGGCAATTTTACCCGGACAACTCCTTGCCAAAGAAAATACCGACGCGCTCCGCGTGGGCTTGATCGGTTGCGGCGGGCGCGGCTCCGGCGCCGCCAGCCAGGCGCTCAGTGCCGACAGCAACGTCGTCCTCACCGCGATGGGCGATGCATTCGAGGATCAACTCCAAAAGAGTCTGCAGAACCTGCAAAAGGCGCAGCCGGACAAAGTCAAAGTGACTCCCGAGAAGTGCTTCGTGGGGCTGGACGCCTACCAGAAAGTCATCGACAGCGGCGTGGATGTCGTGCTGCTGGCCACGCCCCCGGGGTTTCGCCCGGTCCACCTCAAGGCGGCGGTCGATGCGGGCAAACACATCTTCTGCGAGAAACCAATGGCGACGGATGCGACGGGCGTCCGCTCGGTGCTCGAATCGGTCAAAGCGGCGAAGGAGAAGGGCCTGTCGCTGGTGGCCGGCTTTTGCTGGCGTTACGAGGGGGCGCGGCGGGAGTTTTACCGGCGGGTTCACGAAGGCGCGATTGGCGACCTCCGCGCGATCTATGCCACTTACTATGCCGGGCAGGTCAAACCGATGCCCGCCCCCAGCGAGCGCCCCTCTGGGTGGGGCGATCTGGAGTGGCAGTTGCGCAATTGGTACAACTTTGCCTGGCTCTCAGGGGATGGTTACGTGGAACAGGCCTGCCACAGTGTGGACAAGGTGGCCTGGGCCATGAAAGATCAGTCACCGCTCAAGGCCGTCGCCGTCGGCGGACGCCAGACACCCAACAACCAGGGCAATATCTTTGATCACATGTTCGTCGTGTACGAATTCCCCGATGAGGTGCGCGCGTTCGTGGGGCAGCGGCAGGTGGGCAACACGCACACGGATAACTCGGATTACCTCATGGGCGCCGCCGGTTTTGGCAAGATTCAGGGATGGTCGGCGCCGTTCATCAAGGGCAAAGAGAATTGGCGTTACAAGGGGCCAAAGACGGACATGTACCAGAACGAGCACAACGAATTATTCGCCAGCATTCGCGGCGGCAAGCCCATCAACGACGGGGAGTGGATGGCGCACAGCACGCTCATGGGAATCATGGGCCGCATGGCCGCCTACACCGGACAGGAAGTCAGTTGGGAGCAAGCCATGAATTCGCAGGAGAAACTCGTGCCCGACCAGCTCGACTGGAAAATGAAGCTGGACATTGCCCCGATGGCTATGCCGGGCGTGACCAAACTCAGTTGAAAGGGCAAAGAGTTAAAGGTTAAATGAGTTACAAGGGTTAAATCGGTTAATGAGTGTTGTGCATCGTCGTGAATTCCTAAAAACCGGCACCGGGGCGCTCGTGTTCGCGGCGTTAGCCCCGGGCGCCTTTGCCGCTGAAGAGAATACGCTCGAAGCCGCCGCGCCGAGGCGCTCGATCAAGAAGGGCATCATGTGGGCCACGGTGGGCGTCAAAGGCACCGTCCTGGAGAAGATGAAGGCCATCAAGGAAGCCGGTTTCGAGGGCACCGAGATGATGAGCCACATGGACCAAGACGAAGTGCTGCGCGCGCGCGACGCGACCGGCCTGACGATCCCCAGCGTCTGCGGCCAGCACCACTGGGCAAAGCCACTTTCCCACCCCGACCCGAAGGTCCGCGCGGAGGGCCTCGAAGCTCTCAAGCAAACCCTGCGGGACGCCAAGCGTTACGGCGCTTCCTCGGTGTTGCTCGTGCCGGCCGTGGTCAGCAAGGAAATCGCCTACGACGACGCCTACCAACGCTCCCAGGCGGAAATCCGCAAGGCCCTCCCGCTGGCCGAGGAACTCGGCGTCAAGATCGCCTGTGAGAACGTTTGGAACTACTTCCTGCTCAGCCCGCTCGAAGCCGTCCGTTACGTGGATGAATTCAAGAGCAAGGCCATCGGCTGGCACTTCGATGTCGGCAACATTATCAACTACAGTTGGCCCGAGCAGTGGATTGGGATTCTCGGCGCGCGCATCCAGAAGTTCCATATCAAGGAATTCAGCCGCAAGAAGCGCGACACCGAAGGCCTGTGGAAGGGCTTCGACGTGCGGCTCTTGGAAGGCGACAACAACTGGCCCGCCGTGATGAAAGCCGTGGACGAGATCGGCTACCACGGCTGGGTGATGACCGAACAGCCCGGCGGCGACAGCCCGGAAGGACTCAAAGACCTCGCCGACCGCCTGGGCAAGGTATTGGCCTCCTGAACCTCCCATGAAACACAACTGTTCAGGCAGGGACGCGTTCCACCGCGTCCTTGAGATCATTGCCAAGAAGTGGGACGCGGTGGAACGCGTCCCTACCAACTCACAATGAAGCGCAACCTGAAAAAGGGCATCTGGTATGCGGCGGCGCCGGGCAAGACGGTGCTCGAGAAGTTCCAAGCCGCCAAGGCCGCCGGCTTCGACGGCATCGAGCCGCCCAGCCATCTTGACCAGGACGAAGTCCTGCGCGCGCGGGACGAAACCGGCCTGGCTGTCCCCAGCGTGAGTTGCGGCCAGCACTCGCGCGGCCTTTCCCACCCGGAGGCCGCGAAACGCGTCGAGGCGGTCGAGGGTGTGAAACAGGCGTTGCGCGACGCCAAGCGCTACGGAGCTTCTTCCGTCCTGGTCGTGCCGGGCGGGGTTACCGAACAAGTCGCTTACGCCGCCGCTTACCAGCGCGTGCAGGAGGGACTTCGCCAAGCGGTGCCGCTGGCCGAAGAACTGGGCGTAAAGATGGCCTTTGAAAATGTCTGGAACCATTTCCTGCTCAGCCCGCTCGAAGCCGCCCGCTTTGTGGATGAATTCCACAGCCCTGCCGTGGGCTGGCACTTCGACGTCGGCAACGCCATTTATCTCGGGTGGCCGGAACAGTGGATTCGCATCCTGGGCAAGCGCATTCAGAAGCTCCACATCAAGGAGTTCAGCCGCAAGAACATGAACGAAAAGGGTTTGCGCGCGGGCTTTGCCGTCGAATACCTCGAAGGCGACAACGACTGGCCGGCGGTCATGAAGGCGGTGGACGAGATTGGCTATCAGGGCTGGGCCAACGCCGAACCCGGCTGGCAACCCAAGGGCGTGGACGGCGCGACGCGCCTGAGGCAAATCTCCGGGAAGATGGATCAAATCCTCGCGCTGTAAGCCCCGTAGCGGCGGCTTGGGCTCTCTCTTTAGCGATCAAGGCAGTCACCAGCACCAAAGCTGCCGACTCGCTCAACGTGTTCCAGCAGCCCCCAAACAAAGCGCGCATACCCATACCAAGCTGGGATTCGAGGCTGTCTTAGCAGGGGCCCGCCACACCGTCCAAATCCCGGCTTGAATTCGGGGTGTTTGAACTTATTCTTTGGCTGCGAATGCAAGGACCGAGGCGGCGCAAGGCAGTCCGGTCTGATGCGATTTGCGGAAGAGCAACCGGTTAATTGATGCAAACGAACCGTCGCACATGGCAATCCTTTGATGAGATGCGCAAAGCCGCCGAGCAAGGCGACGCGGCGGCGCAGTGTTATTTCGGCATCTGCTATCAAACCGGCCAGGGGGTGGCGCAGGATTACGCAGAAGCGGTTCGCTGGTTCCGCCGCGCCGCCGACCAGAACGACGCGGCGGCGCAATGTTACCTGGGTTTTTGCTACCAGTCCGGCCTGGGGGTGCCGCAGGAATACGGGCAGGCGGCGAAGTGGTTTCGCGAGGCCGCCGACCAGGGGGATCCGGCGGCGCAGTTCAATCTCGGTGTGCTCTACGAAACCGGGCAGGGCGTGCCGCAGAATTACGCCGAGGCGGTCAAGTGGTATCATGCCGCCGCCGAGCAGGGGGAGCCCCAGGCGCAGTTCAACCTGGGGGTTTTCTACGAGACCGGCCAGGTGGTGCCGCAGAATTTCGAGGAAGCTGTGAAATGGTATCGCCTCGCCGCCGAGCAGGAATGCGCTCCGGCACAATGCAACCTCGGGCTTTGCTACGAGACCGGCCGCGGTGTGCCGCAGAACGTGCGGGAGGCCGTTAGATGGTTCTGCCGCGCCGCGCGCGCGGGCGACAAGACCGCGCAACACAACCTCGGCGTTTACTACGCCAGCCTGGAAGCGGCCGAACAGGCAACGGCGGAGGGCGAGGCCCCGCCGGCAGCGGCGGGCGAAGCCAGGGCTTGAAGCAGAAGCCGAGGTTAAATGAGTTAAAGGGGTTACATCGGTTAAATGGGAAAAGCCCCTTGGCCTGTGCGCAAGAAACCGTTTGAGCTTTAATTCCGGCCCGAAATGCGCTATACTACCCGCCAGCGTAAGCCACATGCTCCGATGAACACCGCCTCAAGCACGGACGACAAATCGCGAAGCCCCGCCCGGGCTGCCGCCGCAGAAGAACGACCGGTTCCGGCACGGCTGAAGTTCTGGGGCGTGCGCGGCTCCATTCCGACCCCAGGCCCGACTACCGTCCATTACGGCGGCAACACTTCCTGTATCGAAGTCCGCGCCGATGGCCAGATCATCATCCTCGATGCCGGCACGGGACTGCGCCTGCTGGGACTCGCACTGGTCGCTGAATTCGACAATCAGCCGCTCGACCTGACCTTGCTGCTGACGCATACCCACTGGGACCACATCCAGGGGGTGCCGTTCTTTCTGCCGGTCTATAAGCCGCAGAACCACCTGCGCATCCTTGGTTACGAAGGCGCGCGGCACGGCCTGGAAGTCGTGCTGGCCGGCCAGATGGAAAGCCCTTTCTTCCCGATTGGCTTGCGCGAAGTGCCGGCCAACGTCCGCATCGAGGAACTCAAGGAAATGAACTTCAGTGTCGGCCCGGTGCGGGTGCAAGCTTGCTTCGCCAATCACCCCGGGAAATGCGTCGGCTACCGCTTGTTCGCCTCCGACGGCTCGATCGCCTTCTTTCCCGACAACGAACTGCCTCATCAGGCTGCGGGCGAAAACCGGAAGATGATTGATTTCCTACGCGGCACGGACGTGCTGATCATGGACACGCAGTTCGATACTGAGGAATACCAGCGGCACATCGGTTGGGGCCACGGCTGCCTGGATGATGTGGTCGCGCTGGCTCTCCAGGCGGAAGTGAAAAAGCTCTTCCTCTTCCATCACGACCCCAACCATGACGACGCCAAAGTCTCCCAAATGCTGGCCCACGCCCGGAAGCTCGTCGCCGCCCGGAAAGGCAAGCTTCAGGTCGAGGCCGCCCGCGAAGGCGTGACGGTGGAACTGCGGACTGCGGTGAGGGCTTGACGCTCAGGCACGGCGGGCAAAGGGCACCCAGCACAGAGCAAACGCGGCAACCCACCATTGCCTGGATCAGGCGGGCCAATGAGAACGGCAAAGCGCACTTCGTGACTTCTTCCGTAGCGCGAAGAGCTTTCGCTCCAGTGTCATGGTTGGATCACCATAGGAATGCGAACAGTACGAGAAGGATCACAATCCCGAAGAGCATCCACTTCAGTTTCCTTTCCCATGGAGCCTCCATAAAATGTGGGGGGCCTTTCAATTCTCGTCTGATTGCCTGCGCCTTCTTGTTGAAGTGCCAAGATATACCCAACAGCGGCAGGGAGAGCAGTGTCGGCACGAGAAAGGCCATCCTAGGTGAATATTCCCCGGTTTCGTTAGCGTCAACGAAGCCGGGATTGATAAACGGCATGAGCCCGGATACCAGTACGAACGCGCCCAGGATGCCGGCGACCCCCGCCACCGCTTCGTACGTGTAAGGCCTTTTCATGATGTCCAACTATTATTATGCATTGCCAAGTGTACACGCCATCGTGCGCGGCTGACTTCTGCAAGCCTTTCCCCAAGCATGGGTTTAGCAAAGCACGACTGCGCATTTCTGGCAAGGTTTAACGATGGCGAGGCCGGGCCGCAGGCGGACGCCGCTTGCCAATCACGAGTCACCAATCACCAGCCGTACTCTCTCCAATAGCAGGTTGCATCCCAAACCGGCCAGGGGTATCTTCACCTCATGCCGCTGACACCGGATCAAATCGTTGAGGAAGTTCGCCGCTGGCCACAAGAGCAAGTCACCGAGTTGCTGGATCGTCTGGCCTTTACCCTGCACCCTGAAGACCCAGCCTTGGAAGAGGCTTGGAAACAGGAAACCCGACGGCGAATTGCCGAGATTGAAAGCGGCGCGGTGCGCGGCATTCCCGGAGAGGAAGTTTCGGCCCACATTCGTCGGCTGGTGGGGCGGTGAAACCCCACGTCTTTCACCCGGCGGCTGACGCCGAATACGCCGATGCGGCAGCCTACTACCACCGCATCAGCCCCGAACTGGGCGGCCGCTTCTACGATGAGATCGAACGCCTGATTCGCGACGTCCGCGCTCAGCCCGACCGCTTCCGCCTCTTCGACCGCCCAGCCCGCCGACATTTCTCTACGGTATTCCCCTACGCGGTCATCTACCTCGACCAGCCTGACCGGGTCTGGATTGTCGCCGTCGCCCACGCGAAGCGGCATCCCCGTTATTGGCGGCAACGATTGGACTAGCCAGCTTGAGTATTATTTACCCTTGCACACAACTTAATTTCCAGTTGAACCCTTACGGCGGGTAGTGAACCCTCGCCGCCATGTTCGAGTTGCTCAAGACTGACGCGACTTGCAAGGCGCGCCTGGGGCGGTTGACCACGCCGCATGGCGTGGTGGATACGCCGGTCTTCATGTGCGTCGGCACGCAAGGCAGCGTCAAGACGATTGACCCGCGCGAGCTAGGCGAGATGGGCGCCCAAATCATCCTCAGCAATACTTACCACCTCAACATCCGCCCCGGGCTGGACATCCTCCGCGCTGCGGGCGGGCTGCACCGGTTCATCAGTTGGGCGGGGCCGATCCTGACGGACAGCGGCGGGTTCCAGGTGTTCAGCCTGGCGACGATTCGCAAGATTCAGGCGCACGGCGTCGAGTTCCGCTCGCACCTGGACGGCTCGCTGCTGTTTCTGGGGCCTAAGGAG
Source organism: Verrucomicrobiota bacterium (assembly GCA_050011195.1). Lineage (GTDB taxonomy): Bacteria > Verrucomicrobiota > Verrucomicrobiia > Limisphaerales > UBA8199 > PALSA-1440. The sequence continues at coordinate 15,983 of JBEKJO010000035.1, read as the reverse complement.
GCGATGGCCATACAAACCGTCCTCGGCTCGGACATCGCGATGGTGTTCGACGATTGCCCGCCGCACACCAGCACGCCGCGCGAGTTGCGGGCCGCGGTGGAGCGGACGATGCGCTGGGCGGCGGAATGCCGGGAACAGCCGCGCGCGCCGGCCCAGAGGGTCTTCGGCATCGTGCAGGGCGGCACCAACGCGGCGTTGCGCGAGGAATGCGCCAAGGCGTTGGTGGCGCTGAAGTTCGACGGCTACGCCATCGGCGGCGTGAGCGTGGGCGAGCCGGAGCCGGAGATGATGTGGGCCGTTGAGATGACGGAGCCGTTCCTGCCGGCCAACCAGCCGCGTTACGCGATGGGCCTCGGCACGCCCGCGCAGATGGTGGAGTTGGTCGCGCGCGGCTTGGATATGTTCGATTGCGTCCTGCCGACGCGGGTGGCGCGCAACGGCACGGCGTTCACGCGGCGAGGCAGCCTCAGCATCAAGGCCGGGGCGTGCAAAGCGGATTTCCGGCCAATCGAGGAAGGCTGCGATTGTTTCGCCTGCCGCCATTTCTCTCGCGCCTATTTGCGGCACTTGCTCAACGTGGGCGAAATCCTCGGCCTGCGCATGTTGAGCGTCCACAACACGCGGATGTATCTGCGGACCATGGCGGAGATGCGGGCGGCGATTGCGGCGGGGACCTTTGCCGAGTTCCGCCGCCAATTCGTCGCCAACTACGTGCCGACCAAGAAGGTGCTGCTGGCCCGCGCCGCCGAAGCCGAGCGCTGAGCGCCGCGCCCCGCCTTCGTCGTCGGGAGGGCGAGCGTCCGCGCGAGCCCTGATCGCCTTGGCCTCCAGCGGAGTTTGGGCTCGCGGGGACGCTCGCCCTCCCATTCCTTGACTTGCGGGGGTGCTGTGAGAGACTGCGCGCCTTATGTCTGAACCGAAGTCCAGCGAGTTGATGGAGAAGATCGTGTCGCTCTGCAAACGGCGGGGCCTGATATTTCAGTCGTCGGAAATCTACGGCGGCCTCAACGGTTTTTGGGATTACGGCCCGCTGGGCGCCGAACTCAAGCGCAACATCAAGGAATGCTGGTGGCGCTCGATGACCCAACTGCGCGACGACGTCGTAGGCCTGGACGCCTCGATCATCATGCACCCAAAGATTTGGGAGGCCAGCGGCCACACCACCACCTTCAGCGACTTGATGGTGGATTGCCTGCTGACCAAGAAGCGGTTCCGCGCCGACCAGATCGAGCCGCAGAGCGGTACAGTTTACAAGTACCCCGGGGCCGAATGCAAGGTTATCTATAGGTACGTCGGTGCCGAGTCCAAGGAAACTGGTTTGAAAGTGAATAAGCCATTCGCTGTGTTGCTCAAGAAAGGAGAGCATCCCGAGAAGGCTCACAAGCTCGCCAAGCAATTCTACGCACAAGGCAGCTTAGACCAAGCAATGAAGATAACCGACAGTCTCGTTTTACACGGAGAAGTGACTGAGGAGGTGGTCGAGGAGGTGGTCGAGGAGGTGGTCCAGCACGGAGAAGCCAAGGTTTATAAGTTCGTCGGTGCCGAATCCAAGGAAACTGGTTTGAAAGTGAATAAGCCATTCGCTGTGTTGCTCAAGAAAGGAGAGCATCCTGAGAAGGCTCGCAAGCTCGCCAAGCAATTCTATGCACAAGGCAGCTTAGACCAAGCAATGAAGATAACCGACGGTCTCGTTTTACACGGAGAAGTGACTGCGGAGGTAGTCCTGGAGGTGGACCCGCAAAAAGAAACGACTGAAGAGGTGGTGAATTCGACCGGCTACAACCCGGAAAACGGCAGCCTGCTAACCGATCCCCGTCGATTCAACTTGATGTTCAAGACCTACGTCGGGCCACAGGATGTCCCAAAGCCCGACTTTGACCCGGCTGCGAATCTAGAACAATGGAAAGCGTGGCGCAGAGCTTTCGATGAAAGTGAGGATAATAAAACCTATCTGCGCCCCGAGACCGCGCAGGCCATTTTCGTCCAATTCAAGAACGTGCTGGACGTGTCGCGCCAGCGAGTGCCGTTTGGGATATGCCAGATCGGCAAGGCCTTCCGCAATGAGATCAATCCCCGCAACTTCACCTTCCGCTCGCGCGAGTTCGAGCAGATGGAACTCGAGTTCTTCATTCGCCCCGATGAGGTGGTGCAGAAGATGGCCGGCGCGGTCGCGGGCCTCGCCGATCCTCAACCCTCAACCCTCGACCCTCAACCAACGTGGGGCTGGGAACTCTGGCACAAGTACTGGGTCGAGCAGCGCGTCCGGTGGTACGAGAGCATTGGCTTGGGCCGCGACACGCTGGTCGAATACTGGCAGAAGAAAGAGGAGCTGGCGCACTACGCCCGGGCCTGCGTCGATATCCTGTTCAAGTTCCCCTTCGGCACGCAGGAACTGGAGGGCATCGCGGCGCGCGGCGACTTTGACCTGATGCAGCACCAGAAGTTCAGCGGCAAGTCTATGGAGTATTTCGACGAGGAGGCGAAGGCGAAGTATGTGCCGCACGTCATCGAGCCGAGCGCGGGGGTGGACCGGCTGGCGCTGGCCTTGATCTGCAACGCCTATTGCGAGGACCAGGCGCCGGATGAAAAGGGCAAACTGGAGTCGCGGGTGGTGATGAAGTTCCATCCGCGCATTGCGCCGATCAAGGTGGCGGTCTTTCCGCTGCTCAAGAACAAGCCCGCTCTAGTGGAAAAGGCCAAGGCCGTGCGCGACTTGTTGCGTCCGCACATGTCGGTGTTTTACGACGAGGCGGGGGCGATTGGGCGGCGCTACCGGCGGCAGGACGAAGCGGGCACGCCGTTCGGCGTGACGATTGATTTTGAGACGCTGGGCGAGCAAGGCCCGGCGTTGCAGGACACTGTCACCTTGCGCGACCGCGACACGATGAAACAGGAGCGAGTGAAGATTGGCGATCTGGCGCCGATGCTGGTGGAAAAGATACGGTAGCAAAAGCAATATGGGGAGGGCGAGCGTCCCCGCGAGCCCAAACATCTTCTGGAATCTCCGGGGATCAGGGCTCGCGGGGACGCTCGCCCTCCCAACACACGTTAATTTGGCCGTGACCGATAGGCTCTTTCGTGGCAAGGTGCCCGTGTGACCACGACGGAAGCAATCAAGCTGCTGGAAAAGTTTCGCGCGGGCGGAGTCAGCCGTGACGAGGTCTTGCGCAAGTTTCAAGCGGCGCCCGTGGCGGACCTGGGCTTTGCGCAAATTGATACTCACCGCGCGCTGCGGAGAGGGTTTCCCGAAGTCATCTTCGGCGCGGGCAAGACGCCGGCCCAGGTTGTGAAAATAGCGGCCAAGCTGTTCGCCCGCGAGCAGCGCGTGCTGGTGACCCGCGTCGCGCCCGAACACGCGCGCAGGCTGCGCCGACATTTCCAGCGCGCCGTTTATCACGAGCTGGCGCGGTGTGTGACCATCGAGAACAAGCCCTTGCCTAAACGGTCCGGAACCATTGCTGTGGTCTGCGCGGGCACCAGCGATTTGCCGGTGGCCGAGGAGGCGGCGGTCACTGCCGAGGTCATGGGCAATCGCGTGGAGCGAATCACGGACGTGGGCGTAGCGGGCGTACACCGGTTGTTTGGGCGTCTGGAAACCATTCAGCGGGCGAACGTGGTCATTGTCGTGGCGGGCATGGAAGGGGCCCTGCCGAGTGTGGTTGCCGGGTTGGTTTCGAGGCCGGTCATCGCGGTGCCGACGAGCGTGGGCTATGGCGCAAATTTCAACGGGCTTGCGCCGCTGCTCAGCATGTTGAACAGTTGCGCCAGCGGCTTGACCGTGGTGAACATTGACAACGGCTTTGGCGCCGGCTATGCGGCGAGCCAGATCAACGCGCTGGCGGCAGGATAGCATGAAGACCTTATACCTCGACCTGTTCAGCGGCATTAGCGGCGATATGTTCATCGGCGCCTTGATTGACCTGGAGGTTGATACCCGCCAGTTGGAGCAGGAGCTCAAGAGGCTTCGGCTCGAAGGGTATCACCTGCACGTAACGCGCGGACGCAGGGCAAGCCTCGAAGGCGTGAAGTTTGATGTGCATGTGGCCAGCGAGCATGACTCGGGGGTCCAGCCGCAAGCTCATAGCCACGACCACCCGCACGAACATGGCCGCGCCTTCGCTCAGATCCGGCAACTGATCACCGAGAGCCGGCTCTCGGATTGGGTGAAACAGAAGTCGGTGGCAGTTTTCGAGCGGCTCGCCGTGGCGGAAGGCAAGATTCACGGACTGCCGCCGGAGCAGGTGAACTTCCACGAGGTCGGCGCGGTGGACTCAATTGTCGATATTGTCGGGGCGTGCATTGGGTTGGAGCTGCTGGGCAAGCCGCGCGTGCTGGCCAGCCCGGTGGTCGAGGGGATGGGCTGGATTGAGTGCGCGCACGGACGCTTCCCGATTCCCGCCCCCGCGACGCTCGCAATTCTGGGCGCGCGCGGCATCCCGCTGTCGCAATGTGACGAACCGACCGAGTTGGTCACGCCGACGGGCGCGGCGTTGCTGGCGGAGTTTGTCGAGGCCTTCGGCCCGATGCGGGAGGTGGTGGCGGAGAAGATCGGCTATGGCTTGGGCACGCGCGACAATCCGAGGCGGCCCAACGCGCTGCGGGCCGTGCTTGGGGAGGCGAGCGGCGAGAGGCGAGTGCCGGGCGCCGAAGCGGCGGCGCATGATTGGGAAACCGACACTATCGCCGTGCTGGAAACGAACCTGGATGACATCAACGCCGAGATTCTGGGCAACTTCATGGAGAAGGCGCTGGCCGCCGGCGCCCTGGATGTGTTCCACACGGCAATCCAGATGAAGAAAAACCGGCCCGGCGTGCTGTTGACGGTGTTATGCGCCGAGGCCGATGCGGACAAGTTCTCAGAGTTGCTGGTGCGCGAGACCAGCGCGTTTGGCATCCGCCGTTATACCGTCGAGCGGCGCAAGCTCCGACGCGAGTTTGTGACGGTCCAGACCCCCCACGGCAGCGTGACCGTGAAGCTTGGCAGGCTCGATGGCAAGGTCCTTCAGGCAGCGCCGGAATTTGAGTCCTGCAAGAAGCTGGCGGAGCAGGCAAAAGTGCCCATCAAAGAGGTTTATGACGCAGCCCTGCGCGCCTTTCCGCCTTCGCTGTTAAAATGATCGATCCCGAACTGCTTAAGATTCTGTGCTGTCCGGAGACGCATCAGGAGGTGCGCCTGGCGGAACCGGCGGTCATCGACAAGCTGAACAGGCAGATTGCCGCAGGCACCTTGGCCAATCGCGCCGGCCAACTGGTGAAAGAGAAGATTGATAGCGGACTGATTCGCGCTGACGGCAAGGTTCTCTATCCGATCCGGCGGAACATTCCCGTGATGCTGGTGGACGAGGGAATTCCGCTGGCGGGCTGAAGGCGATTATGGCACACATCAATAGACTTGGAATTGGTTTGCTGGTTTGCGGCGCGTGGCTGACTGCCGCGCAGGCGCAAGTGGAATATGTCGATCCCACCATCGGCGGGGTCGGTTACTTGCTCGAACCCACCCGTCCGACCGTCTCGCTGCCCAACAGCATGTTGCGGTTCTATCCGGCGCGACGGGATGCGTTGGATGACCAGATCCATTCGTTTCCGCTAACGATTATCTCGCACCGGCTGGGCGAGTTGTTCTGGCTGATGCCGAGCGACGGAGAACCGGATGCGGACGCGTGGCATCGCCGCGCCGCTTACGACCAGGAGAAAACCACGCCCTACTATTACTCGACGCGGCTGGACGGCTCGCTGATTCAGGTTGAATTCACACCCACCGCTCGCTGCGGTTACTTCCGGTTCACCTTTCCGTCCGGCAAGCCCGTGGTGCTGCTGGCCAATCGCAAGGACGGAGAACTGGCGGGTGAGGGAACGAACGCGGTGGCCGGCAGCGAGCAGTTTCAAGGCATGAAGGCGTTCGTGTATGGCGAATTCAACTCGCCGGTGAGCATCGCCGGCAGCCGCGCGGGCGGCAAGTCGCGCCTGACCATCCGCGCCCGCGAGCCGGGCAAGGTGATCGAGTTCCGTTATGGCATTTCCTACATCAGCGTCGAGCAGGCCCGCAGGAACCTGCGGCGGGAGATTCCCGGCTGGGGCTTCGAGGCCATCAAACGGCAGGCGCGCACGGCCTGGAACCAGAAGCTCGGGCAGGTCAAAGTGGAAGGGGGCACGCCGGCGCAACGCCGCGTGTTTTACACCGCGCTGTATCATTGCTGTGAGCGGATGGTCAACATTTCCGAGGACGGGCAGTATTACAGCGGCTTCGATCACAAGGTGCATCAGGACGCGCGGCCGTTTTATGTGGATAACTGGCTGTGGGACACCTACCGGGCGCTGGAACCGCTGCACCTGCTGCTGAATTCCGAACAGGAGGCGGATAAAATCCAATCCTACGTCCGCATGTATGAGCAGTCCGGCTGGATGCCGTCGTTCGCCCTGGTATGGGGCGATTGGCATGCGATGACGGGGAATCACGCGGCCGCCTGGATGGCGGATGCCTGGTTCAAGGGCATTCGCGACTTCGACCTCAAGACCGGCTACGAAGGCGTGCGCAAGAATGCGCTGGAGGCGACGATGCTGCCGTGGCGCAAGGCGCCCAAATGCCCGCTGGATGACTTCTATGCCGAGCACGGCTATTACCCCGCGCTGCATCCGGGGGAGAAGGAAACGATCTCCCTCGTTGATACCAACTGGGAAAGGCGGCAAGCCGTCGCCCTCACTCTAGACCAGAGCTACGACGACTGGTGCACGGCGCAACTGGCCCGCGAGCTGGGCAAGAGCGCGGACTATGACTTCTTCCTGAAGCGGGCGGAGAACTACAAGAAGGTGTATCGCGCGGACAAGGGGTTCATGTGGCCGAAAGACGCCCAGGGGAATTGGATTGAGCCTTTTGATCCCAAGTTCTCCGGCGGCCCGGGGGCGCGCGATTACTTCACCGAGAACAACGCCTACACCTACAATTGGGACGCGCAGCACGACTACAACGGGCTGTTCGAGCTGATGGGCGGGAGACGCGCCGCCGAGGCCAAGCTGGACCAGCTTTTCCGCGAGGACATTGGCCGTCCCCGGTACGAGTTCTATTCCGTGTTCATGGACTCGACCGGCATGGTGGGCCAGTTCTCGATGGGCAATGAGCCCAGCATGGCCATCCCTTACGTCTATAATCACCTCGGCGCGCCGTGGAAAACGCAGAAGCGGGTGCGCCAACTGATTGAGGCCTGGTTCACCGATTCGCTCATGGGCATACCCGGAGACGAGGACGGCGGCGGGTTGTCCGCATTCGCGGTGTTCTCCATGTTGGGCTTTTATCCCGTGGTGCCGGGTGTTCCTCGGTATGAACTCGGCAGCCCGGTGTTCGACCGTATCACCATCCGCCTGGACAATGGCAAGACGCTGAAACTGGTGTGCCGGAACAACTCGCGGGACAACAAATACATCCGAAGCGTGCGTTTCAACGGCCAACTGCAGAACCGGGTCTGGTTCCGTCATGCGGAGGTGCTGCAAGGGTTGACGGTTGATCTCGATATGTCCGACACCCCGAACACTTTACTCGGGGCCGACGCAGCCGAGTTGCCGCAATCGAGCATCGCGTTCGATCCGAGAACGCTGGCAAGGTAATTTCAGGCATCCCAAATCGACGCCCTCCCCTGGGCCAGACCGGGCAAGGGGGGGGGCCGCGAACCCCGGGAGCGCTCAGTCAGCCGGTTTGGCCAGGGCCGGGTGTGAGGCGGACGCGGCCAGCGCGGCGGGGAGGACCACGGCGGTGGCGCACGGGGCCGCCAGAGGGTTGCGGGCGGGGCTGGCGGGAAGGCGGTGTTCGCTGAACAGGAACAGCGTGCGGCCAGCGACGATACAGACGTTATGGGACAGCTTTGTTCCTCGTGCTCGCTGGCCGTCCACCCAGGTGCCGTTCTGTGAGTTCAAGTCCTTGATGAGAAAGCTGTCGCCCTCCCGCCAGATGAGGAAATGCCGTCGCGAAAGCGTGTTATCACGGATGGTCACATCGGCGGTTTCATCACGACCAACGGCGACCGGCTGGTCGCCGATTTCCCACCGCTGCGCCACTGCGCCGTCCTCAGCCAATAGACATAGGTCCGCCATACTTGATTTGTTCCAAACGGGCTGCCGCGGCACGCAAACGGCCCGACAGCCTCTTGTTACACCAGACCGTCCAGGGCGGGCAAAGGTTACAGCCGCCCTTGCATTAGTTTAGCACATGGGGGCGCTCTTTGTAGCTCTTGAGGATCAGTTCGCCGAAGATGGTGTTGGCCCAGGCAAACCACTTGCGGGTGAATTTGGACGGGTCGTCCTTGTTAAAGGCTTCGTGCATGAAGCCGGTGCCCGCATGGGTCTTTTGCAGGGTGAGGAGGCATTGGCGGACTTCCTGGTCGTCCGTGCTGGTGAGGCCCTGCACGATCAGCCCGAGGGGCCAGATCATGTCCCGGCCCACGTGGGGTCCGCCCGGCCCTTCGGCGGCTTTGCCGATGCAATAGTAGGGGTTGCTGTCGGACAGGACGAACTTGCGCGTGTTGAGATAGAGAGGGTCACCAGGCCCGGTCGCGTCGAGATACGGCAAGGAAAGGAGGCTCGGGACGTTGCCGTCGTCAATGCAGTAATAATTGCCGTAGGCGTCTATCTCGTAAGGGAGGATGCGCCCGAACTTCTCGTGGATGACGACGGCGTATTGGCGCAACGCACCCTCGACCTCGTCGGCCAGGGCGCGGCATTGGGTGGCGGAGGCCTGATCGTGATGGACTTGGGTCAACAACTCCGCGGCCTGGCGCAGGCTGGCGACGGCAAAGAAGTTGGACGGGACGAGGAATGGGAAAACGGTCGCGTCGTCGCTGGGCCGGAACATGGAGAAGATGAGGCCGACCGGTTTGGCGGGCCGGCCATAGCCGCCGCCAGCGAGGGTATCGGTCTGCCGCTCGGTGCGCCGCTCGAAGCGGTAGGGGCCGGGGCCGGTTTTGCGCTGCTGTTCCTGGAAGGTCTGGAGGGTTTTGAGGATTGCTTCCCGCCACTGGGCATCCAAGGGGGTCCGATCGTTGGTGGCCTTCCAATAATGGTAGGCCAGGCGGATGGGGTAGCAGAGGGAATCAATCTCCCACTTGCGCTCGTGGACGCCGGGCTTCATTTCCGTCAGGTCGCTCTTCCAATGGCTCACTTTGTTCTCGTCCTTGTAGAAGGCGTTGGCGTAAGGGTCCTTGAGGATGCAGCGGGTGTGGCGGTTGATGACGCCGGCGATCAACTGCTGGAGGTTGGCGTCATTCTTCATCAGCGGGAGGTAGGGCCAGACCTGGGCGGTGCTGTCCCGCAGCCACATCGCGTCGATGTCGCCGGTGATGACGTAGGTATCGGGCCGGCCCTCGACGACCTCGAAATCAACTGTCGTGTCGAGGGTGTTCGGGAAGCAATTCTCGAACAGCCACGCCAGCTCCTTGTTGCCGATGCGGGCCTTGATGGTTTCGATGGTTCGCTCGACGGCGCGGCTCGTGAATTTACGTTTGGCCTCGGGGATGCGGACGACTGGGAAGCCGGTTTCGGCGGCCCCGCTCACCGAACCGAGCATGGCGCCGGCGGCGAGGAACGAGGTGTTGCGAATGAAGTGTCTTCGGTTCATAGTAACGTTCAAGAAACTGCCGGTCGCAGTCAGGTTAGAGGGGTGGCGGGTCGCGTCCAGCAAATTCCGGCCTTGCGCTTGCCTTTTCGCGCGGGACCACTTTTGGGTTTGCCGGCGGGGAAGGGGCGGTTAGAATGGAGGTCATGAACGCACTGCTCAAATCAAGGCGTGGGGCTGCGGCCCGGTTTTTCATTTCTGCTCTCTGGGTCACGCTGGCGGTTGCCGGTCGTGCGCAGACGGTTGAGGTGGATGAAGTGCGGAAACAGGCGGAGAAGGGCCTGGCCGAGGCGCAAAACACCCTGGGTCTGATCTATAAGAGCGGCACCGGTCTGACGCAGGACTTCGCGCAGGCGCTCAAGTGGTTTCAAAAGGCGGCCGACCAAGGCTACGCCTCCGCGCAAAAGAATCTCGGCCTGATGTACGCCGAGGGCAAAGGCGTCAAGCCGGACTTGAATGAAGCCAGCAAGTGGTTTCGCAAGGCGGCGGAGCAGAACTTCGCGTCGGCCCAGAACTATCTGGCGATGCTCTACCTCGAAGGCAAGGTCCCCACGCAGGATTTGGGGGAGGCGGTGAAATGGTTGCGCAAGGCCGCCGAAGGCAACTACACGGAAGCGCAGGACAACCTGGGGGTTTTGTATCTTGACGGCAAAGGCGTGACCGCGGATGTGGAGGCCGCGGCCACCTGGTTCCGCAAAGCGGCGGACCGGAACTATGCGTCGGCGCAGGACCATCTGGGCAATCTCTTGCTCGACGGCAAAGGCGTGCCGCAGGATTACGCCAAAGCGGCGGATATGTTCCGCCAGGCGGCGGGCCAGAATTACGCGGCCTCGGAGAGCACGTTGGGCTGGATGTATGCCGAGGGCAAAGGCGTGCCGCGCGACGATGCGGAAGCGGTGAAATGGTTCCGCAAAGCAGCCGAGCAGAACTATGCCTCGGCCCAAAACCAACTGGGCATGATGTATGAACAGGGGCGGGGCGTGCCGCAGGATTACGTCAAAGCCGTCGAGTGTTATCGCCGGGCGGCGGAGCGCGGTTATGGCGGCGCGCAGAACAACCTGGCCATCGCCTACGCGCTCGGCCAGGGAGCGCCCAAGGATCTGCCGGAGGCTTACAAGTGGTTTGCCCTCGGGGCTGCGCACGGCGACAACCAGCGCGCTGACCTCCGGGAAGCCATCACGAAGGAACTGAGCCCGGCGCAGATCGCCGAAGCCGAAAAGCGCGTGAAGGAGTTTAAGCCCGGGAAGTGAGCGGCTGACGCGTGCGAAACTTCGCGCACTGGCCGTCGCCGACTGGACATCCGGTGACGGCATCCGGCAGGCAGGTCAGCTTGAACTGGCGAGGGTTTGACCGCATAATGGCATTCATGTTTCGGCACGCAGCCGTTTGCTGCTCGTGTGGTGGGTCGCTTTGGCGGCTGGCGCGGGGGGGCTTTTTCGCCGCGAGCAAAGGCAGGGGCCGCGCCTGGAGGTTGTCGCTGGCGGCGGCAACGGTTCTGGGCTGGGCGGCCCCGGCCACCGCCGTCGTCTTGTGGAGTGATTTGGGCGCGACCCTCGCTCATGAGACGGGCGCCGGCAGCGACATTCTGGGCGGCGCGGTAAAACGTGACGACACCGCCAGCGACACACTCTATTTCAGGTTTCACGTGGACCCGCTCTCGGACGTGGGCACGGAGGAATACTTCGCGGCGTTCCAACTTTACGAAGGAAACGTGGAGCGGCTGGGGGTGGGCAACTCGCTGAAGGCCTGGGCCTACAGCGCGTTCAATACGGCTGAGACCGGCCCGTCCAACAAGGTTTCCGGGGACTTCGACCTGAACTCCTCCCGGCCCGAATCTCCCAGCGCCGGGGTCTATCTGCCCTACGAATTGCCCCGCCGCGGCTATGACCGCACGATCGTGTTCAAGGTGCAATACGTTCCGAGCGGAGACGACCGTGTGACGGTCTGGCTGAATCCGGACCTGGCGCCCGGCGCGACCGAAGCGAGCCAGCCGGAAAGTCTGACGACGACCTTCCGCGCGAACGCTTCGTTCAACGAAATCCACCTTCGCCATGGCGGCGGCGGGTTGGGCTGGACTTTCAGCGACATGGCGGTGGCGACATCATTCAGCGACTTCGTCTCCGGTGGCGGGGCCGAACTCGGCGGGGGAACGCCCAGGCGCGGCGGGGAGGCGCTGACGTTCCGCTCGTGGCAGCGCGAGCAAGGGCTGCCGCAGAACTCGGTGCGCGCGCTGGCGCAAACGCGCGATGGCTATCTTTGGATCGGGAGCGATGACGGGGTGGCCCGGTTCGACGGTGTGCGCTTTGTCTCCTTCGGGTTGCGGGAGGGGCTGCCGGGCGGGCCGGTGCGCACGCTGTTCGAGGACAGTCATGGCGCGCTTTGGATCGGGACGGACGGCGGCGGTTTAACTCGCTGGCAGGCGGGTCAGGTTGCCACGTTCACGAAGCGGGAGGGGTTGCCGGCAGACTCGATCACGGCCCTGGCGGAAGACAATGAAAAGCGGCTGTGGGTTGGCACCGAAGCGGGGTTGGCGGTGTGGCAAAACGGGCGGCTGACGGCCCCAAGCGCCGCGGAACAATTCAAAGGCAAACCCATCAGCGTCCTGCTCAAGAACCGGCAGGGAGTGCTGTGGCTGGGCGCGACGGGAGCTGGCATTTTCCGGTTGCTGGAGGGCAAGTTCGTTGCGTTGACGGACAGCTCGGTGGAGGGATTGCTGCAGGACCCGCACTGCCTGCTGGAGGACAAGGCCGGGCGCATCTGGGTGGGGGCGGGAGATGACTTTGTGTTGTGCCGGGAGGGCGATCAATGGCGGCGCTACCGGATTCCGCGGCACCTGGCCCGGCCGCATGTGAGCGCGCTGGCCGAGGAGCCGGATGGCACCGTGTGGGCGGGTTCAGTGAGCGAGGGTTTGTTTCAGTTCAAGGAGGGCAAACTGGCGGCCATCAACGCCAGCAGCGGACTGCTGGACAATGCGGTCGAGTCCTTGCTGGTGGATCGGGAAGGGAATCTGTGGGTGGGCACCGGGGCCGGGTTGAACCGGCTGCGGCGCAGCAATCTGCTGGTGTTCGGACAAAACGAAGGGCTGGGTTACGGGCCGGTTCAGGGGCTGGCGGAAATTGCGCCCGGAGTCATTTGGGCCGGGAAACCCAACGACGGCTTATATCGCTGGGAAGGCAGGAACTTCAGCCGCCTGACGGCGGCGGGTTTGTCCCGGCGTTATCCCGAAGTCATCTCGTTGCTCATGGCGCGCGACGGCAATTGCTGGATGAGCGGGGCGGATGGATTGTGGCGTTTCAAGGATCCGAAGAATGCGACTGGTGAGGTGGAGGTGACGGCCCTGGCGAGGCTCAACGTCATCGCCCTGACCGAACACCGGGACAGTGGGGTGTGGGCGGGCACGCGTCAAGGACAGGTTTGGCGGCTGCGGCGGGGCGAGTGGCTGGCACAGACCAATTATTCCCAGTCCCATCCCATCACGGCCCTCCTGCAGGACAGCGAGGGAGTCCTGTGGATTGGCACCGAAGGGGAGGGGCTGTATCGCTACCAGAAGGAGTCGCGCGCCCATTTTGAGAAGGGGGGCGGCCTGTTGAGCGATTGGATTCGCACGCTTTATTTGGACGGCCAAGGCACGCTCTGGATCGGCACGGCGGGCGGCGGTTTGAGCCGGTGGCGCAACGGGCAACTGGCCACCTTTACCATGCGGGAAGGGCTTCCGGACAATACGATCTCGCAAATCCTGGGAGACGGCAAGGGCCGCCTTTGGCTGGGGAGCAACCGGGGCATTGCCTGTGTAGGCAAGGGCGAGCTGGAGGAACTGGTGACGGGCAAAATCGCGGTGGTATATCCGCAGGTCTATGGGCGGGCGGAGGGGATGCCCTCGGAGGAATGCACCGGCGGCTTTTATCCGGCGGGCCTCAAGACCCAGTCGGGCCAGCTCTGCTTTTCGACGCTCAAAGGCATCGTGGTCGTGGATCCGCGGCCGCGAACGGCCGAGGCGCCGGCCCCGGCAGTCGTGCTGGAGGAAACCATGATTGATGGGGTTGCTGCCGACACGAGGACGCCCCAGGCGGCGGCGGGGGGAGGAAGTGAGGGGGCGAACCCTGGCCCCGCGGCGGCGGCTGAAATCAGAGTCGGCCCGGGCAAACACCGCCTGGAGTTTCATTACACCGGCATGAGCTTCAGCGCCCCGGAACGGGTGCGCTTTCGCTACCGGCTCGAACCGCTGGATACGGACTGGGTGGAAGCCGGAGCCAGGCGCGCGGCCTTTTACAGTTATGTGCCGCCAGGCCAGTACCAATTTCGGGTCATCGCCTGCAACAGCGGCGGCACGTGGAACGAAACTGGGGCGAGCTTGTCAGTGGTCGTGTCACCCCATTTGTGGCAGGCTTGGTGGTTCATCGGGCTGGCGTCGCTGGGGTTGCTGGCCTCGGTGGCGGGCACCGTCCGCATCGTGGAAAAGAGAAAACACCAGCGCCGCTTAAAGCTGCTGGAGCAGGAACGCGCCCTGGAGCACGAGCGCGCGCGCATCGCGCAAGACCTGCACGACGATCTGGGCTCTTCGCTGACCCGCATCTCGCTGTTGAGCGATCTGGCCCGCGCGGACAAGGATAGCCCGAGCCAGGTCGAGGTCCACGCGCAGAAGATTTCCCAATCCGCCGGCCAGACGGTGCGGGCGCTGGAAGAAATCGTCTGGGCCTTGCGGCCGGGCAGCGATTCGCTGCAAAGCCTGGTGGAGTACATCGCGCATTTTGCGAACGAGTTGTTTGACGGGGACAACGCGCATTGCCGGCTGGACCTGCCACAGGATTTGCCCGCGCGTTCCCTGCCGCCGGAGATGCGGCACAACATTTTCCTCGTGGTCAAAGAGGCGCTGACCAATGCGCTCAAACATGGCCAGGCCCGGGAGGTTCGGGTGCAGGCGAAGGCCTCGGCGCGGACGCTCGAGATGGTGGTCCAGGACGACGGGCAAGGGTTCGAGGCGCAGGCGCTGCCGCCGAAGCCGGGCAAACAACAGGGCTTGGGCAACATGCGGCGGCGCGCCGCGGACATGGGGGGAACGCTGGCGGTGGAGAGCGCACCGGGAAAAGGGACCGCCGTAAGGCTGGTGGTGAATTTTCCCGCTTGAGAAGGACCGGGGTTGGCCGCACATTCATGCGGTTGTGAAGGCGCCGCCCCCTGTGCCAGAGTAGGTGTGTGGGCGCCAGACTTGCAGACGATATGCCGATCAAAGTTGCGATTGTCGATGACGACGATGGCATCCGCACCAGTCTCGCGACGCTGATCCGCCGCGCGCCGGCCCTCCGGCTGGTCGGCGACTACGCCGACGCGGAGGCGGCCTTGAAGGAAATCCCGCACCGGACGCCGGACGTGGTCCTGATGGACATCAACCTGCCGGGCGTGAATGGCGTGGAGTGCGTCCGCCAGTTGAAGGGCAGCCTGCCCGCCGTGCAGTTTCTCATGCTGACGGTCTATGAAGACAGCGACTCCTTGTTCAATTCCTTGAAGGCCGGCGCGAGCGGTTACCTGCTCAAACGCACCGCCTCCGCCCGCCTGCTGGACGCTATCCGCGACGTTTATGGCGGCGGTTCGCCCATGACCCCGCAACTGGCCCGGCGGGTGGTCCAGTATTTTTCCAGAACGGCGGACGGGGACTCGCCCGTTGCGCGGCTCACGCCGGGGGAGAAGGACTTTCTGGATCAACTCGCGAAGGGCTACGCCTACAAAGAGATCGCGGACCGGATGACCATCAGCATCGACACCGTGCGCAGCTACGTGCGGACGGTCTATGAAAAACTGCATGTCCATTCCCGGACCGAGGCGGTGGTGAAATACCTTCGGGGTTGAAGCGACGCCCCAACAACCACCGGCCCGAGCGCCGGCAAGAGCGAAGCCAACCGCCCGGCGCATCGCTGCCTGCCGATTCCACGCCCGTTCTGAGCACGGGCCGCCAGTGGCTCTTTCGCCTGCTGGCGCTGGTGCTTGTGCCGCTGGCGACCTTTGCCGTCCTGGAGGGCGCCTTGCGCCTCGCAGGTTACGGCTACCCCACCGCCTTCTTCGAGAAGATTCGCGTCGGCGACCAGGACTTGCTGGTCAATAACGAGGAGTATGGACTCAGGTTCTTTCCACCCGAACTGGCTCGGTTCTCGGGGCCCATCCGGATAGCAGCGAACAAGCCCGCCAGCACCTATCGCATCTTTATTCTGGGAGAGTCGGCGGCCATGGGAGACCCGGAGCCGTCCTATGGCGCCAGCCGCTACCTGGAAGTCCTCTTGCGCGAGCGATTCCCCGAACAACCGTTTGAGATCGTCAACGTCGCCATCACCGCCATCAACTCCCACGCCATCCTGCCGATTGCCCGCGAGTGCGCTCGCCAGCACGGCGACCT
>JBEKJO010000034.1:0-40490 GCA_050011195.1 Verrucomicrobiota bacterium | reverse complement strand
TTTCCAGAATCCCTACCAACTCCCGGCTGGACGCGAGAGGGTTAAAGTTGCGGAATCCGAAAAGGCGGCGGGCCATCTCGCGGATGGCCGGGTCAACGCGGGCATTCCTAGTTCCGTTCATCTTATGACACAATGGACCAGGGAACTCGCCGATCAGCCTCCTCCGCTTCCGCCCAAGCAACACCAAGCCTTGCTTATGGGGAAACTGACAGAGGACCTGTCATCAGCAAGCTCAATGGCTTAATTTGAGATTACTGTGCCACAGGCAAGAGGGAATGCAAGCAGCTTTTTGGCACTGGGTGACGGGTGAGGGGTTTGCCAGCCAACCCACTGATTATCATCGGCAGATGGTATAACTTGAGTCGCTGCCCGTCTTTGCCTAGATTCGTTGATTCATGAGCACATCGTTGAACGAGCAAGTGCAGGCGGCGGCCGGCTGGATCAGCCGGCTGCGGGCGGAAATTGGCCGGGTCATCGTCGGGCAGGAGCAACTGGTGGACCGGTTGCTGGTCGGGTTGCTGGCCAACGGCCACGTCCTGCTCGAAGGCGTGCCCGGCCTGGCCAAGACCATGTGCGTCCGCACCCTGGCCTCCGCCATCCATGCCTCCTTCCATCGCGTCCAGTTCACCCCCGACCTGCTGCCCGCCGACATCACCGGCACGCTGATTTACAGTCCGCACGACGGCAAGTACCACGCCACCAAAGGCCCGGTCTTCGCCAACTTCGTGCTGGCCGACGAAATCAACCGCGCGCCGGCCAAAGTGCAATCGGCCCTGCTCGAAACCATGCAGGAACGGCAGGTAACGCTCGGCGGCGAGACGATGCCCCTGCCGTCGCCGTTTCTGGTGCTGGCCACCGAGAACCCGATTGATCAGGAAGGCACCTATCCCCTGCCGGAGGCGCAGGTGGACCGTTTCATGTTCAAGGTGCTGCTCGACTATCCGTCCTTTGCGGAGGAGCGCAAGATTCTCGACCGCATGGCGTTCACCGCGCCGGAGACGCAAGTCAAGCCCGTCATCCCGCTCGAGGAAATCCTCCAGACGCGCAAGCTGGTGGACCAGATTCACGTGGATGAGAAAGTGCGGGATTACGTGGTCCACCTCGTCTTCGCGACGCGCCAGCCGGAGAAGTACAAGCTCGACTTGAAGCATTTCATCCAGTTCGGCGCGTCGCCGCGGGCGACCATCTATCTGACGCTGGCGGCCAAGGCCTGGGCGCTGTTGCAAGGCCGGGCCTACGTCACCCCGGAAGACGTCAAGAGCATCGGCCCCGACGTGTTGCGTCATCGCCTCATCCTCTCCTATGAAGCCGAGGCGCAGGCGGTGACGACCGACGCCATCATCAAGAAGATATTCAACGCCGTCCCGGTGCCGTGATGGCAAATCCGAAACCCGAAATCCGAAGCCCGAAGGAAGGCCGAAATCCGAAGTACGAAGGCCGAACTTCCAAGTCCGAATTCCCTGGTTCGCCGCTGACTCCTGCCGCCGACTGCTGGTTCGGGTTTCGGATTTCGGTATTCGGATTTCCTTCGGATTTCGGGCTTCGGGTTTCGGGTTTCGGCCCCTTCCTGTCATGACCATTGCCGAATTGCTCGAAAGCGTCCGCCGGGTCGAGGTGCGCACCAACCGCCTGGTCAACGACACCATGGTGGGCGCCTATCTGAGCCACTTCAAGGGCCGCGGCATGGATTTCGAAGAGCTGCGCGAGTATATCCCCGGCGATGAGGTCCGCGACATTGATTGGAACGTCACCTGTCGCATGGGGCGGCCGTTTGTGAAGCGCTACCGCGAGGAGCGTGAATTGGCCCTGGTGCTGGCCGTGGACGTTTCGGCCTCTTCGGCGTTCGGGTCGCTGCGCCGCACCAAACGCCAGTTTGCGGCGGAGATTGCCGGCACGCTGGCTATTTCCGCCGCGCGGAGCAGCGACAAGGTCGCGCTGCTGCTGTTCACCGACCAGATCGAGTTGTTCCTGCCGCCGCGCAAAGGGCGGCGCCATATTCTGCGGCTCATCCGCGAGATGCTCTTCTTCGCGCCCCGGCGCCGGGGCACCAACATCCCGGCGGCCCTGGCCTTCCTGAATCGCGTGTTGCACCGGCGCTCGATTGTGTTCCTGCTCACCGATTTCCTGCACAGCTTCGGCCCCGCCCTCGCCCAACCCGGCGCGGGCCGCGGCACCGTCGAGGAAATCGGCCTCACCAATGCCCGCCACGACGTGGTGTGCATGCACCTGCATGACCCGCGCGAGAGCGCGTTGCCCGCCGCCGGGTTGCTGACGATCGAGGACGCCGAGACGGGGGAGTTGCTTGAAATTGATTCCAGCCGCGCCGCTGTGCGGGAGAAGTTTGCCAACACCAACGCGGAGCGCCTCGCCGAACTCGACCGCGCGTTGCGCCGCGCCGGGGTCGATACCCTGCGCTTCAGCACCGCCGAGCCTTTCGCGCAGACCCTCCAGGCCTTCTTCGAGACCCGGCGCGGGAGGAGAAGGGGATGAAGGGCCGAAATCCGAAACCCGAAATCCGAACGTCGAAGTCCGACATCGAAGGCGCCTGCTGGGCGTGGCCGTTTCCCGGCGCACCCGCCAGCGCCCACACCAGCCGCACGAAGTCCTTGTTCGGATTTCGGATTTCGGCCTTCCTTCGGGCTTCGGATTTCAGATTTCGGGGTTTGTCCCTGGTCCTTGCTTTACTCTCCTCCGCTCTCCCACTCCCTGCCGCCAGCCTAACATCCCCCGACGACATCCCTCCCCTGCGTCCGCCCCATGCCGAGATACCGCCCACATTCTGGGAGCAATACAGCCTGTGGGTTATCCTCTTCGGCGTCCTCCTGCTAGGGCTGGTTTGCGCTGCCGCCTGGTTAATGACCCGGTCTAAGCCGCCGGTGGTTGTGCCGCCGGAAGTTCAAGCCCGCCAGGCGCTAGAGCCCTTGCGCCAGCAACCGGAAGACGGCGCGCTATTGAGCCGCGTCTCCCGAATCCTGCGCCGTTATGTCATCGCGGCCTTCGGTCTGCCGCCCGGCGAACTGACGACTACGGAGTTTTGCCGCGCGATTGCCGGCCACGACCAAATCGGCCCCGACCTTTCAGTCGTGCTCAGCGAGTTCCTCCGCCAATGCGACCAGCGCAAATTCTCCCCGCCCACGCCCGCCCCGCCCTTCAGCGCGGTCGCCCAAGCCCTCAAGCTGATTGACCAGGCCCAGAGCCGCCGCCTCGCCCTGGCTCAGTCTGCGGTCCAACTCACCCAAAGTTCCGTCGCCAGCCCGCCCAAAACGGGCATCGAGAAATGATCCCCCTCAACCCATCCCGGCCTGCAACCGCCAGCTCTCGGACTTTAGACTTTAGACTCTGGACTTTAGACTGTTCCGAATGACCGGCAACCTCCAGTTTCAATACCCCTGGTTGCTGGCGCTGCTGGCGTTGCTGCCCTTCTACGCCTTCCTGCGCGGGCGCATCGGCAAGCTCGCCGCGCTGCGCTTTCCCAGCGCCGACATCGCCCGCGCCGCGGGCGCCGCCGCCCGAGCCGCCTCCGGCCGCCTCCTGCTCTTTCTGCGGATTCTCACAGCCGCCTTGTGCATCGTGGCGCTCGCCGGTCCCCGGTTCGCCAATGACCACACCGAGACCCAGGCCAGCGGCGTGGACATCATGCTCGTGCTGGATCTCTCCTGGTCGATGATGGCGCTGGATATGGGCGGGCCGCAGGAGCGGGTCTCGCGCTTCGACATCGCCTCCCAAGTGCTCGAGGACTTCATCCGCAAACGCCCCAGCGACCGGCTCGGCCTGATCGTCTTCTCCGCCGTGCCCTACCTGGCCAGCCCGCTCACCCTCAATCATGACTGGCTCATCGAGAACCTCCGCCGCCTCCACGTGGGCCTCATCCGCGACCTGGGCACGGCCATCGGCGATGCCACCGCCGCCGGCGCCAAGCGGCTCAAGGGCCTCAAAGACAGCAAGAGCCGCATTATTATCCTGCTGACCGATGGCGACAACAATAAGGGCGACATTGATCCCGTGCCCGCCGCGCAGCTCGCCGCCGCGCTGGGCGTGAAGGTCTATACCATCGGCATCGGCATCGAGCAGCCGTTCATGTTGAACCTGTTCGACCCGGCGACCGGCAAGCTGGAGCTGGACGCCAACGGCAACCTCAAGCCCGCCATGATCTTGCAGCCCGCCAACTACGACGTCCTCAGCAAGATGTCTGCGCTCTCCCGGGCCAAGTTCTACCGCGCCACCAACCGCCGCGCACTGCAGCGCATCTACAACGAGATTGACCGGCTGGAGAAGACCGAGATTAAACTCCGGCGCTTCACCACCTACCGGCCATTGTATCAATGGCCCTTGCTCGCCGCGTTCGGCCTCTTCGCCCTGGAAATGGGGCTCGCCAACACCCGGTTCAGGAGAGTGCCATGAGGGGAAATCCGAAATCCGAAATCCGAAATCCGACAGCGCAGCGCGAGCGTGCCCTGAGAGCATTCCAACCTTCGGCTACTGCCTCCGTTTCGGATTTCGGATTTCGGCCTTCCTTCGGATTTCGGATTTCGGATTTCGGATTTCGCACCCCGCCTCTCCCCTTAAGCCGCGCATGAACTTCGCCAACCCCCATTTCGCCGAACCGCGCTGGCTTTGGCTGGCCGTGCTGGCTCCGCTGCTGCTGACCGCTCTGCAACGCTATTCCGCCTGGGCGCGGCAGAAACAGCTCGCCCGGCTCGCCGCGCCGCATTTCGTCGAAGAACTGACCCGTTCGGCCAGCCGCGCCCGCCGCGCGCTCAAGCAGGTGTTGCTCGTCCTCGCCGCTGCCGGGGTGGGTCTCGCCCTGGCGCGGCCCCAGTGGGGCGAGCAAGCGGAGGTCAGTCACTTGTTCGGCCAGGACATCGTCTTTATTCTGGATTGCTCCCGCAGCATGTTGGCGAGCGACGTAGCGCCCAGTCGGTTACAGCGCGCCAAGCTGGCCATCCTCGATTACGTGCAACGCCACGGCCACGGTCGCGTCGGGCTGGTCGCCTTCGCCGGCCAGGCCTTCCTCCAATGCCCCCTCACCTTCGACTACGGCGCCTTCCAGGACGCCCTCCTGGCCATTGACGACAAAACCATCCCGGTCCTCGGCACCGATATCGGCCGGGCGCTCGATGAAGCTTCCCACGCCCTGGATAAGGCCCAGCGGCCCAAGCTGTTCGTCTTGCTCACCGACGGCGAAGACCTCGAACAAGGCGGCGTCCGCACGGCGGAGGCGCTGGCGAAGCAGGGTGTCATGGTGTTCACAGTGGGTGTCGGCACGCCGGCGGGTGCGGAGATTCAGTTCCTGAACGAGCAAGGCAAACCGGAGCTGGTCCGCGACCGCCGGGGCGAGGTCGTGCGCAGCCGGCTCGACGAACCGACGTTGCGCGCCATTGCTCAAGCCACCCACGGCGCCTACTATCCCCTCGGTCCGCTGGGGGAGGGCCTGGCCAAAGTCCGGCTCGCGCTGGAGAACCTCAACGCGGGTTCGGCCTCGGCCCCGGCCCGCAAACTGGGCGTGGACCGTTTCCATTGGCCCGTGGCCGGAGTGTTGGTCTTGCTGGTGGCGGAATCTTTGATTGGCACCCGCCGCCGCCTGCGCGAAATTAACTCCTGAACAGTCTATGATGCCGCTATCGAAAACATCTTTCGTCCTTCGGATTTCCCTCCCGCTGCTCGTCCTCATCGCAGCGCCCGTCTTTGGGGCTGCCCCCGAGCCGGCGCCTCCCGCCACCCCGCGCGAGTTTTACAACGCCGGCGCGCGCCAGCTTCGCGCGGGCAAACTCCGCGAAGCGGAGGCCTCCCTGGAAAGCGCCCTTGCCAGTCACAAGGAGCGCCTCTACCCGCCCGCACTTTACAACCTCGGCCTCGTTCGGTTCGGACAGGGCGTCGAGCAATTGAAAAAGGGCCCGCCGGCCAAGCCAACCGTCGAGCGCGGCCAACGCGCCGCGCAGCAAGCCGACGCCGCCATCGGCCTGGCCAATGAAGCCCTCGGCGGCAACGACGTGGACAAAATGGTCGCCGCCTACCTGCGCGGCCGGGGCGCGCGCAAGGAACTGAAAGCCGCGACCGAGGCCGTGCGCCGCGCGTTGCAGGTGCATGGCGCCGTGCTGGCCAGATGGGAACGCGCCTGGGGTGATTTCAAGAGCGCTGCTGAGCTGAACGATGCCGATTCCGACGCCCGGCATAACTCCGAGGTCCTGGACCGTTGCATTGCGAAGCTCGTGGACAGCCTGCGCGAAATGCAGCAGTGCTTCAACGGCATGTGCGACAAGAGCCAGCAACTGGGTGAAGCCTTGAAGAAACTTAAGGGGCGCATCCCCGGTTCCGACATGCCTCCCGGCGCGGCTGGCGATGACGAGGACGATGAAGACCAACCGTTCGGACCTCAGCCCGGTCAGGAAGAAGGTCCTACGAAGGAAGGCAAGGAACTGTCCCTGTCCGTGGAACAAGCCGGCTGGCTTCTCGAAGCCTACAAGCTCGATAGCGAACGCCGCTTGCCGATGGGCCAAGGCCCCCCCGCCGAACCCAAGGACCGTACCCGCCCCACTTGGTGACCCGCCAACCTCATGCGCCGAGCCCCCCATAACCCTCAGCCCTCAAGCTTCGGCCTTCGGCCTTCGGATTTCGGTCTTCGGATTTCGGTCATAATCGCCTCGCTACTCCTTGCCACGAACGCCCCCCTCCCCGCCCAAGCTCCTTCGCCCTCACCCGCCCCTCCGCCCCGCGACCCCCTGATGTTGCTCATGACATCCCAGCCGCAGATCGCGATCGCCGCGGCTCCGAAGGCCGCCTCGTCCTTCGACCCGCCGGTGGTCCGTCCAGGCGAACAGTCCATCTTCCGCGTCGTGTTCAACGCGCTCGAAGAGTCCATTGAGTGGCCGGACCAGATTGCCGCGCCGCCCCAACTGGACGTGCGCCCCGGCGCCCACGGACAGATGTTCCAGATGACCGGCCCCAGCCTGGAGCCGCGGACCGCGTTTAACCAGCGTGTCCGCGCCTCCAGCCTGGGCACGTTCACCGTGCCCGAGTTTGTGGTCAAGGTCTATGGCAAACCGGTGACGGTGCCGGCGGCGCAGCTTCAGGTCGTCTCTGCGCCGCCCGCCTCGGGGCCGCCCGCACCGCAGCTCGTGCTCGAACTTCCCGTCACCAATCTCTTGGTCGGCCAGCCCGTCGCCGCGCGCATCGTGTTGCCGGGAGCACCGGGGGGCGTAGTGCAAGGCCTGGCTCAGCCGCAGTTGAGCGGGCAGGGCTTTCTCGTGGACCTGGGTGCGGCCCGTCAGCGGATCGAGACGGTGTCGCGCGGCGGGACCGCAATGCCCGCCTTCATCTACGAAGCCACTCTCACGCCGGTGACGACGGGCAAGCTCACCGTCTTCGCGCAAGGTTTCACCGCCGGCAATCGCTTCTCCGGTCCTATTGCGATCACCGGCGCCGCGACCATTCCCGGTGGTCCGCCCCAATACACCCTTCTCGAGTCGGACCCGGTTGAACTGGAAGTGCGACCCCTCCCGTCCGAGGGCCAATTGCCTGGTTTTGCCGGGGCCATCGGCAGCTTCACCCTGGGTCCGCCCAAACTGGCCACCAACGTCCTGCGCGTCGGCGACCCCGTCAAACTCACCGTCATCGTCACCAACCGTGGTGACGCCCCCCTGGCCCGCCTGGTCGCCCCTCCGCCGCCCCAGGCGCGCGACTGGCAGGTCTTCGCTGCCAACGACTTCGCTCCCGCGCAACTGATCCCCGTGCCGACGCCTCCCGCGCGTCCGCCAGCGGGGTTTGCCACCCCTGTGGCCGGTATAGGGCAAGCGACGCCCGTGCCGGCGTCTCCCGTCACGCCGGCTCCAACCGGCCCGCTCGCTCAGCCCAGCCCCCTCCAGGGCTTTGTAACCTTCAATTACACCCTCATCCCCCTCACCGAAACAGCGCGCGCCACTCCGCCCATCCCCTTCAGTTACTTCGACCCCAAAGCCGGCGGTTACGCCGACCTCACCATCCCGCCGGTCCCGGTAACGGTCAACCCCGGCATGGCCCCCGCCGATTTCCCGGCTCTCCTGCAATCCGGCTCCACGGCGGGTGAACCCGAGAAGGAACTTGTGCTTCGTGGCCTGGCTGCTGCACGCGGCCGGACCGCCGCCAGCCTGGTGCCGCCGCAACAGCAGGCCTGGTTTCCCCTCATTCAACTCGCCCCCGCTGCCGCCTTCTTTGGACTCTTGAGCTGGGACCGCCGCCGCCGTTATCTGGAACAGCATCCGGACATCGTCCTGCGCCGCCGCGCCCGGCGCGCCTTGCGCCGCCAGTGGCGCATCCTGCGCCGCGCCGCCCGGGCGGCGGACGCCCCCCGTTTTGCCGCGGCGGCTGTCAGCGCCCTGCGCGTCGCCTGCGCCCCGCATTATCCGGCGGAACCCCGCGCCCTCGTCGGCGCGGACGTCCTGTCGCTTCTTGCCGAGCCTGACCGCTCGGGTCGGCCCGGCGAAGTCGTGCGTCGCTTCTTTGCCGTGGCCGACGCCACCCACTTCAGCACCACGTCCCCGAACCCCGCCGACCTGCTCCCCCTCCAACCCGACCTCGAGCGCGTCCTCCAACAATTGGAGGACAGACTATGAAAGCTCCGCTCCTCGCCGCCCGACCTTCAGCCTTCGGATTTCGGATTTCGGTCTTCGGATTTCTGCTCGCCCCGCTTCTCTCCCTGGCCGCCCTCGCTTCCTCCCCTGATAGCCTCTTCCAGGCCGGCGTCACCGCCTACCGTGCCGCGGACTACACGCGGGCAGCCGAGGCCTTCGGCCAATCCGTCAACCTCCAACCTGCTTCCGGCACCCTTCAGGACCTTGGCAACGCCGAGTGGCAATGCCGGCGCACTGGCGAGGCCATTCTCGCCTGGGAACAAGCCCTGTGGCTGGACCCCTTCAACGAGTTCGCCCGCCAAAACCTCCGTTTCGCGCGCAAGACCGCTCAACTCGAAGCCCCCGAACTGGCGTGGTATGAAGTCATCTCCACTTGGCTGCCGGTGGCCTGGTGGGCGTGGATCGCCGGTGGCAGCCTCTGGCTGGCTGTCGGCATGGGCGCCCTCCCGGGCATTCTGCGGCGGCGCAAATCCACTTGGCACCAGGCCATTGCCGCGTTGTCTCTCATGGTCTTCCTGCTCAGCATTCCCGCCCTTTTCGGCGTCCAGACCCGCGCAAGGATCGGCTTCGTCCTCCAGAAGGACACCCCCCTGCGGCTGACGCCCACGCTCGAAGCGCAGGCCCTGACGCGCCTGGCCTCCGGCGACCCGGCCCGCTGGCTCCGCGCCCGAGGCCGCTACGTCCTCATCCGCACCAGCCGCGCCCTCGGCTGGGTGGAGCAAGACCAGTTCGGTTTGACCTGCCCTGCAACGATGAAAGCTCTACGACAGCGGTACCCCGGCCCTCCTCTGGCCCCACCACCGCGTTCCCCCGGCCCCGCACCCTAATCCCGTATTCTCATACCTCGCACAAACCGCCTACGGCGCCCACGCCGCCCGGTAAAACCGTTGCGTGTAGTTCGTCGCGCCAAGGTCCAGGAATTGCACCGGGCCGTCGCTGGGCGGGAAATTCGTCAGGACGCTCCAGTGCAGCAGATCGGTCGAGACATTAACTGCCGCTGAGTAGTTCGAGTAGCCCAGAAACGAAATCTGCACATTATTGTCCGGCATCGGGCTGATCAGCAGCACTCCCGGGGTGATCACGGAGACCGTGGCCGGCAGACTGGTGACACTGCCGCCCGGACCGGCCACCAGCACCGAGTAAAGGCCGGCTTGGCCGGCGGTAATCCCGCTGATGGCCAGCGTGGCGCTGAACGCGCCGGAAACGTTGCCCCCGTCTGTCAGGTTCGTGCCGCTGCACTGCCACTGGAAGACCAACGGGCCGGTGCCCTGCGCCGCCACGTTTAGCGCCACCGCCCCGCCGGCAAACACCTGCACGCCCGCCGGCGGCGTCGCAATCCACGGGTCGAAGCCGATGCGGTAAACCACGCCAGCGCCGCCAGGGCCGCCATAGACGGCGGTGCCGTAAAGGCTGCCATCGGCCCCCTGAATCAACGCCGCGTAAGGATTCGCGCCGTTGGTGCCGTCGAAGGTCAGCAGCGTCTTCAGATCACCCTGGGATGTCAGTTGGAACACCGTGCCGTCGCCATAAGCGCCCCCCAAGAAGGTCGTGCCGTAGAAGCTGCCATCGCCGCCGGCCAGCAGCTCGGCGGCTGGGTTGGCGCCGTTGGTGCCCTCGAAGCTGAGGAGTGTCGTCAGAGTGCCGCCGGGCGTGAACCGAAACACGGTCCCGTTGCCACTGTCCCCGCCCCCATAAGTCGTGCCGTAGAGAGCGCCGTCCGCGCCCGCTATCAGGCCCGCCCCCGGGTTCTGCCCGTTGGTGCCGGCAAAGGAAAAGAGCGTCGTCAGGGTCCCATTCGTGGCCAGATTGAAGATGGTGCCCTGACGCGCCGCCCCGCCGCCCTCCGTGGTCCCGTAAAAGCCAGACCGGCCGGCGGGGAGCAATGCCGCAGCCGGATTCTCACCGTTGGTGAAGGCCAAGAAAACCAGCGTGGTCCAGTCTCCGTTGGTGTCCATCCGGAACACGGTGCCGTAGCCGTTGGCCCCGCCGTCGAAGGTCGTGCCGTACAAATTGCCGTCGCTGCCCTGCACCAGCTTCGCGCGCGGGTCTGCGCCATTGGTGTAGGCAAAGGAAACCGGCGTGGTCAAAGCCCCGCTGGTGTCCACCCGGAACACCGTGCCGGCGTCGGCGCTGGCCCCGCCGTAGTAGGTCGTGCCGTAGAAATTGCCGTCGCTGCCCTGCACCAGCCCCGCATAAGGATTTGCGCCATTGGTCGAGGCAAACGAAACCAGCGTGGCAGACCCCCCATTGGTGCCCGCCTGGAACACCGTGCCGTAGCCGTTGGTGCCTCCATTGTAGCTCGTGCCATAGAGCGTGCCATCGGCGGTTTGCAAGAGCCGGCTAAACGGATTCATTGGTCCGGAGCCGGTTTGTTGGAAGGCGTACACGACGCCGCTGCTGGTCCCCTGGGGCGGGATGGTAATGGTCAGCACGGCGGCGACGCTGTTGGTGCTGCCGGCCAGGTTGCTGACCGCCACCGTGTAGCTGCCCACGTCGCCCGGCACAGCTCCGGTAATGGTCAGCGTTGGGCTGGCCGTGCCGGTGACCCGGGAATTGCCCGAGAGGTTCGCGCCGTTCTTCTGCCACTGGTAGCTCAGCCCGCTGCCGGCCGCCTTGACCGTGAACGTGGCGGTTGTGCCCATGACGTTCGTTGCGCTCTGCGGTTGCGTGACAATCGAGGGAGGAGGGACCACTGTGAGCGTCACGCTGGACGGCGTGCTGCTGCATCCGAGCGAATCGGTGACCGTGACCGTGTAGGTCGTCGTGGTCGCGGGTGAAGCCGTGGGATTGGCCACTGTCGCGCTGCTCAAGCCCGTGGCGGGACTCCAATTGTAAGTGTAACCGCTGCCGCTGCCGCCGCCGGCGGTGGGGCTGCCCCCAATGGTCACCCCGCAGCCGGTGCAAATGCTCTGGTTCGGGCCGGCATTGGCCGTCACCACCGGGTTGACTGCAACAGTGACACTGGGGCTGGTCGCAGTGCAGCCGTAGGAGTCCGTCACCGTAACCGTGTAGGCGGTGGTCGAAGCCGGCGACACCAAGATGGACGCTGTGGTGGCGCCGCCCGGACTCCAAACGTAGGAGGTGTAGCTGCCGCTGCCCCCGCTGGCCGTGGCACTCAGGGTTGTCGAACCTTCGTTGCATATCGTCTGGTTCGCACCGGCACTCACGGACAACGTCCCGTTGCACCCAAGACAGACCAGCGTGCCGTTGCCACCCGCGGTCAGTCCGGAAGTATTCCAACTGAATCCCGGCGGCGTACTAATGGAGGCAAAGGAACCGGCCAGAGTGCCGCCGAATAGGGTGAAGCTGTCGCCGTTGGCCGGCGGGCTGCTGCCGCTGTCGAGAACGACCTCGAGCGTGCCCGCCAGCGTGAGCGTGCCGCTGGAACTTGCCTTGTCGGCCATCAGCGTTGCCCCGACCTTGTTGATCTGGTTTGACACGATGCACCCGGAGTTCAACGTCACCGCCCCGGCGAGCGTCAGGGTCGTTCCGGCGGCGGCCGCTCCCGCCCCCGGGGCGAGGATGCCGCCCGACTGAACGGTCAACGGCCCGTTGATGGCGCCGCTGCCGCCCAGGGTCGCGCCGTAGGCGACCGTTACCGTACTGCCTGCCGCAGTCGAGCCGTTAACCAGCAGCGCGCCCCCGCTGAGCGTCGTCGCACCGGTATAGGTGTTGGCAGCGCTTAAGGTGAGCGTCCCGGGGCCGGTTTGGGTCAATGCGCCTCCACCGGAAATAACTCCCGACAAGGTTTGGTTGGCTGAGCTGGCGTAAATGAGCGTTGCTCCGCCTTGAATTACAATGGCGCTCGAATAATTGCCGCTGCCCAACTGACCCGCGCCGCCGATCTCGAGCGTGCCGCCGTTGATAGTGGTCGCGCCAGCGTAAGTGTTGGGTGCGGTTAGGGTGAGCGTGCCGGGGCCGTTTTGGGTCAATGCGCCGCCTCCGTTTGCTGTGCCACTGGAAATAACTCCCGCCAAGGTTTGGTTGGCTGAACTGGCGTAAACGAAGGTTCCCCTGTTGGTAATGTAGATGGTGCCCGAATAATTGCCGCTGCCCAACTGACCCGCGCCGCCGATCTCGAGCGTGCCGGCGGCCAGGGTGCCGTCGCCTATGCCCATGTTGCCGCTGAAGGTGTTGACGCCGGAAAGCACCAGGATGCCGGGGTTAAACATATAAAAACCACCCGCACCGAGGGGGCCGTCGGCTATGTTTCCGGAGATGGTGACCGTTCCGTCCGTCGCCGAGCCGATGACCGCATTGGCGCCATTCAAAGTCCAGTTGCCGCTAAAGGTTGGGCCGTTGGGGGCCGCGGCGCCGATAATGTTGCATCGGGGATTATATGTATATTTCCCGACCACGACGGGATTGGGGATGGTAACGGCGCTGGTCCCCTCGACGGCCAGCGAACCAATATAGGTGCTGGTGTTGCTGATGACCAAGGAGCCGGTGCCAAAGGAGGCGCTGTTGTTGAAGTAGAGAATGCCACGCCAGGATGTCCCAGAATAACCCAGAGTGGTGCCGCCGCTGTAGGTATTTGTGGCATTAAGAAAAATCTCGCCGGTGCCTTCAGCCGTCAATACTGCCGCGTCGGCGCCGCCAGCATCTGTGATCGGGACGGCGATCGTTATGAGGCCGGGGTCGCTGGTGTCGCTGATTACGTCGAACCCAATGAGGCCGGCCGGCAGGATCATGGTGCCGGGGCCCTGGATAGTCACTTGGCACGGGTTCGGGGCCAGGGGTCCGTCGAAAATGCCGGCGACGGTGTGGTTGGCATTCATGGTGATGGTGAAAGCGGGGGTGCCGGTGCCGCTGTTGACGGCAAAGAGGGCCGCGGTGCCTTCCACCCAGTTTACTGGGGTAGCTGTGCCGGTTTCGTTCGCCGTGTCCCACTCGTTGTTTTCCCAGGTCTGACTCAGATTGCCAGTGTACCAGCAAGGCCCGTTACAATAAACTGGTGATGTAACTGTCCCTTGGGGGTCCCAAGTGGTGACGGCCGCCCCGGCGTGATTGGCCAGCAGGCCGAACCCGAGGCCGAGGGCGGCGGGGATGAATCTTAACCTTTTGGCGTAATTACTCGCGTCTCTCCGAACTTTCATCTGTTTGTTTTTCATATCTTTGGTTTATCGCTCATTGTTTCTGTTAAAGGCATCCGGGAAGTTCAAAGCGCCCCCGCGACTCGATAGAACCGCCGGGGGCAATTGGATGACGGCAAAGCGCCGCCTGAAGATGCGCCGGTATTCCAGCCTCAACCTCTTGATCCCTGCCCAAATCCTGAATTGCCTTCAACTTCTGTTTGTTCGCCTTGCCCCCTGCTCAACCGTGCCCCAAAAGGCGGCCAAAACAGGGCTGCCAGGCACTCTAGTTACTAATGTGACTAATAAGGGTGCATTCTACCATAACACAGGCCGGCCGCGCCGCAAGTCAGAAAAAGCAGAAATCTTTTGTCGGGGAATTGCCTGACCCGGCCAGCCAGGCGGCGGGGCCGCGACGCTTCACCAAGAGCCGAAATCAAGTTCAAATTTGTGCCTGGCCAGGCAACTCCTGAACCGGCCCAGCTTGGAACCCTCAGGGCGGATTCCAGTCGTAGCCGCCGACGGCAGTCGGCGCTGATCTGCTCTGGGTCGGTAAAGTGCGCCGACTGCCGTCGGCGGCTACAGCTATTACACCTGCCCTACGCATCCAGCCGCCCGTACTTCCGAATTTCCGGCCAGATGACCGCCACCGCCAGCACCACCAAAATGGTGCCCACCCCGCCGGAGACGACGGAGACCACCGGGCCGAGCCAATAGGCCACCAGGCCGGACTCGAAGCCGCCCAGCTCGTTCGAGGTGCCGATAAAGAGGCTGTTGACGGCGGAGACGCGCCCGCGCTTTTCATCCGGCGTGAGCAGTTGCACCAGGGTGTGCCGCACGACGACGCTGACGTTGTCCATCGCGCCGCACGCGAAGAGCATGAGCAAGGAGAACCAGAACCAGCGCGAGCCGCCAAAGGCAATCGTGGCCAGCCCGAACCCCGCGACCGCCAAAAGCATCGCCCGCCCCGCTTTCTGCAAGGGTGGCCGGTGCGCCAGCACCAGCGCGCAGGACAATGAACCCAGCGGCAGCGCTGCCTGGAGGAAACCCAGGCCGGTCGGGCCGACCGCCAGAATGTCCTTGGCATAAACCGGCAACAACGCCGTCGCGCCGCCCAGCAGGACGGCGAACAAATCCAGCGTGATGGTTCCCAGGATGATCGGGCTGGCGAATACGAACTTGAAGCCCACGATCAGACTCGCCGCTGTCATCTTCTCCTTCGGTGCCGCCGCAGGACGCCGCCGCACGAAGCTGATCAGCGTGAGGCAAATGAGCGCGGCGGCGGCGTTGACCGCATAGACCGGGGCCGCGTGGCGGGTCAGAGCAATCAACGCGCCCCCGGCCGCCGGCCCGGCCACCGAGGAGAGTTGGAAACTGCCGCTGCTCCACGCCACCGTCCGGGAAAAGTCCTGACGCGACACGAGCTGCGGCAGGAACGCCGAGCTGGCCGGCCAGAGGAACGTGCGGGCGGTGCCCGCCGCGAACAGGCAGAAATAGATCCAGACCACGTGGGCGCCCAGCGCCGAGATTAAGGTCAGCCCCAAGCTCGCGCAGGCGACCACCAGATTCATCAGCATGATGATCCGCTTGCGGTCGTGGTTGTCGGCGACGTGGCCCGCCGGCAGCGTGAACAGCACCATCGGCATCATCTGCGTCAGCCCCACCAGGCCCAACGCCAGCGCCGAGTGCGTCCGCTCATACAGTTCCCAGCCGACTGCGACCGTGACCATCTGCTGCCCCAACGAAGCGGCCAGGCGGCCGATGAGGTAGAGCGCGACGTCCCGGTTCCGCAGGACTGCGTACGGATCCTGCGCCGCCGCCCGCGGCGGCGTTCCTGCTGAATCCGGCGGTGCCCCAATATTGGTCATATCGTTCATCAAACATAATCAGCCTTCGGCGGGAAGGGGAATTCTTTTGGGGCGCGCCCCGGCGCGTTTATTGCTTTGAGAAGTCCGCTGAAGCTGTATGTTGTCCCCTGGCACTCTTCAGGTCGTTTGATCTCAGGATGCTCGAACGGTTGCCGCTGGGGCGGCGCACTCGTTTTCTGGACCAACGAATTTAGCAGGCCGCGGAACCTTATGCGGAAGGCGAAAGCTAAGAAGACAATTGGAAAAAGCAGCCAGCGGAGGCGTGCCGCCACTCCCAGGCCCGCCGCCGTCCGCTCCATTCTGCCCGTGCGCCGTCGCCGAGGCCGGCCCCCTCGGGTCCCGCCGGCGCCGCTTTCCTTGCCGGTCGCCTCACGGGCCGACGCCCAGCACCCAGTCGGTCTGATCAAGAGCCAGGCAGGGGTGGATCTGACGCAAAAAGTCAAAGACCTTCTGCGCCTCGCCCGGGAGCAGGGCCACCTGACCTATGACGACCTCAACGACGCCTTGCCGGACGACCTCGCGACGCCCGCCGATCTGGATCAGGTCCTCACCAAGCTGCGCACCCTGGAGATCGAGGTCATTGACGCCGCCGAAGTGGAGCGGGGCCGGCAGCCCGAGGCGGACGAAGAGGAGGAAGGGGCCCGCTACGATATTCTGGACGATCCGGTGCGTATGTATCTGCGCCAAATGGGCAAGTCGCGGTTGCTGACCCGCGAGCAGGAGGTGGAGATTTGCAAGCGCATCGAGGCGGCCGAAGAGGAGTCGCGCCGGATCGTGCACGGATTCGGGTTCGCCGCCAAAGAGTATCTGGCGCTGGCGGACAAACTGGTCGCCGTGCCGCCCAAGGAGCGGTTTGACCGTGTCATCATCGACAAGTTCGTCGCCAGCCGCCCCCGCCATCTCAAGTTCTTGCGCCAGCTTATCAAGCGCGTCCGCGCCCTGGACCGGCAGGCCGACGACAAGTTTGCCGCGTGGCAGAAGGCGACGAGGAAAAGCCGGCGCGCGCGCCTGCTCTACCAGTTCAAGCGGTTCGATCGGAAGCTCCGGGCCATCTTCCCGCGCTTCCGTTTCAAGCAAAAGGTCATTGACGAGATGACGCTGGTGACGGAGAACATTCGCGACAAGATTCAGGCCGGGTTGCGGGCCATCGCGGGATTGGAAAAGCAGCGCAAATCCGCCGCCCAGCAGGCGATCATCCAGTCCGAGAAAGACAAGCTTCGGACCCTCGAACGGTTTGTGCGCCTGCCGCACTCCGATTACCTCAAGGCTTGCGCGCAGTTGAACAACGCCCGGGTCCGCGCCCATGAAGCCAAGACCCAAATGGTCGAGGCTAACTTGCGCCTCGTCATCTCCATCGCCAAGAAATACACCAATCGCGGCCAGTCCTTCCTCGATCTGATTCAGGAAGGCAATGTGGGCTTGATGAAAGGCGTCGAGAAGTTCGAATATCAGCGCGGCTACAAGTTCTCCACTTACGCCACCTGGTGGATTCGCCAGGCCATCACCCGCTGCATCGCCGACCAGGCCCGCACCATTCGCATCCCGGTCCACATGATCGAGATCCTCAACAAGCTCTGGCGCACCCAGAAGCAGCTCATGCAGGAATGGGGGCGCGAGGCCACCACCGAAGAACTCGCCGACGCCCTGGAGATGTCCGTCGAACGCGTGCGGGCCGTCTTGAAAATGGCGCAGCCGCCCATCTCCATGCAATCGCCCGTGGGTGAGACGGACGAGACGCATTTCGGCGACCTGATCGAAGACAAAACGGCCGAGAACCCGAGCGAGGTCACCAGCTTTAATTTTCTAAAAGGCAAGCTCGGCGAAGTGCTCCACGGCCTGACGGAGCGCGAGCGCCGGATCCTGGAACTCCGCTACGGCTTGAACGACGGCTACCCGCGCACACTCGAGGAGGTCGGCCACCAATACGAAGTCACCCGCGAGCGCATCCGCCAGATCGAGGGCAAGGCCCTGCGCAAACTTCGCCACCCGACCCGCAGGAGCAAACTCGAGGGATTCCTCGAATCCACTGCCGTCCCCCGAGCCCCCTGACGCGGCCATGAACCTCGTTGTCCTGGACGGGTTCACCCTGAATCCCGGCGATCTCAGTTGGGAAGAACTTAAGTCCCTCGGGCCCTGCACGGTTTACGATCGCACCCCGCCTGCCGCGCTCGCGGACCGCGCCGTTGCCGCCGATATTCTCCTGACCAACAAAACGGAGCTGACCAGCGCCGCCATCCGGAATCTGCCGGGGCTCAAATACATCGGCGTGCTGGCCACCGGCACCAATGTGGTGGACCTCGCGGCCGCCCGCGCGCGCGGCATCCCCGTGACCAATGTGCCGGCTTACGGGACGAAGTCCGTCGCGCAAATGACCTTCGCCCTGCTGCTCGAACTCGCCCAGCACGCCGGCCACCATGCCCAAACCGTCCGCGAAGGCCGCTGGACGCGCAGTGGGGAGTGGTGCTACTGGGACTTCCCGCTGATCGAGTTGGACGGGCTTACTCTTGGCCTGGTGGGTTTGGGCCGCATTGGCCGGGCCGTGGCGGAACTCGGCGCGGCCTTTGGCCTGAAGCTCCTCGCCTCCGATCCCTCCGCGGACGCCGTTCCGCCCTTCGTCCGCCTCGTCGAGCTGGAGCCCCTCTTTCGCGAAAGCGACGTCGTCAGCCTGCATTGCCCGCTCACGCCGCAAACCGCGAATCTGGTCAATGCCCGGCACCTGGCGCTGATGAAACCGACGGCCTTTCTGCTCAACACCAGCCGCGGCCCGCTCGTGGACCAGGCCGCTCTGGCCGACGCCTTGAACTCCGGTCGCCTCGCCGGCGCCGCCCTGGACGTTCTAGCGACAGAACCCCCGCCCGCGGACAATCCGCTGCTCACCGCCAGAAACTGCATCATTACTCCGCATCTGGCCTGGGCCACGCGCGCGGCCCGCGCGCGCTTGATGAAGATCGCCGTCGAAAACGTCCGCGCCTTCCTGCAAGGCAAGGCCCAAAATGTGGTGAGCTGACCCGACTGTTGACTACCGCGGGGCGACGATTACGGGCGGCGCGGCGGCTACGGCCCGCAGGGGTGGCAGTGCCGCGAACCGTGGCTGCCCGAGGCTGTGCGCGGCTTGTTCGCGAAAGGACGAATGCAGCTTGTTCCGCGACCAGACGATAAAGCCGATGTCCTTGGCCACCACCAAGGCAGCGGTCAGGAAGGCGCTCAATATCGGCCACCAGACGAACGAGGCAAACGGATTCGAGTTGCCGCGGGACATACTGCGGAACAGGATCCCCGACGTCACCATCATCGTCACCAGGCCTGCCCCAAAGGCGATGACGAACCAGGGGATGATCTGAACAAAGAGGATCGTCTTCAAGGTGGCCAGGTTGGCGCTGCGCGAGGTCATCCCCATCCACATCCCAAACCAGCAAAGGGCCAGCAGGTTGGCGGCGGTGCCCAGCGTTGCCGCAACCGCCGCCGCTATGCCCGCGCCCACCTGCATGGCGTTGCTGCCCGTCGGGAGCGGGAGGCGGCGTGGCACCGGCGCCGCATTGGTGCCCGCCTTGCCGGGAAGCGCGCTCGTGCCGCCCACGACAACCGTCCGGCTGCTGAATCTGCCGCTCCGGTTTGTGACCACCGAACTCGTGACCGTGGCGGCCCGAGTCGTGAGGCGCTGAAACGCGACTTGCGAAAGCGTGGCCATTGAAAGCTGCACGCCCAGCAACAGCAGCACGGGCCAGCCAAACATCCGCACCAACGCCCGCCATTGCCCCGCGACAATCTGCCGCTCGTTCAACGGCGTCGCCAGCAGCAATTCGAGCAGCCCGCTCCGCCGCGCTTCCAACGGAAACCGGCACGCCTGCGAAGCCGCCCACAAGTAAAGCAGCAAAGTGAAGAGGCCCCCAATCCCGTTCCAGAAGATCCAGATTTCCCGTTCCGTGTCCCAAATCAGCGCGGCCCCGAAGCCGCCGACGATCAGGATTGCCAAGAGCCACAACCCCAGCGACTGCCAACGTTCCCGGCAAACCAGCCAAGCCACGGGCTGTGGCCCAATCAGCTTTCGGCGCAGCCGGAGCCGCCGCCGCGCCCCGCCATACCGCCAGGCATAGGCCCAGCCCTGGTTTTGGCGCGCGCCCGCCTTCTTTCTTTCCTGCCAAGTGTGCGGCACCAGCGCGGACGCCAGCGCCAGCATCGTCCAACCCAGAAGGTGCGTTACGACCAAAGCGACCCAGTAGTAGGCCGACGGACCCCAGACGCCTGCCGCTGCCAACACAAAGGCGGGGCTGGACAGACTCCAACGCGGCTCAAAGCCGCGTTGCTGTGTCGCGCTAATAATCGTGTCCGCGATTGGCCCGCCCAGAGCCAGCAACAGCAGCAGAAACAAGGTCGCCGTCAGCGCCTTCTGCGAATCGCGGCTCAGCGCCGAAACGAACATTCCCGCCGCGAGCGAAACGAACAAGGCGTTGACCTGCGCCAGCGCGCTCTTCCAGAACTGTGCCCCGGTGACACCGCCCATGAGCAGCGTTATCGCCAGAACCGGCAGCACCGCCAGCAGCGCATAAAAGCTGCGCAGAGAGTTGGCCAGCAGCTTGCCCAGCGCGACGTCATAGCCCCGCAAGTCGGTCAGGAACAGCAAGCCCAGCGTGCCCTCGCGCTTTTCCTCGCTCAGGCAATCGGAGGTGAAGAACAGGCCGGCGGACAGCCCGCCGGCCAGGCATAGCCAGGCCAGCGTCGAGAACAGAGCGGTCCCCATCCCGGACGTCTGGACGCCCTGCAATCCGCTCAGGAACATGCAGCCGCTGCCGATGACCAGCGCCGTCAACGCCGCGGCGACCCGCAGCCAAAACGTGCCGCGTTTCCGCGCCGCCACGCGCAATTCTCGAGTCACAATCGGCAGCCAGTTCATCGCGCAAGACTAACAACCTGCCCGGAAGTGGGAAGGCAGAAGGCAGTCAGAATGCGGAACGCGAAAGAGCGTCCGGCAAGGGCGAGGCACAGCAGAACCCGCAGGCGCGACGCCTCGCCTGCGCCAGTGTTTCGGTCCGGGCTTGGTTTTTCCGCGGAGTTGGCGGATGTTGTAGGCTCATGCAGTTCATTCGCGACATCTATGCCGCCAGGCGCGCGGGCGGGCGGCCGGTGATTTCCTTCGAGTTCTTCCCACCCAAGACGGACGAAGGCGACCGCAACCTGCTGGAGAAGACCATTCCCGCCTTGCTGCAAACCAAGCCGGACTACTGCTCAGTAACCTATGGCGCCGGCGGCAGCACGCGAGACAAGACGTTGATGATCGTGGACCGCATCCAGGGGCAGCACGGCTTGACCGCAGTGGCCCATTTGACGTGCGTGTGCGCGACCCAAGAGCAGATAGGCGACTTGCTTTCCCGGATTCGCGCGCTGGGCGTCAAGAACGTCCTCGCGTTGCGCGGCGACCCGCCGGGCGGCGGCGAATTCCAGGTCACCCCGGGCGGGTTCGAGTTCTCCAGCCAGTTGGTGCGCTTCATTCGCGAGCAAGGCGGTTTCTGCATCGGCGTGGCGGGGTTTCCCGAGGGGCATATTGCCTGCAAAGAGGGCAAGTACGCCGATTGGGCGCACCTGAAGGAGAAGGTCGAGGCCGGCGCGGACTTTGTGCTCACGCAGTTGTTCTTCGACAACGCCGATTTCCACCAGTTCCGCGACCACGTGACGCGCAAGCTGGGGGTCAGCGTGCCCATTGTGCCGGGGGTCGTGTCCATCCTGAGCGGCGCGCAGATCAAGCGGTTCACGGCGATGTGCGGGGCGACCATCCCCGCGCCGCTGGCGACCAGGCTCGAAGCGCTGGGCGACGACGACGCGGCGGTTGCCGAGTTCGGCATCGAGTACGCCACCCGGCAATGCGAGGATTTGCTCCGCGCCGGGGTGCCGGGGATACATTTCTACACGCTGAACAAGGCGCACGCCACCGTACGCATCTTAAAGAACCTCGGGCTGGCGGAGTGAGTTGGTTGCCTGAGCTTTCGGGTTAACCCCCGGGGCGGCTATACAGATTGTCCTCGTTGCGGTGTCTAGTTGGGTGAGAGAATACGCGCGATCAATTATGAACAGACCTTCTCCACGGCCATCCCCCACGGGGCAAGACTCCGGCTCGCGCTCTTGCTGGCCCTGGCTCCTCGGCGGCGGATGTCTGCTCGTCGTTCTGCTGGGAATCCTGTTGCCCCGGCGAGAGCACGCGCCGGCCAGCCAGGCGCGTCCGGCGAATGTGGCGTCACGAACTGCCACCGCTCTCGAACCCGCCCGCCGGCCACACCGCTTCGCAAGCTCTGCGCCCACCCTTGATGCGCAGGAAATCGTCGCCGGCAAGGTCATCCGTTTCGCTCATGACCGGCTCGGCGTGGTCCGCGCGATGGCCATGCACTATAAGGTCGAAGTGCCCAAGGACGTCGAGCGCTTCTTCGCCGCCGCGGAAGCTGGCCGGTGGGAGGAGCTTAAAGAGCTGTTTGGCTCGCTCAAAAAGCTTCGGGAAAGCAGCGAGGGCGCCGAGGCCCTCAGGACGCTTTGGCCGGCCATCATGGAAACCTACGGCGTCGCCCAAACCGCCCATGATTGGCCGGCGCAAAAGCTGCTGGATTACGGTCAAGCCGTGCTCGGCTCCCTCCGGCCCGGCATGGTCTATGTCGGCGGCACCGACGCGGGCCGCTTTATTCCCACCTTGCTCAACGAGACCAGCGACGGCGAGCAGCACGTGGTCCTCACGCAAAACTTTGTCTCTGACGGCGCCTACCTCGAGTATCTCCGGTTCCTCTACGGCGATCAGATGACCCTGCCAACGCCGGACGATTCTCAGCGTGCGTTTCAGGATTATACGAACAACGCCCAAAACCGTTTCGCCCACGACCAGCAATTCCCCAATGAGCCGAAACAGGTCCGCCCGGGTGAAGACATCAGCGTCACGGACAACCGTGTCCAGGTCGGCGGCCAGGTCGCCGTGATGGCCATCAACGAAAGGCTTTTCCAGATGATTATGGACAAGAATCCAGACCTTTCCTTTGCTCTGGAGGAATCTTTTCCCTTCAAATCCACTTATCCCAACGCCGCCCCGCTCGGCCCGATCATGGAACTCGGGGTTCAGGATGCGCAGAAGACCTTCACCGCTGAAGCGGCGGCGCAGACTGTGGATTACTGGCAGGCCACCACCCAGTCGTTGCTGGCAGATTCCGAAACCCCAGGCGACTCCGAAGCCCTCAGGGCGTACTGCAAAATGGCTACCGCGCAAGCCCGGCTGCTGGCGGACCACAACTTCACGGCTGAAGCCGAAGAGACCTATCGTCTCGCCACCGACATAGGCCCCTCGAACCCGGGAGCGGTTTTTGCTTACGTCCTCTTCCTCACTGACCAGAAGCGGTTCGCGGAAGCTATCCCCGTGCTCGAGACGGCCGCCAACGGCGCGCCGGACAACCCGCAGTTCCGCGACCTGCTGCAGAACCTCAAGCGAGTCGCCGGGAGGAAGTGAACTTCTCTGCCGGAACCAGAGATGCCCGCAGGCCGGATTTCCGCGAGCGGCCCTTCCCACGCAAAAAAGTTGTTCCCAAGCCCACTTTTAGATTGCATGAGGGCGGGATTGTTCTTAAAGTGCGAAAAAGGCCGCAGCGTGAGAGGACAATATGTATTTCGGCGTAGATTATCATCCGGAACAATGGGTTTACCCGTACGGCGGGACCCGCGAGAAACCTGAAGCCGCCTGGGAACGCGACATGGAGTTGATGCAGACCGCGGGCATCAACGTCGTGCGCATGGGGGAGTTTACCTGGGGGCTCTGCGAGCCCGAGGAGGGCAAATACGACTTCGCCTGGCTCAAGCGAGTGATGGACCTGCTGGGCAAGGCGGGCATTAAAGTCGTCCTGGCCACCCCGACGGCCGCGCCGCCCGTGTGGCTCGCCCGGAAACACCCCGAAATTCTGCCGGTGGATGAGCAGGGGCTGATCAAACATGAAGGCACGCGCCGCGCGATCTGTCTCAACAGCGATGTGTTCTGGAACCACTCCAAGCGCATCGTCGAGAACATGGCCAAATCCCTCGGCCAGCATCCTCAACTGATCGCCTGGCAGATCGACAACAGCCTGGGGGGCAATTTCACCGAGGCCTCGTTCAATGAAGCCACCCGCCGGGACTGGCATCTGTGGCTGGAGGCCAAGTATGAAACCATCGAGCGCCTGAACGAGCTGATGGGCTTGCGGCACTGGGGCCAAGTGGTCACAAGCTGGAACCAGGTGCCGATGCCGATGGCCGCGCCGACCGTTCACAACCCGGCGCTGGCGTTGGATTGGTGCCGGTTCTGCAGCGACACCATCGTGCAGTTCGTCAAGATGCAGGCCGACCTGCTGCACCAACTGACCCCGAAATGTCCCGTCACCACCAATCTGCGCCCGCTGCTCCACCGCTTCGATCACTTCGACCTGGCCGAGGCCATCGACTTCGTCTCGATTGAAAGCACCGCCGCTCTCAAAGCCAAATCGGCGGAGCTGGCCTGTGAGATTGACATGCTGCGTTCGCTCAAAAAGTCGGGCATCCGGACGCCGGATGGCGACACGGGTTTCTGGGTGATCGAGCAGAAGGCGGGCAATGTGACCTGGCAGGACGTCAACTCGCTGGTGCGGCCGGGGGTGCTGCGGATGTTCACCTATCAGTTGGTGTCCCGGGGCGCGACGGCGATTATCTTCTTCCGCTGG
Organism: Verrucomicrobiota bacterium; assembly: GCA_050011195.1. Taxonomy (GTDB): domain Bacteria; phylum Verrucomicrobiota; class Verrucomicrobiia; order Limisphaerales; family UBA8199; genus PALSA-1440. Next base: position 16,257 of record JBEKJO010000034.1, on the reverse strand, counting down.
CGCCAGCCGCGTTTCGGCACCGAGAAATTCCACGGCGCGGTCCTGCCGCACAACGCGCAGGCCACGGCGCGGGTATTCAAGGAAGTCGCCCAACTCGGCGACGAGATAAAGCTGCTGGCGCCGTCAATCAAAGGGACGCACGTGGAGGCGGAGACCTGCATCCTCTACAGCCACGACAATGACTGGGCGCTGCAGCAGCCGATGCAGCCAAACAAGTTCTTCAGCTTGCGCGAGCACATCCAGCTCTTCTACAACGCGCTGCACGACCGGAATCTGGCGGTGGATTTTGCGCGGCCCGCCGAGGACCTCTCGCGCTATAAGCTCGTTTTCGCGCCGTCCCTGCACTTGCTCTCGGGCGGGGAAGCGGACCGGTTGAAGCTCTACGTCCAAAACGGCGGCACGCTGGTCGCTACGTTCAACACCGGCCTGGTGGACGAACACAACTTGGCGCCGGACACGGGGTATCCCCATGACCTGACGGATTTATTCGGCTTGGAGGTGTTGGAATTCGACCAGTTGCCGCCCGGAGAAGAAAACCACCTCACCTTCAAAGGCGCGTTCCCGGCGAGTCACATGCACCCGGCCAGGCTGTGGTGCGACCTCATCGAGCCGAAGGATTGCCAGGTAATCGCCACTTACGCCAAGGACTTCTATGCGGGTCGCCCGGCGATGACGATGCACACGTTTGGCCTCGGCAAAGCCGTTTACATTGGCACGCAAAGCCACCAGCATTTCTATAACGATCTGGTGACCTGGCTGCGCCAGATGTGCAACCTGCACCCGCTGCTCAAAGTCCCGGACAACGTCGAAGTGAGCATGCGCCAGAAGGAGGATACGAGGATATTTTTCCTGCTGAATCACCAGAGTTCGCCCCTGCGCATTCAGTTCTACAAGCCGATGCACGATTTCCTGACCGGCAATACGTTTTCGGGCAATTACGATCTGCCGCCGCACGGCGTGCTGGTGCTGGATGAACATCCGGGGGTGAAAACCTGACCCTATGTTGAATGAGTTAAAGGGATTAATGGGGTTAACTGAGGAAGGGCGCGAGCGGCCCTATTTAACTCCTTTGACTTTGCAGCCTGTTTAACTTTCCCGGACAAGATGCTGCCCCCGCTCCCCCGCCATATCCCGCCGCGCGGCCCCGGCAAAGTGACACCGCGCCAGCGCGTCTTCGCCCAGTGGCGAGGCATCGACCTGGCGCCGCTGGAGCGGGCCCAAGCCCAGCGCGCCCAGCCAACGAGCGCCCTCATGCCGCGCGTCCTTTCGGAGTTGCGCATCGACAAACGCCGCGCCGAGGCTGAGATCGTCAAGGTCTGGAACGACCTCCTCGATCCAACCATCGTCGCCCACGCCCAGCCGACCGGGCTGCGCCAAGGCACCCTGTTCGTCACGGTGGACAGCAACGTTTGGCTGAGCGAAATCGTCCGCTATCGCCGCAAGGAAATCCTCGACCGCCTGCAGCACAGTTTCGGGCGGGATTTCATCGCGAGAATCTCGTTCCGGGCGGGATGAAGGCGGGGACGCGAGGCTCGCGTCAGCGCCGCCGGCGCGCGGGGCCGTAGAAATAGCCGCCTCGGACGCGCGCGCCGCGAACCCGGCCCCCGCCGCCTTGCGGGTGGCCCGGTTTGCCTTCCTCAAACAGCGCCGTGTAGCGGTAATCATAATTCTCCAGCTTCACCCGCGGGATTTTCTGGCTGATGAACCGCTCGATGGCGTTCACGTGCCGTATATCCTCCGCCACCATTAAGGTGAAGGCGTCACCGGTGGCCTCTATGCTGTGGCCCGTGCGGCCAATGCGATGGATATAGTCCTCCGGGTGCTGCGGCACGTCATAATTGATGACGTGGCTCACGTCGGCGATGTCCAGCCCGCGCGCCGCGATGTCCGTGGCGACGAGCACTTCGAAGCGGCCATCGCGGAAGCCGCGCAGGGCCTGCTCGCGCTCGCGCTGGGTGCGGTTCGAGTGCAGCACGGCCACGGCGTGGTTGTGCCGCTTTAACAGGTGCGCCACCCGGTCGGCGCCATGCTTGGTGCGGCAGAACACGATCACCGAGTCGTAGTTCACGCGCTTGAGCAGCTCGAGGACCAAATCGGTTTTCTGGGAATCGGACACGGGATAAATGACATGCCGGACCGTGTCCCTGGGGGTGCGGCGCGCGCCGATCTCGATGGTCTGCGGATTCCTCATGGCCCACTGGATGAGCGTCTCGATCTCGGGCGGGATGGTGGCGGAGAACAGGGCAGTGTGCCGGTCGCGCGGGCAACGGTCGAGGATGCGCCGCACATCCGGCAGGAACCCCATGTCGAGCATGCGGTCGGCCTCGTCGAGGACCAGGAATTTGATGCGGTCGAGCTTGCAGGTGCCTCGCTGCAAGTGGTCGAGCAACCGGCCGGGCGTTGCCACCAGTACATCCACGCCGTCGCGCAACGCGTCCAGTTGCCGGCCGTAGCCAACCCCGCCGAACATGACGACCGTGCGCAGGTTGGTGAAACGGGCAAAGTCGTGCATGGCGGTTTCGACCTGGGCGGCCAACTCGCGGGTCGGCTCCAGCACGAGCACCCGGGGTTGCGGGCTGTGCTGCCCAAGCTGCGAAAGAATCGGCAGCGCGAACGCCGCCGTCTTGCCCGTGCCGGTCTGCGCGCTGCCGATCACGTCCTGGCCCGCGAGGATCAGCGGAATGGCCCGAAGCTGAATGGGTGTTGGCTCGATATACCCCATGGCCCGCACGCCTTGGAGCACGGGATTGGAAAGACCTAGTTTAGCAAATGGCATAAATCAAAACAGCACCGCAACGCAGGTTTACTGGCCTGCGCAACATGGCCCCCGACCTCGCAGTCCCTCTTCAAGCAATTATGAGGACGACGACTCCACCGGGGCTGCCGAAGGTTCAACTGGTGGCGCGCTGGTTGGGGCAGGCGCAATGTCGCCCGCTGGAGTTTCCGTTGGGGCCGCCTCCCCGCTGGCGGCGGGCGCCTCTTCCGCGGCGGGGGCGGGGGCGATGTCAACGTTTGGCTCCGGTGCGACCGCTTCGTTCCCGGCTGCGGGTTCGGCTGGCGGAGTGGGTTCAGCCGGCACCGGCGCGGGCTTGGGTTCCGGTTTCAGCAACGGCTTCTTGGCGGTCTCCAGAATCCCATTGGCGAACTCAATGACGTGTCCCTGGTGGATCAGCCAGTGCAGATCCGCGATGACCACCGTCTGTTCCGGCGTGGGCTGGGGAGTCTCCGGCTGGGCTGCGGGCGGCGGCTCGCTCGCGGCGGCCTGGCCCGCCGGCGGCGCGGCAGAGGGAGCCAGCGCTTCGACCAGCAGGCGGCGTGTGCTCCTGGGATTCGCATTGATGTAATCGACGATGCGCTTCACGCCTTCAGAAACGGGGGTCGCCGTCATGTCGAGGTAATGCGGTCGCGCGACACAGACATGGGTGACGGTCTTGTTGACCTTGAAAAACTGCAGCCCGTGCCCGTTGAACTGCTGGCTCAGGACGGTCGCAATTTGGAGCGGGAAACGCCGCTGGTCTTCCCAAACGCTGCGCACCAGGCGCACCAGGTCGGGGCTGCGCAACGAGCGCGCCGCCGCGCCGCTCAGGGCATAGGAATCCACCGGCTTGATAATATTCTCTTTGTGCGTTTCGCGGAAGTGCTTCTCCACCGCTTCCATGCTGTCCAACCGGAGCGGCTCGGGCAGGTTCAGGCAGACGTATTCCGTCTTCCAGCTTTGGTCATCCACCCATTTCTTGACGACCTCCTCGTCGCGCACGATGCGCACGCGCGACTTGTACTCCTCGAAGGGCATCCGGGCGAAGCGTTCGCTGTGCAGCTTGCGCAATTGGTTCTGGTAGTCGTGATGGTTCGGCGGGCCAAGAATGATGCCGCTCAGGCCGCACTGGGCGACAAAAGTGTACTTGCCCTTGGGAGGCTCGGTCGCCGTGCGTTCGGCCTGGTAAAACGTGGTGAAATGCTTCCTCAACACGTGGGCCACAGCCTCCTCCTCGGAAAGCCAGAGCGTGTCATCCAGCGCGCAAATGAACAGCGGCTGGACTGGGCGGCCCTCCGCGTTTTTCTTCGTGGCAAACAGGACCGTGTGCCGCTCGGGCTTCTGGAGAATCATCTGCGCGATGTCGAACAGCGGATACGCCCGGCCGGTCATCTTGATCTGCCGCGCCAGGGATTCGACGCCTTTCTCTTCGGGGCGCAGGCTCAAGTCAATTTCGGGCAGCGGCAGCGGCGGCGGGCGTCGTTCGCGCGGCTCACCCCGGCGAAAATCCGGTCTCTGGCCGCCGAAAGGCCGGCCGCTGTCGCCTTCGGGCCGGGGCGCGCCGCCCTCGGGCCGGGGCGGGCCGCGACGCTCGCCGCGCGGGCGATTGTCGTCCCGTCGCGCTCCGGGCGGCCCTTCGCGACGGGGCGGCCGGGGGCCACGACGATCACGGTCGCCGCGCCGGTCGGGTCGCTCGGTTTCGCCTTCGTATTTGGCGTACTTGGAGGCGGAAGGCTCTTGCGCCCAGGCGGGCAGAAAGAGTTTGTCCAGGTCGAATTCGCTATCCGGTAATGTGCTCATTACTTCACGTCAGGCGCATTTTGCGGCGCGCCTTGCAATTGCCGCTAAGGGAGCATGGAACGGCTCCTGCCGGATTGCAAGCGCCGGGTGGCATTATTCCTTGTATCAGTCCTCGTCTGGCTGGCTCCGCACGGCCCATTGGAGGTAGAGGCGTGCACACAGACCGTAGTACACGCTGCCCGTGGGCCGTGGTTGAGTCAAAGGGACACGCAGATTAACTTATTTAACCCATTTAACCCATTTAACTCTTTTGGCTGCGGCTCTGCCGCGCTGGGTTCATCGTGGTTTTCATCGCCGGCTGCACCCCCTCCCCATCGGATGGGGAGAGAGCTGGGTGAGGGGCTGCCGCCAATACCTGCCGGGCAACATTGCAAAGTGGTATCAGTTCGTCCGCCTGCCCTGTTCCTCCAGCGGTGTCACCGGGTCCATCCCCAGCCAGCAAAAGGCCCCCAGCACATAAGCCGCTGCCGTCACATAGAACGCCAGGTTCCAATTGCCGGTCTGCCTGACGATGTAGCCGCAGACGATGGGTGAGACGAACCCGCCCACGTTGCCCATCATGTTCATCGTGCCGGACAGCGTGGCGACCGCTTTCCCCCCCACGTCCATGCACGCCGTCCACGCCCCCGGCAACTGGATGTCATTGCAGAAGGCCACCAGCGCGATGGCCCCCACCGCCAAATACGGATTCGTCAGCCACGTCGCCACCATCAGCAACGCCGCTGCGCCCAAGGCCCCGGCCGCCCCCATGCCGCGCCGGACCGCGCCCGCCTCCCCTAGCCGACGGCTGAGAATCGGCGAAATCCAGCCCGCGAACAGCGACCCGGACGCCCCGACGAACAGCGGCGTGCCCGCCAGCAAGGCGCTTTGCTTCAGGTCGAACCCGCGCGCCTTCAGCAGATACGTCGGAAACCACGTGATGAAGAACCAAAACGAGTAGCTGCACGCGAAATACTGCCCGCACAGGCACCAAACGGTCCGCGACGTGAACAGCTTCTTCCACGGCGCTTTGAAGCGCTCGCCGGTTTCCGCTTCGACCGGCAGCAGCGCCGCCTCCGCCGCATTGACCCGGGGATGCGCGCGCGGGTCGTCCCGGTACCATCGGAAGAACAAGATCGCCCAGATCACCCCGGGCAGGCCGAAGAGCAGAAACGCCGTGCGCCAGCTCACGTGTTGCAGGCACAGATACACCAGCAGCGGCGTGAGGGCGCCGCCCAGCCGCGCGCTCATCCACATGATGCCCTGCGCCCGCGGGCGCTCCAGCGGCGGCAGCCAGCGGTTGAACGCCTTCGTCAGGTTCGGAAACGCGCCCGCCTCCCCCGCCCCAAACAGGAACTGCGTCACCATCAGCGACCCGCAACTCCACATCCGGCCCAGGGCCACCGTGCAGCATGACCACCAAACGACAATCCGCAGCAACACCCGCCGTGGCCCGAAGCGGTCCCCCAGGTATCCGGCGGGGATTTCAAACAGCGCGTAGGCCAGCGTGAACGCGCCGAACACCCACCCCATCTGGTCCTCCCGCAACTCAAGGTCCCTCTGGATCAACGGCGCGGCCTGCGAGATGCAAACCTTATCCACGTATTGAATGATCGCCAGCGCCACCGCAAACACGATGACCCAGTAGCGGGTATGCGTGGGCCGCAAAGAATCAGCCATTGTGCCCGGCAGCATGGGAGAGCCGCCGCCGCCGGGCAATCTGTTTTTGGCCCTGCCCTCACACAGTGGCTCTGGCGCCTCGCCTGCGAGCAAACGGGCGGGTGACCTGCCAGCGGCCGGCAGGGTTAGCCCCGGTCAAGGCCACCAGTGCTTTGCGCCGACGTGTGTTTGGGCGGCTCGACAAGCACGGGTTCATCTCTTAGCTTGGCCCTATGGCGGCAACGGCCATACCGGAAATCCAGCCTGGTATCGTCCAGACGACCGAGGACAAGCCGAAGTCCGGCTTGGAGCCGGGCTACCTGGTGATCTGCTGGAATGACCCGGTGAATTTCATGGATTACGTGACGCATGTGTTCCAGGCGGTGTTCGGCTGGCCGCGGAAGAAGGCGGAGTTCCACATGCTCCAGGTGCATGAACAGGGCCAGAGCGTGTTGACGCGGGAAAGCATGGAGAAAGCGGAACACTACGTGCATCAGCTTCAGAAGTACAGCCTGCACGCGACGATGGAGCGGGACGAGTGAAACTGATCCAGGCGACCCGAAGCCGGCTGGTCTTCCACCTGGGCCAGCGGGAGAATCGCCTGTTGCGGCAGGTTCTCAAGCTCTATCCGCGCGTGCCGTCCGCCCACCAAAAGCTGAGCAAGTCGAGCCGGCTGCCGGATGCAGAGGCGAACCAGCGGTTGTTGGACGAGGCCCTGGCGGAGCGGCGCGCGGAGAACAAGAAGCATCTGCAGGCCCTGCTGGCCGACCCGCGGCGGTTCGCGCACACGGAAACAGGCGGTCGGCTCTCCCTCTCGCCCGCCGAGGTGGAATGGGTCTTGCAAGTGCTCAACGACATTCGGGTCGGAAGCTGGATCATCCTCGGCTCGCCCGACGAAAAGCGCCCGGAGTTGAACGAAAGGATGGCGCCCGACTTCGCGGCGATGGAAACCGCGGGGTATTTTGAGGTGCAGTTGCTGGAAGCGCTGAGAGGTGAAACGTGATGCGTGAAACGCGAAACGTGAAACGTGAAACGTGATGCGTGATCCCGGACTCCAGGCTTCATGCATCACGTTTCACGTTCCACGGGTCATTTGACCATGCCTGTCGCCATTCTCGATCACCGGTTGCGTTTTCCCAGCCCGGACGGGGCTGACGCGGAGGGGTTGGTGGCGATAGGCGGCGACTTGTCCGTGCCGCGTTTGTTGCTGGCTTACCGCAGCGGCATTTTTCCCTGGTCCATCGAACCCATCACCTGGTGGTCCCCCGAGCCGCGCGCCATCTTTGAGCTGGACCGCTTTCACGTCTCGCGCAGCCTGGCCCGGGTCATCCGGAAAGGCGTGTTTCGCATTACTGTGGACCGCGCGTTCCGCGGGGTGATGCAGGGTTGCGCGGCGCCGGCGCCGGGCCGCCGGAGCACGTGGATCAGCCCCGAGTTTATCGAGGCCTACACGCAACTGCACGAGCAAGGCCACGCGCACAGTCTCGAGTGCTGGCAGGGCCGCCGGCTCGTCGGCGGGATTTACGGGGTGACGGTGGGCGGCTTGTTCGCCGGCGAATCCATGTTCCACCGCGTCAGCAACACTTCCAAGGTGGCCTTGTTCCACTTGATCGGGCACTTGCGCCGGCAGGGCTTCGTGTTGTTTGACATCCAGATGCTCACGCCGATGACCGCGCAACTGGGCGGCATCACCATTCCCCGCGAGGAATACCTCCGCCGCCTGGCCCAGGCCGTCGAGAGCCCCGTTTCGTTTTAGCGGGAGGTGGGTCTATGAACCGCCACCGGGTAGTGGGGCCGGCGAGAGCTTGCAGCCCCGGGCGCCGGGACTTACACTAACCGGGCTAAAACGTGGAAACTCATGAAAGCTGCATACATCAATCAAACCGGAGCGCCTGACGTCATCATCTATGGCGATCTACCCGCGCCTAAACCTACCCGCCGGCAATGCCTGGTCAAAGTTGCCGCGGTCGATGTGAACCCCATCGATGTCTATATTCGGAGCGGCGCTATCCCGGCGAAGTTGTCTTTCCCGTTCATCCTCGGCCGCGACCTGGCCGGCACGGTGGTCGAGGCCGGCGCCAGCGTCAAGGACTTCAAAGCGGGCGACCGGGTTTGGGCGACGAGCCAGGGCTCCGACGGGCGCCCGGGCACCTTTGCCGAATTCGCCGCCGTGGACCACCGCTGGCTTCATCCTATTCCCGAGGGGGTCAGCGACGACGACATCGTTGCCCTGTCGCTGACTGGCGTCACCGCCCAGCTTGGCCTGGTGCGCAGCGCCAATCTGAAGGCGGGCGAGATTCTGTTTGTGAACGGCGGCTCGGGCGGCGTCGGCTCGTGCGTGGTGCAGATGGCCAAGATCCTCGGCGCGCGCGTCATCACCACGGCGGGCACCGACGAGAAGGCCGCGGCGTGCCGGGACCTGGGAGCGGACCTGGCGATCAATTACAAGACACAGGAGGTTGATGCGGCCATCAAGGGGTTTGCGCCCGAGGGCGTCAACGTCTGGTGGGAAACGCTGCGCGAACCGGATTTCGACCGGACCATCGCCTTGCTGGCAATGCGGGGCCGGATGGTGGTTATGGCCGGACGCGACGCCCGCCCGCCTTTCCCGGTCGGCCCCTTTTATGTGAAGGATTGTTCGCTGCACGGGTTTGCGATGTTCAACGCCAGCGCCCGCGAACAGCGCCCTGCGGCCAATGCCATCAACCGCTGGCTGGCGGAAGGAAAACTGCGAGCCAGGATCGACCGGGTCCTGCCGCTCGCCCAGGCGGCTGAAGCCCATCGCTTGCAGGAAGAAAGCACCGTTCAGAAAACCGGCGCGCTGGCCGGCAAGATTGTGCTCAAACCATAGGACAGGCGCTCCGCATAGGCCAATATTGCAATCCAGCCGCAGGCGGCGTGAGTGGGCGCATTCGATTTATGAAGACCCCCTGCTTATGGTTCACCGCAGCCTTGAGCTTGCTCGCCGCCCTGAACGCCCAGGCAAACAAAGCCGTCCTTAACGCCGACGGCGTCCTGGAAATCGACGGCCAGAAGGTTTTCGTCATCGGCTTCACTGCGGCGCCGCCGCCCGACGGCAAAGCGCCCAACGGCAGGGCTGCGTTCGCCGAACTCGCGGATGCCGGGGCGACCTTTGTGCGGGCCGGCCCGGAACAGCCGTGGAGCGAGGCCCGGTTCGCGCACGAGCGGAAATACGAAGAGGCGGCGGCGCGTTACGGGTTGCATTGCTGGCTTAACCTGCGCGAGGTCTCAGCCCTCAAGCCCGGCGACACAACCAGCGAAGAGTTGTTGCGCAAAGTGCTGACAACGTTCCGCAATCATCCCGGTCTGGGCGTTTACAAGGGGGCGGACGAACCCGAATGGGGCAAGGAGCCGCTGCCGCCGCTGGAGCGCGCGTATCAGGTTATCAAGGAACTTGATCCGGATCACCCGCTGGTGATCATCCAGGCCCCGCGCGGCACCATCGACAGCATGAGAGAATACAACCCGGTGTGCGACATCACCGGCGCGGACATTTATCCGGTCAGCTATCCGCCCGGCCAGCATTCGCAATTCGTGAAGACCAATGCGCAGATCAGCATGGTCGGCGATTACACGCGGCGCATGATGGAGGTGGCGGAAGGGAAGAAGCCGGTCTGGATGACGCTCCAGATTGCCTGGAGCGGCGTGCTCAAAGAGGGCCGGACGCTGCGTTTCCCGACCTTTCCCGAGCAGCGCTTCATGACCTGGCAAGCCATCATCAACGGCGCGCGCGGCCTCAATTACTTTGGCGGCGGCCTGCCCGGCGGTTGGAACGAGGAGGATCGGAAGCTGGGCTGGAACTGGCACTTCTGGAATCGCGTCCTGCGGCCCGTGATCGAGGAAATCGGGACCAAAAGCCCCCTCTATCCCGCGCTGGTCGCGCCCGGCTCACAACTGCCGGTGACAGTGAAGGGGGAGGGAATCGAATTCTGCCTGCGCGAGGTCGGCAACGACATTTTCCTGCTCGCTTGCAAGCGCGAAGGGGCGACGATCCAAGCCCGGTTTAGCGGTCTGCCGGAGAACGCCACCGGCGGCGAGGTACTCTTCGAGTCCCCGCGCAAGGTGGAGATCAAGCAGGGCGCATTCACCGACTGGTTCGGGCCGTTCGAGGTGCATCTGTACCGCTTCAGCCGGGAAATTTCATAGCGTGTAGCCGCCGACGGCAGTCGGCGCTGATTTTCCAGTCCCGAAAGATGGCGCCGACTGCCGTCGGCGGCTACACCCTGTAAGCGGTTTGTGCGAGGTATGAGAATTCCGGGTTCAGGCGCTGAACCAACTGCTCCATACACGATCAGTGTTGCGCCTGCCGCTCGAGCCAATCCTGCTCTGATATACCCAGTACCTTTGTTGGCGTTTGCTTTTCCCTTCCAAGGGCCGCGGGAGCACCCGCACGCCGGTTATCCATACCCCAGACCTTACCACCACCGACCCGTCGAGTGGTATCATTGTAAGGTCCAGGCGCTACCGAGCAGCCAGAGCCTGATCTCTTCCCCGAGGGCCGTAAATCAGGCGGCGTCTTGGAGTGCGGAACGCCAGTTCCGCTTTCAAAACCTCGCGGCCATTCACACGGTTCAGGGGCAGGGCACGGCTGGCTTGCACGCTGTTGCACCTAACGAATTAGTTGAGCACGGATTGAATCAACTCCGTAGGAGTGCCCTGTCTATAGAAACGGACCCCCAGGCGCCGTCCAAGCTCCGTCAGGAGCGGCATGTTTATGCTTCCTGGCTTGCACGCTTTGGACCGAACGGGTTTAGTTGCGGCCTCAAAAACCGCAGCACAATCGCTCCCCAACGCCATAGCCCGACCGCTTCGCCTCGCTTGTCCGCGCAAAATAAACCGAAATCAGAGGTCTCGGAGAAGGTCGCGCCCGCGAATGCCCAGGGCTTTTGCGATTTTCAGCAGCGAACCCAGTGAAATCTCCATGTTCCCGCGCTCGACTTCACCGATGAAATTGTGGTGCAGGTCGGCCCGCTCGGCCAGTTTCTCTTGCGTGAGACTGGCTCGCTTGCGGTATGTGCGAATCGTTTCGCCCACGATGCGGCGATAATAGGGCCTCTGCGACACAGCCCGTCACAAAAGCAGGAACGAGGGTTTCTATCCACCCAGCATACTGTGTATTTTTTATGCTTGCGTCTTTGTGCTTTTCTGAGAATCTACGGGCAATGAGTGCGGGGGAGTTTCAAACCTGCCGCGTTTGACCCGCATTCCGAGGACGGAAAATCAGCCGTCTTTCAGTTGGTCGCGGCAAGGCGGCTCGTTCGGTTGAGGTTCTTTTGAGCGCGATACAGGCAGCGGTAAGAAACAGCCTTTCCTCGGTCAAGAACGGCACTGTACGGTGCGCCCAAGCCCTCCCCTACCAAGAAAAGAAAGGAAACGTATGAAACCGAGTTTTGTAATTGTCTGCGTGTTGGGCGCGTGCATCGCACGGGCTGGCGTTTACTACGACTTTGAGACTCCTGCCACCTCGCCTGTCTGGCTTGGCACGACACAGATGATCGAGAACACTTCCGCAAGTTACGATGGAACAAACGCAATTGCTTTCACAGGGGGACCCTATGGGGGATCCTATCCCCCTGGCTACATCCTGACCGAGCTTCCCCAGAACACAACGAATGTTGAGTTCTACTTTTACGACGATTATGGCCCTAACCCGCCGTTGTATCAGTACATGTATTTTCGACTCCTGGAAGACACGAATTGGCCGGGATTCGCTGGCTTTTCGATGTTGGATGGAGGTTGGGGAACTACTCCCCCAATGACAGAGAACCACTACTATGCTTGGGGCCAGGAAGACTATACCGCAGCAAACATGGGGCCGATTCGCACTATTGGATGGCATAAGTTCACATTTGCAGTCGGTGCTGAGTCTGTCGCCATGTCGGTTGATGATACCTTGGTATTTCAAACGAACATGATACAAACTGCCCGGTACTTGGGGGTTGAACTCGTCACCACAGGTTGGGGGCGGATGGATGACTTGTATATCTCCACTGGAACCTCGCCTTGCGTCCCGCCGCCTTCGGGTCTGGTGAGTTGGTGGCAAGCTGAGGGGAATGCCAATGACGCGGTGGATGGCAATTCTGGTGTCCTCTTGAATGGTGCGACCTTTGCCCCAGGCATAGTGGGACAAGCATTCTCCTTTGACGGAACAAATAACTACGTCCGAGTTGCCGACAGCCCCAGTCTCCATTTCACAAATGCACTAACGATTGAGGCTTGGATTTATCCGGCCAGTGTGGGCGCGTGGCACCAGATTGTTTCCAAATGGGGCGTTCAGGACCCTCTCCAGACGAGCTATACGACGTCGCTGAACCCGGATGGGCGAATCGGCCTGGGTGTGTGCGCTTCAGGCAACCAATCGCTTGCGCCTGTAGTCGGCACGACAAGCACTAATTCTGTCCTCCCGAATCAGTGGACGCACTTTGCGGCCACCTATGACGGGTCGGCTTTACGAATGTACCTTAACGGCATTTGCGAAGACCAGGTCGCGTATAATCAGGGTATTTTTCCCGGCACCGAGGCTCTGGCCATTGGAGCCGCAGGAGCGTATGCTGATGGGCAGATTCTCTCTCCGTTTGCAGGGCTGATTGATGAGGCAGCGGTTTACAACCGGGCGCTCGCTGATGCGGAAATCGCCGCGATCTACAACGCTGGCAGTGCAGGAAAATGCACGCCCCCGCGGCGTGCGACGGCCAGTGCCGTTCTAACGTATGACTTTGTCGTGGCCGCGAACATAACCGATGGCGGCTACGGCTATACCAACACACCGCTGGTTCGATTTGTCGGCGGTGGCGGGAGCGGGGCGCAGGCTTTCGCAGTGGTTAGCAACGGGGTGGTGACGAGCATCACTGTCACCAATGCGGGATACGGCTACACCAACGCGCCGTTGGTCGTCATCGAACCGCCGTTTATTCCCAATCCGGTCTTGGGCATCGCGCCCATGTCCTTCCTGTCCTTTTCCAATCTCACTCTTGGCGGCGTTTATCAATTGCAGCAGTCGGTGGCATGGTATTGGTCAAACCAGCCAGTCAGCTTCACGGCCACAAATGCGCTCTACACGCAGATGGTGGCGGGAGTGGCGGGCAGCGGAAATTACCGGCTGGCGCTCAATCCGGTGCCGGCCCAGGCGTTCGCCACACCACAGGTGGTCAATGGGTTTGTCGTCGGCGCGACGGTGACGAGCGGCGGTTCCGGCTACGTCACCAGCCCGGCAGTCACCATCGTTGGCGGTGGCGGCAGCAATGCCACGGCGGTTTCCCAAATCTCTGGTGGCGTGGTGACGAACATCACCATCACCGATGCTGGCATCGGCTACACAAATATCATCACCACCATTGCAGGCATAAGCTACACGAACGCGCCGACCGTTGAGATCGCCCCGCCGCCCGCCGCCGCCGTGTCCCCCACGGTATTGCCGATGATGCGGGTGGATTCCGCAAGCCTGTCTCCGTATGACAATTATCAGATTCAATTCGAGCCGGTCCTCGCCGGAGCGTGGTCGAATTGGGATGGGGGATTATTCAGCCCGACTGACGTGATGAATTCGCAATACCTGTTTATTACGAATAGCGTCGGCTTTTTCCGCCTGCAATATGTGCCGTGAGCGGCTTCGCCGAAGCGTAGTGTTTATGGGGCGCGGATCAGCATTTTCGGTCAGAGCAACACAGATCATCCTGACGATCAGGCGCAGGGCGATTGTGACCACAACCTTGTTTGCCTTGCTTTTTTCTGCTTTGGCCGCAGCGCAGTTTTTGTTTGTGCGCCACCAGCTTTTTTCAGCGGCATGGTCAGATGCGGCTGAATCGGCAACACAAGTTGCAGACGAAATTGTCAGTAGCAACCGCCTGGACATGGAAGCGGTGCAGAACGCATTTTTCCCCGTGCGCGAATGGTACTCCGTGGGAAGTAATGGCACGATCCTTGATCTCGAAGGCCCGCACCCCGGCGTCGTAGGCAGTGTCACCTTGCCCTTGGAGACGGTTTTCCACGCGCCACAGACGTTTATATCAGCGTTCGGTGAAACTTGGCGGATGTTCGCTAAAAAACTGAACGGAGGCACGGTGATCGTTGGCATTGCGGGGCCGTCCGACTTTGCCGATCCCGATGCAAAGTTGTTGGCGAACGCCGCGAAGTTCGGTGTGACCCTAGCTGACGCGGTTCAGTTAAATCCGAAAAAGGTTGATGGAATGATTGACTACGCAGTCCTCGACCAAGAGGGCAATCTCCGCAAGGCGGGCGGCAGGTTGCCACTGCGCACCACTTCGGGGTCATTATCAAAACTCCTGTTCAAGCGCGAAGTTGTTTTTGGTGGAAAGCACTACATCCTCGCCAGCAAGGCAGCCGTCGATTCAACGCACAAACCACTTGCAGCGGTGCTGGTTCCAAGAGAAGTGACGGCGGAGCGTGACGCGCTGCGAAGCCAATTGCGTTTCAATGTTGTGGTGGCGGCACTGGCTTGGTTCACAGCGGTAAGTATCGTCCTTGTTTCCCTTGTTCGCGACGAAATCCACCGCCAGCGTGTCCAACCTTCTCTCACTGAAGCTCGGAAGCAAGGCGAGGGGCAGCACGTTGAGTTTAAGCGGTCGTTGCTGTGGGATCGGGAGCGCGGCTACGAAGATGAGAAATTGCGCTGGAAGGTGTTGAAGACCGTTGTTGCCTTCTTGAACTCTGGTGGAGGAGCGTTGTTTATTGGGGTTCAAGACGACGGGCAGCCTTGGGGTCTTGCCGATGACTTGAGATGCTGCGATGGCTCCGAAGACGAGTTTCACCAAAGGCTGCGCAATCTGGTCGCCGACTCAATCGGTGGAGAATTCTCGCAATATATCCTAACTCGCCTCTCTGACGACCTCGATTTTGCCGGGTATCGCGTCTGCTTTGTTGGCGTCGATAAAGCCCGCCATGCAGCGTTTTTGAAGAGAGGAAGCCACAGTTACTTCTACATTCGATCAGGCCCCGAAACCCTGGAACTCGACATGCAGAAGGCGTATCGCCATATCCATGAGGCGGGGCTGCAACTCTGAGGCCATTACCGACCCCGCCGCGACAAATCTGCTCGCCTGCTTGCCCCGTTCGGTCGCACGATGCGGACAGCGGACCACGCCCGTCATTACGCCTAGCCGGGAGATTTCATAGTGTGTAGCCGCCGACGGCAGTCGGCGCTGATTCTCAGTCCCGAATGATGGCGCCGACTGCCGTCAACTTGCGTCAGCGATAGATTTCACGCCGGTGCCCGACGTTGACAACCAATATCAGCAAGACCTCGTCCTGAATCTGAATGCGGTACATCAGCGGTTCAGCCCCACTTGGCGGCGGAGTTGTTCGTAGGGGATGGCTGGCTCCGGATCAGCCAGCGCCTGGCGGGCGGCCTTCAAGTCAGCGGCGTTTTCCAACTCCTCAAGCTCAGCCAAGTCTTCGATCAGGGATAAAACCCGGCTGGCCCGTTCCTCGGACAGGTTCTGCAATTTGGTGATGGCTTCGGATGCGACTGGCATGAGTCAATCCTGCCACCGGAGAAGCCGCCAGTCAAGCGCTTCGAGGTGCAGTACAACACCAATCTGGCGGGCACCAACTGGATGAATCTGCTTTCCCTGACCAATTTGCCGGCCAGCCCGTATCTGTTCCTTCACCCTGCCGGTGACGGCCAACCAGCGCGGTTCTATCGGGCGTTTATGCAGTGAGCGGCTGAGCGGGGGCAGGCACGGAACTCTTTCGGCTGCGGCTTTGCCCGTTCGGTCGCACGATCCGGACCCCCTCGCCCACCACAGCATCACCGGCCTTTGGAAATCCGCTACACCCCCCTGCCCAAACCGCTACCGCCGAGAGTGTCCAGTTTTTAGACACTATTGCTCACTCATGGAGGAGTTGGCGTATTGCGACGGTAGCGCAACGGTAGCGCAACGGTAGCGGTGGGGGGGAGCGACACCCATAAGCATTAACCTAACAATTGACTGATTGCACCGCCTGCCTTACCCTCGGAGGCATGCAAGACCTGAATGCTGCCGACGAGTCCTGGGAGATTCTGCAACAGTTTTTGCCGGACAACC
>JBEKJO010000033.1:0-45834 GCA_050011195.1 Verrucomicrobiota bacterium | reverse complement strand
CTGGTTCGCCAGCGGGCCGGGATCAACCACCGTCTGCACCGACCCATTGCCGATCACTTGGGCCAGGGTCGTCCAGGATTTAGACAACAGACCGTCCGTGTATTCAACGGTGTAATTGTAGCACGGCTCGGTGGGGAAGGAGATATGGACATCGCCCGACGGAAAGATGACTGTTGTCACTATGTTCACAGGGGCCGGAGGCGGCGCGGCGACGGTAACAGTTTGCGTGCAGGTAGCGGTATGGCCGCAAGCATCCGTCGCCTGCCAGGCGCAGGCATAAACGTTGGTGCAGGGGGCGACATTCGTAACCGAGGTGTAGAGCACAGCCGGGACGAGGGTGTTGCCCGGACAACACGCGTCAGAAGCCTGCGGCGTGTCAAAGGCCCAGTTGGTGCCGCAGGCAACGGTCTTGTTGGGCAGGCAAGTGATGGTGGGCGGGGTGATGCAGATTAGCGTGACGGTCTGGGTGCAGGTGGCCGTGTTGCTGCAACAATCCGTCACCTGCCAGACCTGGGAGATAATTTGTCTGCAGCAGTTGCCGTTGGTCTGGGGCGGGAAGAAGGGGACGGGCACCAGGTTGCTGCAGCAGGGGGCCGAGACGGAGGGCGGGTCGAACGACCAGGGCGCGCCAGAGTAAACGGTTTTGTCGCCGACACAGGTTAGCACCAACGGATTGGTGTTAACCACCGTCACGGTCTGGCTGCAGGTGTTGGTGTTGTCGCAGGCGTCGGTGAACAGCCAAGTCCGGGTGATGACCTGCGGGCAAGGGCCGTTGGTCACCGTGTTCAGAATGGTCGCCGGCACATTTGTTCCGCTGCAGGCATCCGACGCGCTGGGCACGTCAAAGACCCATTGGCTCCCGCACTCGACTGTCTTGTTGGTCGCACAGACGCACGAGACCACCGTCAATAGCAGGTAATCCACCCCCGTGTCGTCCTCGCAGACGAAGTCCAGGAAGCCGTACTGGTTCAAATACGGAATGAGGTTCACCGCCTCCCCGGTGAAAGTGGTCAGGTTCGCCAGGTCAAGCGTGAAGACCAGCCCGGTCGGGTAGGTCGAGGTGTCCCAAGTGTTGGTGAGCAGGCCGGGCGAAGCGTTGCCGGACCCAATGTACTTGCTCCAAGAGCCGGGCAACAGCCCGCTCGCGCCGGTGAAGGATAGGCCGACCTCGTCGTTGTCGTCCCCTTGGCCGCAGGGTTCGAGGCGCATGGTGAGGGTGGCCGAGGTGATGCCGGACGGCAGGTTGCCGAAGGTGTCGATAAAGTCGGTGTCGATCCTGCAGTCGTCGAATTGCTTGAAGGGGGTGCCGGCGTACCGGGCCAGCAGATAGGAACTGGGCGAACTGAGCACCGGGGAGGTGAAGTTATTGCTGCCGCCGGCAAAATAGACATTGGTCACGCAGATGACGTTGACAATGGGCGGGAGGTTGTTGACCACCGTCACAGTCTGCGTGCAGATGTTGCTGGTGCCGCAGCAATGGTCAACGGCCTCCCAGGTCTGGTAGATGGTCTGGCTGCAGCCGTTGCTGGCGACGGTGCTGCCGAGGAGGGTGACGGTCACGTTGCTACAGCAGGGGTCAATCCAGGCGGGCGGGTTGGTGGGGATGGGGCTGCCGCAACTGATCGTCAGGTTGCTGCACAGGAGCGTGGGCGCCGAGGGCAGAACGGTGACGACCTGAGTGCAAATGACAGAGTTGCTGCAACAGTCGAAGGCCCGCCAAACCTGGGAGATGACCTGCCCACAGGCGGAGCCGTTGGTCAGGGTGAGGAGGGGGATGATGGTCAGGTTGGTGCAGCAGGCGCTGGACGGCACGGGGGGATCGAAGGTCCAGGTGGCGCCGCACGGCACGGTCTTGTTGGTCGCGCAAGTGATCAGCGGGAGGTTAGTTACAACCGGCGAGCCTTGGATGGTTCCGGAATAATCGGAAAACCCACCTGTGGCCGCCAGTTGAGTGAGCGTGAGGGCGGGGATAAACTGGAAGGTCAGGTCAACTTGCGCCGTGCCGGAAGCAACCAGGGCCTGCAAATCGAGGCTGGCACCGGCGTAGGTAATCTTGGTGAGGTTGACCCGCCCGTTGAGGTTCAAAACGCCGCTCGTCCCGAGGGTGGTAATGTCCACCCATGAGATCGTGCCCATAAGCTCATCATTAGCGCCGTCAGTAATGTGAAGGGTGCCACTGCCGGTCACCTGGGCCTTCTGCGCCGGACCATAAACGGTGATGTTGCCGATGGTAAATGGGCTCGCGGACGAGAAATATCCGCTAAAACCAAGGGAGTCGCCGAAGCCGTCAAATACGTCGTCAATTTGGAATTGTAAGCCATTCGCGTTCCCGACGAAAGTGAACGAGCCGCCAGCGGCGAAGGAAATGCCCGCGTCAGGCACAGTGGCGTAATCGAGGGTAATTCCCGTGTTGGTGCCCTGCGGCCCGGTCTTGACCTCGGTGACCAACTGGGTGCAGACGGAGCTGTTGCTGCAGCAGTCAGTCGCCTGCCAGACTCCGGCATAAAGAGTGACGCAGGGGCTGACCGGCGTGCCGTTGCTGCTGAGCAATGTATAAGTCAGGTTGGTGCAGCAGAGGTCGGAAGCGGAGGGCGGGTCGAAGGTCCACCCGCTCCCGCATTGAACGGTCTTGTTGGTCGCGCAGGTCAGCACGGGCGGGTTGGTGTTCACGACGGTCACGGTCTGGCTGCAGAACGAACTATTGCTGCAGCCGTCGGTCGCCTCCCATGTTCGGGTGATCAGTAGCGTACAGACGCCATTGGTCACCGTGCTGACAATTATGGGAATGAGGTTGGTGCCGGAGCAAGCGTCTTGGAAGACCGGTGTGTCAAAAGCCCACGGGGTGCCGCACTCGAAAGTTTTGTTGGTGCCACAGGAGCAGGAGAGGTTCGTCAGCGCGCTATCGCAATAGCCGACGACGTTTAAGCCGTATATGCCGTTGGTGCCAAGGGTATAATAAGTCAGCATGATGAACGTTTGGTCTGGAGTCAGATTGGCCATGGTCAAGCCAGGGCCGGGAAGGGCGGTGCCCTGCCAAGCCATACCCGTCACGTCCTCTAGGTTAAGCGAGAGGTCGGTGAGAAAGGATCCTCCCCCAATGCTTACATTCAAATTGTCCACGTCGAGCAAAAAGATGTCGGCTTGGGAGGTAGGGGGGCCGTAAACGTAGATGTTCCCCTGATTGTTAACCGTGACGGTCGTGCTCCCAAAGGCAAGCGACATTGACGCGGGAACATATTCGCCGTAGGCGTTTGGGTTGGGAGACTGGTTTGACAGGCTCGCGTCGTAACTAAACGAGCCGGTGAAGGGCGTGCCCGCGGGAGACGACCCGACCGGGCAGGCGAGGGTGCCCGCAAAGGAATAGGCAACCATCGGATAGGCAACCGTCGTTGTGTTCAGGATCGGCGGATTGGTGTTAACCACGGTCACCACCCGGACGCAGGTGTTGCTGGTGCCGTAGCAATGGTCAACGGCCTCCCAGGTCTGGTAGTTGGTCTGGCTGCAGGCATTGCTAATGACCGTGCTGCTGAGCAGGGTGACGGTCACGTTGCTGCAACACGGATCGGTCCAGGCGGGCGGGTTGGTCGGCACCGCGCTGCCGCAGGCGATGGTGAGGTTGCTGCACAGCAGCGTGAGCGTGCCGACACAATTGGTCTTACACTTGCCGGCCGGACCGGCGTAGAAGATGGTTTGGAGTTCCGACGCCAAAAGCGCGCGGTTGTACACCTCGACTTCGTCCAGATCGCCCGTCCAGGGCCTGTTGCCGGAAAGAGGCGACGCTCCGACCCACAAGGGGCTTGTGTTGGCAAGGTCGCTCGGGGTCAGACCCTGCGTGCTGTTGAGAGCGCCGTCAATATAGAACGAGACTTGTCCGGCACTTTGGCTGACGCTGACAGCGACGAAGTGCCACAAACCGTCGTGCGGCACGCGGTAGTAGCCGGTGTCCTCGTAGTCAGTGTACGCCGTGTTGAAAACGAGCTTGCCGTAACTGACGGACAAACTGTAGCCGGCGTAGGTGTTGACATCGCGCTTATCCACGATCACGCTCGGCCCTGAATCGGGGCCGTTGGTGGCGCGGTTGACCCAGGCATCAATGGTGAGATCGTTGGTGCCGATCTCAAGGGCGGGGTAGTCCGGCACAGTAACGTACTGGTCCACGCCATCGAAACTCAGGGCGTTGCCGACAACGCCCGGAACGACGCCGGGGCCGCCAAACTGGGTGCCCGGGTTTGCGGGCGAGGCCAGATTGGCGGAGGTGGGTCCGGTCGTTTCGTCAAACGGGAGCCACAAGACCAGATTGGCCGGGGCCGGCACGCAGCAGTTGGTGGACAGGCTGATGCAGAAGTTGTCCACTACGAACAGGTTGTCATTCACACCGGATTGGGGGGTTTCCTGGATTTGGAGTCTCAAAGTTCCGCCAGTGCCGGTAAAACTCGTGGCTACATGTTGAACTTGCTGTTGGGCAGACGCGTTATAGGCATAAAGCTGATCGAACAGTTTGGCACTGGTTCCGGTGTTCGTGACGGAAACTTCCAGCTCCGTGGCGGGGAGGTGGGCGAAGTCATAGGAGTAGGGGTCCCAACTCACCCAGTCAAAACTCAAGTTGTACACCTGGCCCGCAGCGCTGCTGAAGTCCTGGTAAACGAGGGCGTTGTTCCCATCATAGCCTTCGCCGTCCGTGTTGAGGCTGTACTGGCCAGAAATGGTAAAGGCAAGGGGTGAACAGCAGCTATGGATTGTCGCCGCGTGACTGGTCGCGATCGTCCAGCCTGGAATTTGGCTGCCAGTCAGCGCACTGACGTAAGGAGAATTTACCACGCCATTCCCGAAGTTTGGCTCATTTTCAAAGTTACCGTTAACCAGAATGTTGGAGAGGCAAGGACAGCAACAATTGGTCGCCCATTCCACCGTCACGGGAAAGCTGCACGAGGCGGTGTTGCTGCAACAGTCCGTCGCATAGCACGTCACCCAATTCGTCGTGTTCGGGGCGAAGTAGCTGCCATTGGTCGGAGTACACACTACTGGCACGTTCGTGCAGCAGAGGTTGCTGGCGGTTACCGTGTAGAACACCGGTGTTAAAGCTCCAGTTGGTGCCGCAGTTGACCGTCTTGTTGCTCGAACAGGTGATCACCGGCGGGGTGGTGTCCAGCACCGTCACCACCTGCGTGCAGGTGGCCGAGGCGTTGGTGCAGACGTTGTAGGCGATCCAGACGCACGTCGCCACCTGCGGACACAGCCCGTTGGTGAAGGCGCTCTGAACGCTTACCAGCACGTTGGTCCCCGTGCAGGCGTCGTGGGCGGTCCCCGTGCAGGCGTCGTGGGCGCTGGGGGTGTTAAAGCTCCAGTTGGTGCCGCAGTTGACCGTCTTGTTGCTCGAACAGGTGATCACCGGCGGGGTGGTGTCCAGCACCGTCACCACCTGAACACAGGTGTTGGTGATGCCGTAGCATTGGTCAACGGCCTGCCAGGTCTGGGAAATGGTCTCCGTGCAGCCGCTGTTGGTGGTGGTGCTGCCGAGCAGCGTGACCGTCACGTTGCTGCAACACAGGTCAATCCAGGCCGGCGGGTTGGTCGGGATCGGGCTGCCGCAGGTGATGGTGAGGTTGCTGCACAGCAGCGTGAGTGTGCCGACACAATTGGTGGCGGTCGTGATCTTGAAGGCGAGGTTGTACGGGGCGCCTTGATTGTCATCCATCGGATACCAGTCTCCCGGCTGAGGATAAAAACTGCCTTCGAAAGCGGCGACCGCAGCGTCGTTGTAGGCCGTCGCCGAAGACTTCCAACCGAAGTAGTTGCTGCCGGTGAAGGACTGCACGGTCACGGACAGCCAATAATTGGTAGGCGCGGTCAGGGTTCCGGTCTGATAGAAGGCATTCGTTGGACTGACGTCGAAGCACAGATAATCCAAATTGGTCGAGCTTCCAAGCCAGCTCTGAAGCCCAAAAAAAACCGCGTAGTCGCCATCATAGAAGTTCTCGAACTGATTGATGTATGGGCAAAGGGTGTACTCACCGTTGGTGTAGGTTTCAGCCCACAACAGTTGACCCGGATGGCTGTAACCCCCCCGGGTGGTCGGAACGTCGCTCCAGATGGCCAGCGTATAGATGGCGCTGTAGTCCACCTGGTCATACAGCCAGGAACCCCACAGATGAATGTCGGTGATCGGCCCGCTGTTGGTGCAGGGGAAATCATCAGCCAGGACCCAGGAAACCCCGTCGGCTGGATCGGGGGGGGAGAAGGTCGCATTCAGGTCAACGCCGTTGGTGAGATCGGGATCCTGGACGTACTTGACCCCGTTGGTGTCCGGGCAACAGGGGGGGATGGTGGCGGTGGTGATCTTGAAGGCCAGGTGGAGCGGCTCGCCTTGCAAGTCAAAGATTTGCTGCCAGTCGCCAGGCTGAGGATAGAGATTGCCCAAACTTGCCGCCACTGCGCCTTCATTGTAGCCAGTCGCCGAGGACTTCCAACCGAAGTAGTTGCTGCCGGCGAGGGACTGCACGGTCACGGACAACCAATAAACGGTTTCCGCCGCCGGGGTTCCGGTCTGATAGAAGGTATTCGCTGGACTGGCGTCGAAGCACAGATAAAAGAGGTTGCTCGAGCTTCCAAACACGTCCGCCACCGGCGCGCAAGCACCGAACTTCTCGAACTGATTGGTGTAGGGGCAAAGGGTGTACTGGCCGTTACTGTAGGTTTGACTCCACAATAGTTGACCCGGACTTGTGTAAGGCCCAAATGGGGACGGAAAGTCGCTCCAGATGGCCAGCGTAAAGACCGCGTTGTAGTCCACCTGATCATTGAGCCAGGAACCCCACAGATGAATGTCGGTGATCGGCCCGCTGTTGGTGCAGGGGAAATCGTCAGCCAGGACCCAGGCGCCGCCATATACGGGGTAAAAGGTCGCATTCACGTCAATGCCGTTGGTGCTCAGATCAGGATTCTGCACGTACTTGACCCCGTTGGTGTCCGGGCAACAGGGCGAGTTGGGGCACAGGACGGTCACGGTGAAGCTGCAATTGCAACTGTTGGTGCAGGAGTCGGTCGCCGTGCAGCTCACCGTCGTGGTCGTGCCCGGAGAAAAGGTGCTGCCCGAGAGCGGATTGCAAACCACGGTGACGGTGCAGTTGGAGCAGGTGTCGGTGGCCGTAGGCGTGTAGAACACCTGGGTGGGGACGCAGGACGTCACCACGATGTCGTTCGGGCAGGCGAGGCTGATGCACGCGTTGGTGCAGGTGTTGGTGGAGATGATCGGGAGCAAAGGCCCGATGCGGTAGATGAGGTATTCACGCAGGAAGTTTGGAATGCTGGAGTAGTCCGATGTGCTGCCCCATACGAAAGGATTGCAACTGGAGTTGGTGGGTTCCGGGTTGTACTCCATCCATAGGGCGCCCGAGCCAATGCACGACGGAACGGCAATGGGATAGGTATTGCCATTAAACTGACCGCTGAAATCCAGACGTCCATTGATCAGAGAGCCGGTTGGGGCAACGGCGGTGCTGCCGGCCCAGCCGTTGTTGCCGACCCAGCCGACACTGGAACCTGGCCCCCCGGCGCTGGCGTTAGCCGTTGTGATCGCGTCGTTAATCTCGGCCAGAAGCGGTCCGTGCTGGCCGGAACCAGTGCAATTGGGGGCCCAGTTTGTGCCGGTGGCAAACACTTGCCACGGCCATTTCGAATTCGGACTGGTCGTGACGGTCTGTCCCGTGCCAATGTCCGTGAAACTGGCGACCGCGCCTTGGTAAACCGAGTCATCGCTCCAAGCTACGATGTAGATATAATCGCTGGAACTGGCGGTGACATAGTAAATCTCCGGGCCTGTATCTTTAACTGTGCCATCTGGAGGCACGAACACATAGCAGGGGGAGCCGAAAACCTGTGCCGCAGTGCAGTTGTCAATGCCACCGTAATACTGCCCGGCATAGATGCCATTAACGTCTCCAAACCCGAAGCCGTAGCCGTTATCAACGGTTATGGTCACGGTGATGTTATCGCCGAGAAGGCGGGCGGGCAAGGTCAGCGCGATGAGGAGGGGCAGGATTTTTGTTTTCATAGTGTATGGTCTCAGGTTTTGGGTCAGGCCATCATGGCTAGTTTACAACTGACCGTAATGAGAATTGAGCTTCCAACCCTGCCTGGCAACAACAAACGTTTATCTAATTCGGACATCGGCTGTCTGAATCGGACATCCGGGGTCAGCCGCAACTTCTGGAGGATGCCTGCCCTTTGATCGGCTGGCGGGCGTCGGCAAGGGCTGGACCGCTCCCCGCCAGAAAGGCGGTCGGCGACAGACCGTAATAGAGTTTGAATTCGCGGGAGAAATGGGAAACTTGTTTGAATCCAAATTCGAGGGCGACGCGTTTCACGGAGCGAAGCAGGGTCAATCTTTGGGCGGCCGCAGCCAGCCGCTCGTGCATCAACCAGTGGTGCGGTTGGTCGCCGAAAGCGGCTAGGGTGCACCGTTGCAGTTGCCGCCGTGAGATTTCCAGCTCACGCGCCACGCCCGCGGCACAATACTTTGACCTTTGGGCCAGTTCCCGCCACTGCTCAAAACTCTGAATAGCCACCCGAGCCATACTCCCCCCGGATCATCGGCTTAAAAGGCGCCGGCCGCGTCAAGTGGGTTGGCAATCCGGCTGCGCCTACTGCGCAGGTTGCTGGTGCATCTGTCAGCGAAACCGCTGCCGGCCGCCAGCGCCCAGGGAGGAAGATAGAACAACCGCTTCTTCATAATCGGGACCTTTCTCAGGCAGTCGGGCCAAACGAGGGGGGCGGTCTAAACCACAAGGCCGCGAGCCAGGCTCCCGGCCAATCGGGCCGGGAGAAATTAAGCTCGGCTGTTCTTTATCTAGGCGCTTTTTACGAAAAGTTGCGTCTCCCGTCAAGCACTTTCGGAATTATTTTTGGCACATTGGACCGGGCCCAACCCGGAATTCTCATATCTCGCAGAAACCGCCTACAGGGTGTAGCCGCGGACGGCAGTCGGCGCCATCTTTCGGGACTGAGAATCGGCGCCGACTGCCGTCGGCGGCTACACACTATGAGAATTCCCAGCTAGGAGACGAGGTTTATCCAGGTGCGGTGGCAGGCAACGCAGTTGAGGACAATGACGGAAATGAGCGGCGGCGGCAGGCCGGATGGGGAGCGCGCCGGGGGCATCTGGTCAAAGCATAAGGTGGATGGTCTGGCAGACGGAGCTGACGGTGACGGAGGTCATGCAGCGGAGGAGTTCGGCGGGCGAGCCGCGAATGCCCCGGCCGTCGTAGCGGTAATAGTCCAGATTTCTGCCGGCTACGGCGGGATTGGGGATGAGCGTGAAGGGGTGGCTGTAAGGCTCAATCGGTTTGTTCCAGGTCGGCGTCTCGATCACCACGAGGTTGGGAACTTTCATGGCTGCGGCCAAATGCATCAAGGCGGTGTCCACGCTCAGGAACAGGTCGCACTGCTTGAGCAAGGCCGCCGCCTGGCGAAAGTTGGCGGTTCCGGCGACCAGGACGTGGTCGGGGCTGGTTTGCGCCCGGATTCTCTGGTGGTCTTTCTCTTCCTCCGGCCCGCCGAAGAACAAGACCGCCAGCTCGGGGTGGGCCTGGCGCAGTTCTTTGAGCAGTTCGAGGTAGTGGTCAAGGGGCCAGCGCCGGAGGGGGAGATTCTTGGTGCCGCCCGAGCCGACATGAATGCCGAGCCGCTTGCGCCCGGCCCAGTTCTGCCGCGCGATGAAGTCCTCGGCCCATTTTAAGTCAGCGGGGGAGGGGAAGACTTCGTATTCATGCCGGGGCAGCATCCGCCGGGCGCCGACGGCCTCCAACAGCGCGAGGTTGTTCTCAACGGCGTGTTGGCCGTAGTCCTGCTTGAGGGTCCGATTGACCAGGAGCCGGTCCCATGCGCCGGCGTTATCATATTGGTGGCTGGCGCGCACGCGGGCGTTGATGAGGCGAGCCACGGCGCGATAATGGACCCGGCTTTGGGGATGAGTGTTGAAGGAGAGGTCATACTTCTGCTGCCGCAACTGCCACAAAAACCTCAAGGATTCGGCCTTGCCCGCGGTGATGAAGTTCTTCTGGTGAACCGAATTGAGGTGCGGGTTGCCCTCGAGCAGATTCCTGGAGCCGGGCCAGAGGACGAGGGCGTCGATGGTGGCGGCGGGAAAGTTGGCGCGCAGCTCGTGAATGAGCGGCGTGGCGAAGAGGGTGTCGCCAATCCCGGCCAGAGAGATAACCAATATCTTCATGTCCCGACCCGGGCTACAAGCGCAGGATCTTGTTCAGCAAAGCCGTCGTGGACTTGCCCGGCACGAAGGGAATAATCACAATCCGCCCGCCCGCCCGCTCGACGGCCCGGCGTTCATCCTGGTTGAGGGTGTCCAGAGTGTAATCGCCGCCTTTGACGTAAATATCCGGTTGGGCGGCGGCCAGGAACCGTGTCGCCGTCGGTTCGGCGAAGATGCAAACTCCGCTCACGCTTTCCAGCGCGGCGAGCACCGCGGCGCGGTCGTGCTCCGGGGTCACGGGGCGGCCCGGTCCTTTCAACTGGCGCACGGCCTCATCGCCATTGACGCCGACCAGGAGCGCGTCGCCTTCGTGCCGCGCGGTTTCGAGGTAGGTCACATGGCCGACGTGGAGCAGGTCGAAGCAGCCGTTGGTGACCACCAGGCGTTTGCCGCTGGCGCGCAGGGCCGCCCGCCACTGCGGCAATTTGTCCCAGGCAATGATCTTCTCACGGAAGCTCACCGGCGCATTGTGGCGGAAGGGTTTGCACCTTGGCAAGGAAGGAGACAGACGGGAAACGGAGTGATGGAGTAATGGAGTAATGGAGTAATGGAGTGATGGAGTGATGGGAGGGGTGGAAACGAGCCTTTTCCCAACACTCCATCACTCCATTACTCCGTCACTCCGCTTCTCCCTCCGTTTCTCGCCATAGTTGATGCTCATGGCGCCGCCCAGCAGACTGACGACGCTGACATTGGCCAGGCCGAGTTCGCACATCGTCGCCGCAACGACATGCTGGGCCGGGTAGTGCTGGAGAGATTCGAGAATATAGGCATACGCGCCGGCGCTACCGCAGAACACGCGCCCCAGCCAGGGCACGAACAGTTTCAGGTAGCCGAAGTAGAGACCGCGCCAGAGGAGGTTATCGGGTTTGCCGAAGTCCAGCACCACCAGCCGTCCGCTGGGATTGGCCACGCGCTGCATCTCGCGCAGCCCGGTTTCCCAGTTCGCCAGATTCCGCAAACCATACCCCACCGTCACGATGTCGAAAGAGTTATCCGAAAAGGGAATGCGCTGCGCATCGCCGCGGACGAAATGCGGAGGCGGTGATGCGGGATGCGGGATGCGTGATGCGTGAAGCCTCCTGGTCGCCGTCTCGAGCATCGGCTGGCTGAAATCCAGGCCGACGACTTGCGCGCCGCGCCGGGCCAGCGCCAGCGCGAGGTCGCCCGTGCCGCAGCAGAGGTCCAGCGCGCGCAGCCCGGGTTGAGGGCGGGCCAATCGGACCACGCGCCGTTTCCAATACCGGTGCAGGCCAAAACTCTGGAGATCATTGATCAGGTCGTAGCGCGGCGCGATTCGGGAGAAGAGATCGCGCACCTTGGCGGCGCGCTGGTCGCCCGGGTCAAAGAATGTGTTGGCCATGGGTGAACCAGTCTGTCGCAAACCCGGTTGGCAGGCGACCGGAATCTTCTCGGGAATGCCC
Organism: Verrucomicrobiota bacterium; assembly: GCA_050011195.1. Classification (GTDB taxonomy): domain Bacteria; phylum Verrucomicrobiota; class Verrucomicrobiia; order Limisphaerales; family UBA8199; genus PALSA-1440. Next base: position 34,146 of record JBEKJO010000033.1, on the reverse strand, counting down.
AAGATTTGGAATGCGTCCTGCTTTATCGCCCGGTGATGGGCCGCATTGCGAACATTCGGGCAGGAAGCCTCTGGATACGATTCCCGGGGCGACCGGTCCCGTTTCGTCGTCGGTGCGCGGCCCGCCAGGCACTATGAATCGCAAGAAGATCTTGGTTGTGGATGACAGCCTCCTGATCCTGAGGACAATGTCCATGAAGTTGACTGCCAATGGCTATGATGTAGTCACGGCGGAGGACGGGGCGGGGGCGGTGAGCGCGGTGCGCAAGGAAAAACCCGACCTCATACTCCTCGACCTCGGCTTCCCGCCCGATGTAGCCCACGGCGGCGGGGTCGCCTGGGACGGATTTGCCATCATGAACTGGCTGCGGCGGCTCGAGGAAGCCAAGAACATTCCTATCATTGTTATCACCGGCGGCGACCCGGGGAAATTCAAAGACCGCGCGCTGGCCGCCGGCGCGGTGAGCTTCTTCCTCAAGCCCATCAACAACGATGATTTGTTAGCGGTCATTCGCGAGACTCTGGCGAAGGGCACGGCGGCGCCACCGCCAACGGCGGCCTCAAATCCCCAGCCCGCCGCTTAACTGGTTTCGCAGTCCCGTGCCCACCGCTTATACCATCCGCCGGCTGACCTGAAGATACGCAATAGCGCCTGAATACAATGGAGAAAAAGCGGCTTGCTTATGTAGTATGCGGAATAGTCGCGAATGTCACCTTCGCAGGCTGCATGGTGTATTTCTCGACTACTTACCCTCGCTGGGAGGCACTGAAGCTCTCGCCCGAAAGAAGAGTGTTCTATTATCAGCATCTACTACATATTCTCTGTTACGAGGTGCTGCCGCTATGCGCTGTGGTCTTTGCGTTTTCGGCCGTTCTGTTCTGGACACTTCGGAAACGGGCGTAAATTCCATATCGCGCTCAAGAAGCAAACACGCGCTCCAGATACGCCAGGCTTCTGGCGGCAATGGCCTCCGCGCCTTCGTCGAAGTTGAACACTTCCACCGAAACAAAGCCCTGGTAGCTGACCTCCTTCAATGCGGCGGCGATGGGCTTGAAATCAACCTCGCCGAAGCCGGGTCCCTTCAGATTCCGGTCGTTGGCGTGGAAGTGGGCGAAGTGCGGCCACGATTCACGGATGATTTGGGGAATGGGCTTCGATTCCGAGCACATCGCCTTCACGTCGAGAATGATCTTGAAACGGGGCGACGGCACTCGCTGGACGAACTCAAGGGCTTCGGCGGCGGTATTGATGAAGTTCGTTTCCGCCGGCGCCAGAGGCTCGACGCAAAGGGTGACCTCCCGTTGCTCCGCCTGCGCGACTGCGTTCCGGAAGGTTGCGGCCGCCCAGTCCCAGGCCTGCTCGCGGGAAACGCCCGGCAGCACATTGCGCTGTTTGGGCGAGCCAACGACCATCACTTGGCCGCCGAGGTCGGCGCAGAAATCCACGAGGTCGCAGAAATACATTGCGGTGCGCTCGCGGAGGCAGCGGTCCGGGTGATTGATATAAAGCCCCTCGGGCTTCGCCAACACCCAGTGAATGCCGGCGATGGCCACCCCGTTCCGCGCCGCCGCCTCGCGCAGGGCCTGGCGCTGCCCTGCGGAAACATCGGTCACTGAATTCGCCAGTGTGAACGGGGCGATCTCCACTCCGGCATAGCCGAGTCGTGCCGCGCAAGCCAGGGTGTCTTCTAACTTCCAGCCCTGGAATATCTCGTTGCAGATGGCGAACTTCATCCACGCCAGACTCGGGGTTTGCGGTTCATGGTTCAAGACTGAAACGGCGGCGGCGAGGGCGGTGCCGCCGTTGACGGGGCTGCGGACGGGACGGTCGCGCTGCGTCACCTTCAACTTGCTACCCGGCCCCCCACGCCCTACCATACGAGGGATGTTTGACACGATTACAGCCGAACTGGCCACCGCCGCCGATAAACTGGCCCATCTGCGGAGGTTTCTTTGACGTGCCCGGCGCGCAGAAACGCCAGGGCGAAATCAACGCCTTGATGGCGGCGGAGAACTTCTGGAACAACCGCGAGCAGGCCCAGAAGCTCATTGACGAGGCCAATTCCCTCCGCAACAAGACCGAACCGCTCCTCAAGGCGGAGAAGCAGCTCGAAGATTTCCATGTGATGGTGGAGCTGGGCGAAGCGGAGCCGGAAGCCGCGCAGGCCAAAATCCAGCAGGAGCTGGAACAGGACCTCTCCAGGTTCTTCAAGGAACTCGATTCGCTGGAATTGAAGGTCTTTCTCAGCGGGCGGCACGACCGGAGCAATTGCATCGTCAGCATCAACGCCGGGGCCGGCGGCACCGAATCATGCGATTGGGCGAACATGCTTTTGCGCATGTATCAGCGCTGGGCCGAGGCGCGCGGCTGGCAGGTGGAGATTACCGATATGCTGCCGGGGGAAACCGCCGGCATCAAGAGCGCGACGATGGTCATCACCGGCGAGAATGCTTACGGCTATGCCAAGGCCGAGCGCGGCGTGCATCGCCTGGTGCGCATCTCGCCCTTTGACGCCAACAAGCGACGGCACACCAGTTTTGCCAGCGTGGACGTGATTGCGGAAATCGAGGAAGACGACGAGGAGATCGTGATTCCGCCCAACGAATTCCAGGTGGACACGTTTCGTTCCGGCGGCAAAGGCGGCCAGAACGTGAACAAGGTCGAAACCGCCGTTCGCATCACGCACCTGCCGACGGGGCTGGTGGTGGCCTCGCAAAGCCAGCGTTCACAGCATCAGAACCGCGCCGCGGCGATGAAGCTCCTGCTCTCGCGCATCTACGCCCAGCGCGTGGATGCGCAGAAAGCCGAAATGGAACGGTTCTACGGTGACAAAGGCAGCATCTCCTGGGGCAACCAGATTCGCAGCTACGTCTTCCAGCCGTATCGAATGGTGAAAGACCTGCGCACGGGCGTCGAAACCAGCAACGTGCAGGCGGTGATGGACGGCGACCTGGACCAGTTCGTGAACGGCTGGCTGCGCGCCGGCTGTCCGATCAAGCGGATGCAGGGGGTTAGAGATGAAGAGGAGTAAAGGAGTAAAGTGTGGCTCCTGACTCCCGACTTCCAGGTTTGTGACCATCCTGGATACCATCGTTCAAGAGAAGAAGCGCGAGGTGGCGCGGCTGCCGCAGCGCTCGCTCTCGGTCGCCGACTTGAAGGCCGCTCTGATTGCGCGGGGGGGGCGACGAGACTTTGCCGGCGCGTTGCGGGAACCGAAACGCGGCCCGATCGCGCTGATCGCCGAGGTCAAGAAGGCTTCCCCGTCTGCCGGCGTGATTCGCGCTGACTTCGAGCCAGTCCGGATCGCCCGGGAATACGAAGCGGCGGGCGCAAGCTGTCTGTCGGTGCTCACCGACGGGAAGTTCTTCCAGGGGTCGCTGAAGCACCTGAAGCAAATCCGCGGGGCGGTGAAACTGCCGCTGCTGCGCAAGGATTTCATCATTGATGAGCGGCAGTTCTTGGAAGCAATCGAGTGGGGCGCCGACGCGGTTCTGCTGATTGTCGCGATCTTGAGCGACGCGCAGTTGAAGCGTTTCCAGGCGCTGGCGACGGGGGCGGGCCTGGCGGCGCTCATCGAGGTACATGATGAAGCGGAGCTGGACCGCGCCCTGAATGCGGGAGCGGAATTGATCGGCGTGAACAACCGCGATTTGACCACCTTCAAGGTTGATCTCGCCACGACCGAAAGGCTCGCCGCGCGCTTGCGTTCTTCCTCACGCAACCGGCAACACGCAACCTGCAACACGCCTCCGCTCCTGGTCGCCGAAAGCGGTATCCACACCCGCGCCGATGTCGAGCGACTGGCGAAGTGCGGCGCGCAAGCCATGCTGGTGGGTGAGTCGCTGATGAAAGCTGCGGACATCGGCGCCAAAGCTCGCGAACTGCTCGGCGGGTGACGGGGCGAGGCGCGTCTCTGCCTGGAATTCGAGAGTCAGGTGAGGACAAAGCCGGTTTGGTTCCCCAGTCCTCGAACCGTGTCGGCCAATCGGCAAACGGCATTGGACTGGGGGCAAAAGGTATCTGCCGTTCACCAAAGGGCGTTCGCCCGGCACTGGAAGCTGGTGGGCCAGCGGATAACCTGCTTGGAATCAGGCGCTTACGCGCTTCCGTGGCGGTTTTGGCCTGGCAGGGGGCAGGATGCCTCCCGCTACAAACACCGGGTGCGTCAGCCTTGGACAAAGAGGCCTTCCTGGCTTAGGTTAAGTCATTAAACAGAACGCCTCCTCCGCCAGGGAACAGCCGCTCAAAAGGGGAACTGCGATGTGTTGCCTGGGCGTGAATCTTGGCGCCCTGACGGTGAAGGTGGTTGCTGCGCGTGACGGCACCCGGGAGGCCAGAGTCGCGGCCCACCAGGGCCGTCCCCTGGAGGTCCTCAAGCAGTTGCTCGCGCGGGCCGAGTTTGCCGACGCGGACTACTTCGGCGTGTCCGGGCATCGGGGACACCTTTCCGAGGTGGCGGCCATCCAGCGCGCGCTGCGAGAGTTGCCAGGCCACTTTGACGCGGTGGTCTCATTGGGCGGGGAGTCCTTTCTGGTTTACCTCCTGGCGGACGGAAGGATCGCCAATGTCCTGTCGCACAACCAATGCGCCGCCGGCAGCGGGGGGTTCTTCGTGCAGCAGATTGGCCGGATGGGACTCGGCCTCGAGGAAGCCATCCGGCGCTCGTTCCAGGGGAAGGTGGTGCCGCTGGCCTCCCGCTGCTCGGTCCATTGCAAATCGGACATCACGCACAAGCTCAACCGGCAGGAAGCCACGCCGGAGGACATTCTGCGCACGCTGCACGACAGCATGGCCAACAAGGTGGTGGCGCTCTTGGAGCAGGCGCAGCGCGAACTGCAGCGAGTGTTATTGATCGGCGGCCTGACCCACAACGGAGCCATGGTGGCCGCGTTGCGGGAGAAACTCCCGGCCACGGAGTTCGTGGTGCTCCCGGAGAGTCCGTGGTTCGAGGCTTGGGGCAGCGCCTTGCTGGCGCGAGACGAGCCGCTTTACCAATCGCCGCACATCTCCGTCCGCCCGAGGCTGGGCCACCTCCCGCCGCTGCATCGCTATGCCGACCGGGTCGAGGTCATCGGCACGGCCGTCCGACAGGCGCCGCCTGAGGGTCCTATGGTCCTGGGAGTTGATGCCGGCTCGACGACGACCAAGGCGATTCTGCTCGACCCCGCCACGGGTGGGGTGGTGGCTTCTCATTACACGCGCACGAACGGTGATCCGGTGACGGCGGTGCGGGAGTGCCTCCGGTCGCTGGCCGGCCAGGTTGATCGGGGCTGGGTCGGCCTGGTGGCGACCACCGGCTCGGCGAGAGACCTCATCGGCGCTTACCTGGGCACCGAGCATGTCTATAACGAAATCTCGGCCCAGGCCGCCGGGGCGACGCACTTCGCCCCGGATGTCGATACGATATTCGAGATCGGCGGCCAGGATTCCAAGTACATCTACCTGCGGAACGGCGTGCCGATTGATTACGCGATGAACAACGCCTGTTCCGCCGGCACCGGCTCCTTTCTCGAAGAGAGCGCCCAGGGCGACCTGGGCATCGTGGTGTCCGACATCGCCGACCTGGCGCTGGCTGCGCCGGCTCCGGTGCAGTTCAAGGCGATGTGCGCGGCGTTTATCAACTCCGATATCCGCCTGGCGCAGCAGGAGGGTCATTCGCGGGACAACATTGTCGCCGGGCTGGTCTATGCGATCGCGGCCAACTATCTCAACCGCGTCAAGGGCGCGCATTGCGTGGGTCGGAAGGTCTTCTTGCAGGGTGGTGTGGCCTTGAATCGCGCGGTGGGGCACGCCTTTGCCCACAGCGTCGGGCGCCAGATCGTAATCCCGCGCGGCCCGGAGTTGCTCGGGGCCTTGGGGGTCGCGCTGCTGGCGCTGGAACGCTCTGGAGCGCGGCCTCCCCCGGCTGCAGCCGCATTGCCAAAAGTTTTGAATGACTTTGGGGCGGCAGGGGCAGCGGCCTCCTCTCCCATGAGCCTTGGAGTGACGACAGGCCCCCTCACCCCAACCCTCTTCCCCTCGGAGGGGGAGAGGGTGCCCGAAGGGCGGGTGAGCGGGTCAGAGATTCGCACTCCGAGCGCGGCGGCGGACTTGCTGGCGCTGACCGCGCCGGAGCTGAAGCTGGTGGGCCGATTTGTTTGCGGCGCCTGCAAGATGGCTTGCAGCATTGATCGTTTTGAAGTGGCGGGCCGGCGCTTCCCGTTCGGTGGCCGTTGCAGCCTGTTCGAGAACGTCTGGAAGCGCAGGTCGCGGACCGCTCCGGCGCCGGACCTGGTGGAACAAAGGGCCAGGATGCTCTTCGGCTCCGTCGTCCAAAAGCCGGCCTCAGCCCCGCCGCGCGACCAGGGGGTCGCCTCCCTCCCCCCTTCCGAGTTCAAGGTTCAACGTTTCCTGCCATCCTCCCTTCTCCACCCTCCCCCCTCGTCCTCTTCGCCCTCCGCCCATCAACTATCAACTATCAACCATCAACCCTCTATCGGCATTCCGCGGGCGCTGACGACGCACTCGCTGTTCCCGCTTTATTCGACCTTCTTTTCCGGCCTGGGTCTGGAGGTGGTGTTGTCCAATGTGGACCCTCGGGGCGAACTGAAGTCTTATTCCGGGTTTTGTTTTCCCGCGCAGATCGCGCACGGCGCCCTGCTGGACCTCGCCGAGCGAGGCGTCGGCCTGGTCTTCCTCCCGCACATCGTGCGCATGCCGCAGGATAACCCGTGCCGGGACTCTTATTTATGTCCGGTCACCCAGGCCGGGCCTTATTTTCTGGCCAAGGCCTTTCCTGACATTCGCTTCCTTTCGCCTTTGCTGGATTTTACCCGCGGTTACGAGGCCAGTTCGGCGCTCGAGGAAATGGCCGTCCGGGAGTTGGGGAAGCCGCGCGCCCTGGCCGAACGAGCGTGGGCGGCGGCCGTGCGCGCCCAGAGGGAAGTCGAGCGCGCCCTGGGCGAGATGGGACAGCGCGCTCTGGCCCAAGCCGTGAAGGCGGGAAAACCAGCGATTCTGCTGGCGGGCCGCAGCTACAACGCGTTCACGCCCGAGGGTTCGCAATCGGTGGGCAAGAAGCTCTCCAGCATGGGCGTGACCGTCATCCCGGCCGACTGCCTCGCGCCGGTCGGAGAGGGGCCCACCGTGTGGTACGCGGCCAACCAGATTCTCAATGCGGTCGCCCTGGCCCGGCAGCATCCGAACCTCTTCCTGCTTTGCGTCAGCAACTTCAGTTGCACCATTGACGCCTTCACTCACGCCATGCTCGCCTCCGAGTTGGGCGCCAAACCCTACCTCATCCTGGAGATCGACGCCCACACCGCCGACGCCGGCGTCCAAACCCGTCTCGAGGCCTTTCTCGATATCGTTGCCAACTATCGAGAGGCGCAAGCCAGCCCCCGCCAGCCGTTCACCCCTTGCCGTCTCGCTTCGGACGGCGTCATCCGCGCCAACGGGGCGCCACTCCCGCTCACCGACGCCCGCGTGAGAATCTATTTCCCCAACTTTTCGCAGTATCACGCCCAGGCCTTCGCGATGGCCGCCCGCTGGCTCGGCCTGCACCCCGGCGCGCTCCTTCCGCTGGACCGCCGCCAGCTTGAGCGCGGCCTGCAGTACACCTCGGGCCGGGAGTGCCTCCCACTGCCGATCTGCATCGGCCAACTCCTCGACATCAGCCGGCATCATCAGCCCGGCGAGGTCGCCGGCTTCTACATGATTCGCGGCGGAGCCCCTTGCGTCAGCGATTCCTATATGGGCTACTTCGAGCGATTCATCACCGAGCAGCGCCTGGCGGATGTGTTCCTCCTCAATCCCGATGCGGACAACAATTACCTCGGCTTCGGCGCCACCACCCTGGGACAGCATCTCTCGCCCGCGATTGTTTTGGCGGACATCCTCGTCGAGATCGAGCAGGTGCTGCGGGTCGTGGGCGCCCCTGGCAGTTTGGAGCGACTGCGGGAGCAGTGGCAGCAGGTTGCCGACGCGACGGGCTCGCCGGGCCAGTTCCAGGCGGAGCTGCCCGAATTCCTCAGGCGCCTGGCGGCGCTGCCGCGGACGCGAAGCCCTTTGACCTGCCCGCGGGTCGTGGTCACCGGCGACTTCTTCACTCGGTTCAGTCCGTTTTTCATGGAAGGAGTCGCCGAGCTTTATGCTGAACGCGGCATTATTCTCAAGCCCGTCGATTTGAGCGACCTCCTGCTCTACGGCGCTTATCACGGCGTCGCCGAAACTGCCGGCAATTGGGGACTCAAGCCGGGCGGCCTGGCGCTGGCCCGGGCCTGCACGAGGATCTTTCAGCCGGACGGAAAGGATTATCTGCGCAAGTGGGCGGGCTACCAGGCCGAGCGATGGTACGAACAGCATTACCGCGGCCTTTTCCTCAAGACTGGCTTGTTAGTGGCCGGGCCGAACGAGGTTTCCTCGCTCTTCGAGAAAGCAGCCGAACACGTCTCGCCCGCCCTCTACGGCGAAACCATCCCGACCATCGGCAAGGGGCTGGACGCGGACAGCGAGGGCTATGATGGGATTATTGTCATTGGGCCGTTCAACTGTCTGCCCTACCGGATTTCGGAAGCGATCCTCAAGCCGCTGAGTCTGCAGCGCGGCACGCCCATCCTGACCTACGAAAGCGACGGCTACGCCGTCTCGCCGTCCTTTCTGAGGCAGGTGGATGTCCACATCCAGCAAGTCCTCGAACACGCGGCCAGAAACCTTCAGCCTGTATAATGGTGGAACATGCTGGCGAGCAGGATCACCTCGGGATGCGCCGCCGCCAGTTTGGGCAAGATGAGGCGGATGCGCGAGCGGTGGGCGGCCAGCTTTTCTCGAAGCGGACGCAGGTCCTCCACTTTGTCCCACTGGAGCTTCTTCAGGTCCAGCACCAGACGGCTCTTGCTCCGCGCCAGCGAATCACGGATTCGCTGCCCCAGACCCTCAGCCTCCGCTCGTGACAACCGGCCTTCCAGTCGCATCCACACCTGTTGTTTGGCGTGTTGCAACTCGACCTGGATGGAGAGATTGGGGAGCGCGGTTTTGCGATGGAGTTCCTCCCACAGATCAGCTCCGGCCCAGCGCTTGGCCGGCATCCGATACATCGTTCGCATCAACTTGGGATGCTGAAAAAGGTCCAGCTTCAGCGTCAAGCCGGTCCACAGCGCCGCCCCAACGGCCAGCACGGATTTGAGCCGCTCCGGGAGCGCTGGCTGACCCAGCTCCGCGTGGATGCGTCTTTGCAAATCCCCAATCCAACGCCGAATTGCTGCGTTGGGGCCGAGCAGCTTCCCCGCGAGAAACGCCGGGTAAGCGGCCCTCAGCTCTTTGGCGTAATATTCGGCTTTCCGGCGCAACCACGGATTGGGTGAGTTCTTGAGCTTCTGGAAACCGAGCCAGCGCGCTTCCAGCGTGCGGAAGATGCTCGGGCCGAGCCGCTGGAAGTCCTCTTTGAAACACCAGCGTTGAAGCTCCTCGATTTCCTCGGGCGACAGCGTCGGGTGTTTGACCATCGTGGCGAACCCGTCGCCCCGCCGGTAAAAGAGGTCCATGTCTTTGGCGTACACCTCCTGCAACAGGTTTTCCTTCATGATCCGCGCGTAAAGCGGGGTGCCCGGAACTGGGCCATAGATGAGGAATTGAGCCAGGGCCGGTTTGAGTTTCATCAGCCCGTCCAGTTCCTGCGCGACAACCGCTTGGTTCTGGTAATCAAATCCGAGGATCATAGAGCTCAGAATGGTGATGCCGTGCTCGCGGAATTCGGTGAGGATGTCCTCGATTGGCCGGCCCTGCTGCTTGGCGTAGCCGGAGCGCGTGCCTTCGTACCCGATCCAGAAGCCGTCAATGCCCATCTCCAGAATCTCCTCGACGGTGTATTGGCTGAGGGCTTTGACGCTGGAGAACGCGAAGATGGACAGGGTCTTCCCGCCTTTCATCACACAGTCGCGGAACTCCATCGCCCGCTTCTTGTTGAGCAGGAAATCCTCATCGATGATGAGCAGGACCAGGTCCGGGTTCAGGTCCAGGTAACGCTCGGCGACGGCGTAGATGTCCTTGCCCTCGGGCAGCAGCCGGATGTGTTTGCGCTTGAAGAAGTGCGAGGTGCAGCAAAAATCGCAGCCATTCGGGCAGCCCAGCCCGGCCAGGATTTTGCCCGTGCCCGAGACCTTCCAGCCAAATACCTTGAGCGAGCTTATCAGCAGCGGCTGCTTGTAGGGCATCGGGATTTCGGGTTCGCCCAACAGGCGGCGAAAGAACCCCACCCCTTCCTCCCGGCAGAAGTAATCACCGTAGGGCTTGAGCGCCTCGTCCTTGAGCATCGTCCCGTAGCCGCCCAGCACAATCTTGCTGTCGGGCGCGTATTGGCGGATCAGCGCGACGGTCTCTTTCATCTTGTGCATGACCGCGAACAGGAAGGAGACGCCCACGTAATCGTAGCCTTTCTTGAGTTCGCGGATCAACTCGCGCTCCGATGGATACTGCAACACCACCGTCGGGGCGTCGAGGTTCTCGGCGATGTACTCGAGGGAATAATGGATGTTGAACGTGCGCGGGCTGAACAGGCCCTGGGCGCGCGTCACCTGCCCGTAAAGGAGTTCATAGCCGACCGAAGGCGCATCGCCATGTTTCGGCCCCAGCGGGCGGCAGACACTGGTTAAAAGGACCTTCTTGCTCATTGCGTGTTCACGTCTCTGTCCTCAATCGAACTTCAGTTTGGCCCTCCACTCCTCCACTGCTGACCTGACTGTCCCGCCAGGCGGTGGTCACCGGCTGGCCCAGCCGGGACTCCAACAACCTCGCGACCAACTCCCGACATTCCTCCCGCCGCTGATCCAGATTCATGCGATAAACCATCCCCAGGCCCAGAAAAGACAGCAGGCAAATCAGCGAGCCCAAGCCCAACCCAAAGCAGCCCTTAACGATGAAATGCGCGACTGATCCCGATGTCCCGTCGGGATAGTTGTCCATCAAAAGCGCTGCGTAGCCAATACCCACCACAGCCAGCACAGCCAACCTGGCCACCAGCCACACCGCGCGGCGCAGCGTACGCTCGTCACGCTCAAGTTGAGCCAGGCTTTCCGCCAATTTGCGACTCGCAGCGGTGTCGTGATAAACAAGACACTGCTTCAGAAACGCCGTTTGTTTTTGGTGCTCGCTCATATCATCGTTGACGCCCCTTCGTTCGCCTCAAGGCCAGCCGGCGCCGCCTCCCGTTGACCCTGCCCCCATACGGCCGGCGGTCTTGCGTGGCCAAATCCATCTCGCTGTTTGCGCTTCGCTTTCACAAGCGTAAATCGTGCAGTCTTCCATGAAAACTGACCAATACTTTGTTCGCATCCGGGTGATAGCCTAAAGCTATTGGCGCAAGGGCCGGTTGCCGCAGGGGCGCAACACCCGCCTGCGCCGTAGCTATGCGGAAGAGAGCCACAGATGAACACAATCAACGCTGGAGCAGTTGCCCGGCCACGGCACCGGTGCAGGTCGCCGGCTTGAAACTCGTTAAATCCCTGCAACCCTTGACAACCCTTCCGCACTGCTATACCTTATCTTCTGGCGCTTCGGGATGCCACGCCGCTCGGCGGCTGGACCGCAGCAGTGCCCGGCCCGGGGGCCGGCCGGGCGGGAAAGGGAATCCGGAAGCTTCCAACAGGCTTGCAACTTCCTTTCAACTGCCTTTCAACTACCCTGCAACGACGGAATCACTGTGGTTTTGCTGAGGTCCCGCTATGATCTTGCTCTGCGGGCCACGACCGCGTTCCTCCCGTCCCTCGGTCTGCCTCGTCGAGCTAACACGGCCCCACGACGGCGTTTGGTGTCCTTGAAAGAGTGATTATTGTCCTGCCTGGAGCCGTGGCGGGACGTGCCCTTCTCGCCCACTAACCCCTTTCCCTCGCTGCCTACGACTGAAAGCAGCGCGGGACCACGCGGTAAATTCAGCGAGTTTTTCCCGGCTCGGCATGGGGAGGTTCTACCGCAAAACCCGGCGCGGGGGCAAGGTTGAGTTAAATAAATGCCTTCCTGCTCGCTTCGCAGTCACCGCTGGCTTCTTCTGCCAGGGGGCTGGGTAGCGCCAGACGGCAAATAGTGCCGGCGCACTTTCTGCGAAATCTGGCGCTCCGTCATTTTGTCGCTCGTTTCGCAGGTCGTGATGCGCACGTCGAGTTTGTTCCTCTCGAGGCGCTTCCTCAACTCGCCCTTCGCCTCGCCGGGGCCAAATAGCAGAATCGCTTTGGCCGGGCGAAGGCAGGAAATGACTTCGTCGTAGTAACTCGCCAGATGGCCCGAGTATTCTCGTTCCCGGGAATCATCTGCTGGAACCACTGCGCCTCAAAAGGGGCCTCGGAAGGCGAACGGCCGGAGCGGCGGAGTTGCTTTTCCACACGGGATTTTACCCGCCTCGTCTTCTGGCCTGTGTCCGAGAGGATCACAATGACGGCCTCCCGGTGGTCAATCCACAAACCCGCAACCTGTTTCATAAGAAACTCCATTTCCCAGACGTGCTTCTCAGAGCGAGCCGATCAGACGATGCGCACGCAATTCTCGGTGCCCAGTGAATTCGCTGCCTTTTGCTGGGCGGCGGGATCGTCGCACCAGACTTCGTCCGCGAAGAACCGGTATTCGTACCGGCCCGGCTTGAGAGCCACACCCAAATGCCACACCCCGTCAGGCCCTTTGTGCATCGGGCCGGCCTTAGTGTCCCAGTTGTTGAAGTCGCCGGCCAGGGACACCTGCCTGGCTGTCGGGGCCGGAAAGGCGAACTGGGTCATGCGGTTAGCCTCCGCGAGGCTTTTATCTTTGAATAATCGTGTTTTCATTAGTCGTATTTTCATTTGTATTTTCGTTCTTGTTCGAATCATTGGCGCATGTTTCGGCCCTGGCGCAAGGCCCGGCCGAAGCCGCCCGTCTCACTGCTGCGCCCGCTCAGGCGACCTTGACCTCAATTTGCTGCGGCTTGGCCTTCTGGGTCTTGGCCAGATGCACGGTAAGCAGGCCGTCTTTGAACTCGGCGCTGACCTTCCCGGGGCTGGCGTCATCCGGGAGCGAGAAGCTGCGGCCAAAGCTGCCGTAGGCGCGTTCAACGCGGTGATACTTCTTGCCTTTCTCCTCCTTCTCAAACTTGCGTTCGCCCATGATGGTCAGCGTGCCCTCCTCCGCCGTGACCTTTACGTCTTCTTTCTTCACTTCAGGCAACTCTGCCTTGATCAGGTATTCCTTGTCGTCCTCGCTGATGTCCACCAACGGGGCCCATTCGGGCACCGCTATCTGTTCCTCCTGGCCTTCGGGCAAGTGGACCGCGGAGCGGCCAAAAAAGCTGCCCAGACCGTGTCGCAAGGCTTCCAGTTCTTTTAATTGATTCCAACGTGTCAATCCATTCATGATTTCATTTCTTGTTGGCGGGTGCGTTTGGGGGCTGTCGCGCCTGCCCGCCAACGGTTCGGGCGGCGACAGTCATTTCCTAAAGCCATAACTTGAAAGAACCTGATCTGGCGGTCATTCGTTTATTCCTCCATGATGCCATGGGCCAAGCTGCGCAAGAAGATCGCGGCTGCGTTGCATGGCCTGCTCAAGAGGAGTCGCCGTGCCGCTGGATGTCCCCGGCGGGCTCGCGGTCAGCAATTGCAGCGAAACGTCCCGGTTATCGATCGTGTCGAGCGCGACGACTTGCCAAGACAACTCGGCGAAAGACTTTACAATATCTGGCACAATTTGTGGCGTCATGACTTCGGTTCGTGCTCCGGCTCATTCAATTGATCCCTGCGGTTCAGGCACTGCCCAGGCACATCAGGACGAGGATTATGGAAAGCTTCATATTGCTATCTTCTTTCGCTCATGGTTTTGCATTTCTTTGCTGCGCTGCTCGGCGCGGCATCAATTGTTTCCTGCGGTTCAGGCGCAACGGGTTCAGGAACTGCCCGCCCACCCTCTCCTTCAAACCTGGACAGATCGTCAGGGTCTAAACGCGCCGAACCGCCACTTCCCGTTGATTCGGCCTCCGATGTAGTCGGCTGGCTGGCGTGGCCAAATCCATCTCGCTATTTGCGCGCCGCCTTCACCACCAATTAAACTGTGCAGTCTTCCAGGACAACTGCCCAATACTTTGTTAGTATGCGCGCGATAGCTTAAATCTATCGGAAGAGGTCGCCGGCAAGGCGTTGCCTGGAATGGGCGGGAGTAGCTCAAAGCTATGGGGTCGAAGAAAGGCCAAAGGCAGATGATGAGCATCCGGGGCCGCTTCCATTCGCGAAGCTTGGAGGGGACGAGTTCCTTCCCCGGGTGAGCGAGGGCAGATCGAGGCGAAGCCAGGTTTATGGGTTGAGCCGTGCCGGTTCAGTGGGCGCGTGCAGCGAGGCCTTTGACGATCTCAATGTATTGTTGCAAGGTTCGGGAATCGTTGTTCCGGCTCCAGGCAATGCAATAGTCACTCTTGACCGGGGGGGCCAGGGGCCGGAAGGCCACGCCGGGGTGGGGCAACTTTTTGATGTGCTCGCGCGCCAGTGTGACGCCCAGGCCTTCGGCGACGAAGGTCATGAGCGCGGGTTCCAACTCGGCGTCTTGCAGAATTCTCGGGGTAAAGCCCGCCGGCTGGCACGTTTCACTCAGCCAATTACGAAAACCCGGATGCGTCTTCTCGGACATGCCGACAAAGAACATCGTTTCCAGCTCGCCGAGTTTGACCTGGCGCTTGCTAACCAGCGGATGTTTTGCCGGCAGGACGACGACGGTCCTGTGCCGGGCGATGCTTTCCCATTGCAAAGCAGTGGCGGCTGCCGGAGGAGGCAGCCCCACAAACCCCAAATCAATCTTGCGCGCCTCGAGGGCGCGAAACTGCTCCGCTGGAGTCATGTCGAAGAGATTCAACGCGATGTGGGGGAAGGTTTGGCGGAAGGCCGCGAGCGTTTCGGGGAGCAGCTCGAAATCAAAATTGGACAAATACGCGATGTTCAACTGACCCGCTTCGCCCCGGCTGAGACGCTGCACCGCCAGGATGCTTTCCGTCGCCAGGGCCAAAATGCGCCGGGCATCCACCAGGAACGACCGCCCTTCCTCGGTCAAGTCCACCCGACTTTTGGAACGGTTCAGGAGGCGCACGCCGATCTCCTCCTCCAGGTTATGGATTTGGCGGGTGAGCGAAGGTTGGGCTAAATGCAGCTTCGCGGCAGCCTTGGTGAAATTCAGATTTTCAGCCACCGCCACGAAATATCGCAGGTGACGCAGTTCCATAACGTGATTTGATTTTACCCGCGCGCCAGCGCGTTGGCAATGAGTTCGTTCATCTTTGCTTCGCCGCCCATAGCTTAGAGGTATCGCCATTGCATATTCTAAGTATTGGCGCGGGTGCGGCCTCGGGGCGATGCTGGGGGCGGAATGAAACCATATACGCGAAAAGCGACAGTTCTTTGGCTGGGGACCCGTCGGCGTGGCAAAGGCGCCATCAGCACCCCGAGTGCGGTGCTGAAGAAAGCGCCCTACGCCTCCGGCAGCGACATTAAACGGCGCGGGACGAGTCCGCCCGAACTGATTGCGGC
The DNA here is from genome assembly GCA_050011195.1 of Verrucomicrobiota bacterium. Classification (GTDB taxonomy): domain Bacteria; phylum Verrucomicrobiota; class Verrucomicrobiia; order Limisphaerales; family UBA8199; genus PALSA-1440. The sequence goes on along the minus strand of JBEKJO010000033.1, from coordinate 18,649 downwards.
CGCTCACGCCGGCAGCTTCTCCATGACGCTGGCCAATGAACTGGGTGAAGCTGGCTTTCGCCCGCGTCAAATTGATACCACGGCGACGGTGACGATGGAGGACATCGCCGCCGGATGGACGATGACCCAGATCCATCTGGATGTGGTTGCCACCGTGCCAAAAGTGGCGCAGTGCGACTTTGTGGATGCGGCGCTGCGGGCCAAGGCGAATTGTCCCATCTCGCGCTCGCTCAACGCGAACATCTCGATGCGCGCCCAATTGAGCCCACGAGGCGCGGTCCGCGAGGGAATAGTCAGAAAAAAGGCGTGGGACCTTGGCCCCACGCCTGGCTGGAGATCGTGCGCTTAATAGCGCCGGCTGAACTCACGCCGCCCGCCGCTGCGGTGCCCGCCTGAGCCGCTTTCTTCCCTCGGCTTCGCTTCGTTGACCGTCAAGTTGCGCCCGTCGAGCGTGGTCCCATTCAGGGCGTCCATCGCCTTCTGCGCCTCTTCCGGCGTTCCCATGGTGACGAAACCAAACCCGCGCGGACGGCCGGTGGAGCGGTCCATCATCAGGTTGGCCTCCGTTACCGTGCCGTGCGCCGCGAAGGCGTCCTGCAGGTCGTTTTCAGTTGTGTTGAACGAAAGGTTCCCCACGAATAATTTTGTGTTCATTATGATGTTTCTACGTCCTTAGTTCTATCCTGTTATCTCCAAACCGTTCCCGATCTTCGGGTTTCAAATCATCACTGAACGAGGTTCACCTGAGGATTTACCATGTGCTGGAAGCGACAAGCTATCTATCAGACCTCCGTACCCTGCACCCTTCCGGCCGAATAGCAAGCGGTATTCGCAAGATTTTTCTACGTGCAATTACCGGCGCAAGTTCGGCAGCAAGACTGTTTCGGCTTTGCTTGTGCAAAAACGATTTGACGTGGAGGGGGTTGGCCGTATGGTCTTTTTGTGTTTCCGAGATTGCCCAAACTTCTGATGGCCGTGGCGCTGGCCGGCGCGATCGGCCTGCATTGGGCCTTTCTTTAGTCTTTGGCGTGGACCGCGCAGTAACAGTAAAAGTCAGTTGTGGTGTGTTGGCCGTGATGCTCGCGCGGGGCCTGGCTCACGCCTGCGCGTGCGGCTGCGGCATTTTCGATGTCGGCACGAGTTCAATGTTTCCCAGCGGCCCTGGGGCGATGGCCTACGTTCAAGATGCGTATCAGGACCAGGACCACAATCGGAGCGGCACGGCGCCGGCGCCGGCGGCCGACAATGATGACAAGGAGATTCAGACCGACTTTCTCATGGTGGGTCTGCAATACATGTTCAATGGCAGTTGGGGCGCCCAAATCGAGGTGCCTTACGACTTCCGCTATTTCCGGGGAACGGACCCGAACGGCAACATCGCCGCGCGAGGCTGGAACCAGCTTGGCGACATCCGGGTCGAGGGGATTTACACGGGCTTCTTCCCGGACCTGTCCGCGGGCGTCACCTTGGGGTTGAAATTGCCGACGGGCAGTCATTCGTTTGATCCCGAGTTGGTGGACCGCGACACCCAAATCGGCACCGGCAGCACGGACATTTTACTCGGCGGTTTTTATCGCGGCGCTCTGACCAAGGATGGAAAATGGGATTGGTTTGCGCAATTACAACTCGATGTGCCGGTGCTGATCCAAGATGAATATCGTCCAGGCGTCGAACTCGATACGGCGGCGGGGATTGATTACCGGGGACTCTCGCTCGGTCGGGTGAGAATCCTGCCCCTGGCGCAAGTGCTCTTCTCCGAGCGGACCGGCGACAGCGGGGTCGCCGCCGATCCCGGCGATACCGGCTACCAGCGCATCCTGCTGTCACCGGGAATCGAGCTTCACATTCATCCAGTGATAATTTACGCGGACGCGGAGATTCCCGTGTATCAGAACTTCACCGGCAATCAACTGGCCGCGCCGGTCCTGTTCAAGGTGATCCTGAGCTATATGTTTTGATTCTTATCCCAATCCAGATTATATGAAAGAAATGCACCTATGATGACACGACGACAAGCCCTCAAGACGGCCGGCTTGGCTGCCACGGCCTGCGCCATCGGTTCGGCCTTGCAGAACGGAACGGCCCCGAGCGCAGCCGCCGAGGCGAACTCCGCCAGCGGGCCATTCACACTGCCGCCGCTCCCCTATCCCTTCGACGCGCTGGAGCCGAACATTGATGCCCGGACGATGGAGATTCACCACAACCTGCACCACGCCGGCTACGTCGCAAACCTGAACAAAGCCGTGGCTGAATTCCCGGAGCTCGGAAAGAAATCCGTGGCGGACCTGCTCAAGGACTTGAATTCAGTGCCTGAAAAAATCCGAACCGCCGTTCGGAATCAGGGCGGCGGCCACCACAACCACTCACTCTTCTGGCAGATGATGAGCCGGAGTGGAGGCGGCGAACCCCAAGGGGAACTGGCTCAGGCCATCGAGAAGGCTTTTGGCGGTTTTGCCGCTTTCAAAAGCAAATTCAGCGAGGCTGCGGCAAAAGTATTTGGCAGCGGCTGGGCTTGGCTCGCTTGGGCTGAGGGAGATTTGAGAATCGAAACCACTCCTAATCAGGACTCGCTTCTTAGCCAGGGCGGGCATCCGCTGCTGGGCCTGGATGTTTGGGAACACGCCTATTATCTCAAGTATCAGAACCGCCGTCCTGAGTATATTGGCGCGTTCTGGAAGGTGGTCAGTTGGGACTTCGTCGCGGACCGTTACGCAAAACGAAGAGCCTGATTGCCAACAAACTCCAAGCTAAATCGAATATGAAGACTATTCTCGCGGGATATGTAGCCGGGCTTGCCAGAGCTTAAATGTCAGGGCGCGCTGCCTTCCGCCCGGAAGGCGGGCGCCAACCCTTGGGCGTGCGCGTCCAACTGGAGCGACCACCAGCATTCAACCTCATCGCGACGGAGGTCGTTAGCGTTATACAGTCCGGTGTGCCCGTCGGCAAAGACGTAGTTGGCCTTCCCGTTGTGCCGGCAGCCGCCGTAATCGTCCTGCAGAATGCGGTTGAAGCCGGCATCGTCCTCGGCCCCCGGAACGATGTCCTTAAACCCCTGCGCCGTCACCTTCCTGGTACGCCCGCTTGAAACAGGCAGTGTAGATACCTCCGCCGACCAGCCCGCCGACCACCGGCGCAACGATGTACACCGCCCACCATCCGGCGCCATTCACCCGGAACGGCAACCTGCCCCAGCCCGCCAACGCCGAAAACACACGCGGCCCCAGGTCCCGCGCCGGATTGAAGCACCCCATCGTCAGCGGCCCCGCCAGCGAAATCAACAGCGTCACCGTCAGGCCGATCGTCGCCGCTGTCAGAACTTGCGGGCGCGCCTTGTTCCGCTCGTCTGTCGCGCAGAAAATCACCAGCAGCAGGACCGCCGTAGCAACCACCTCTGCGCCAAAAGCCGCGGCCGGCAGCATCCGGAGCCGCGCCTCGGGTGTCAGTGGACGCCCGCCCGGATTCGGATAGAACTCCCCGAATACCATCGCGCTCGCCTCGCTGCTCGCCTGGCCCCGCACGATGCCGTTCTCCCTCTCAAACACCCGTAGCGCGTCACCGAACACGAAATACAGCACGGCGGACGCCACAAACGCCCCGCAAACCTGCGCCACCAGATACGGCAGTACCCTTCCTTTCGGGAAGTTCGACCAGACCGCCATGCTCAGCGTCACTGCCGGATTCAGGTGCGCCCCGCTCAGTGCCCCCGTCAGATAGATCGCCGTCGCAATCCCCAGCCCCCACACAATCGCCACTTGGAACACCCCCACCTGCGCGCCGGTCGTCACCGCCGCGCACACGCTCTCGCACCCGAAAAACACCAGCAGGAACGTGCCGAAGAACTCCCCTGTAAACCACCTTGGCACCCGCCTCATGCCGCAACCTTTGCAAACCGGTGCGTCGGCGTCGGCTTCCCGGGCCGGAAGTGCTCCAAGTGGTCCAGTTGGACTTCCAGCGTCGCAAAGGCGCTGGCGGCCGCTCCCAACGACTGCCGGACCACTCGGCCCAGGAACGCCGGTGCCGCCTCTGCCCGCAGGTTGATAATAAGCTCCCCCTTCTCGACCGGCTCCCCCAGTGTCATCGAAAGCTCCGGCACAAAGTCGTTCCGCGCCAGGTTCACGACCCCTATTTCCCCCAACCCGCCCTCGGGGCTCAGCGTCATCTTCAGGTGCGCCACCTCCGCCCCTTCGGCCCGCAGCCGCGCTTGCACCTCGCCCGCGAGTTCCTTCAGAAACAGGTCCGCATCGAACGCCTTCTTCGCCGAAAGCAGCACCGTGCAATTCAGCCAGCCCAGCAGCGCCTCGCCATCGGCATAAACCTTGTAATCCACCTCCATCGCTCTCTCCGCAGTCTGCTCTTCGCGGGCAATCTTCCCGAACCACGCCTCCAGATTGATTCCCTCCCGCGGTGACACCGCCAGGATTTCCTTGCCCGGAAATCTCGCCGCGAGGGCGGCCCGCAACGACGCCAGCCGCGCCTCATCCAGCAAGTCGCACTTGCTGATCACCACCAGGTCCGCCTCCTCAAGCTGCTTCTTATAGATATAGAGCACCTTCTCCGAAAAGCTGCCGCTTTCCTCCACGCCGAACACCCGCAACGCCCGAATCGGGTCCACCAGCACGCTCACCGGCGCCACCGTGAAATCCTGCCCGTAAAGCCGCCGCAGCGGATACGTCACCGTCGCCACCAGGTCCGTGCAACTCCCCACCGGCTCGGCGATGAACACCTCCGGGCGGCTCCGCTCGGCCAGCTTCCGCGCCGCCTCCACCAGCGAATTGAACCGGCAGCAAAAACACCCGCCCGGAATTTCCTCCGTCGCGAACCCTTGCGAGCGCAGCATCGCGGTGTCCACCAGGTTGCGGCCCTGGTCGTTGGTGATGAGCCCCACCCGCAACCCTTGCCCGGTCAGCCGCGCCGCCAGCTTGCCCACCGCCGTCGTCTTGCCGGCGCCGAGGAAGCCCCCGATCATGATAAACCGCGCCTTGCCGGTGCCGCCCGCTGCTCCGCCGTTGGATTTGGGTGTTGTCATAGGTTCGTGATCAAAGTGTATATGCGCAACTATGCATATAGCTTCCCGCCCAGGCAATCCAATTCCAAGAACCCGCTGGGGAGGGGACCTACCTCGGCAACTTGTCAAACCGGAACGTGCAGCAGCCCAGTTCCAGCACGTTCTTGTTCGCAGCCAGTTGCTTCTTCAGACGCGGGACCACCGCATACAGCCGCTGCTGGCCCTCCTTTTCCATTTGCACCAGCCCGGCCTCTTTCAGAATCCGCAAGTGTTTCGACACGTTGTACTGCGATATTCCCAGGCGCTCCGAGATTTGATTTACCCCCAGTTGCTCCTTCCGCAGCAGCCGCACGATGCGCATGCGGTTCAACTCACCCAGCGCCTTCAACGCCGCAATGCAATCAATTCCACTCATCCTCGCGATGATACCCAGCCGCTCCCGTCTGGCAAGCCACCCGCAGCCTCGCGGTTCATCGCCGGGAACGCTGTGCTCCTCGTCCGCCGCTCACGCTCGGCCTTCGCCCTGGCCGCTTTCGTGGTTTCAGGCGTGATGGCAAATGGTATTGGCTGTGGCTGTCGGCAAATGGCCAATTGGCTTTTTGACGGTGCTGTTTCCACGCGCCACCCCCGGCACTCGGCCCATGCGCAGCCCGCCGCGTTACCCGCTTCAAAAGAGTCTCGAACTCGCGAAAGTCTTCCTGAATGGCGGCCTGGCTCTGCTCCTCCATCCGGTGATACAGGGCCACCACCCGCCTCCCCATCTCGGTGAGAACTGCTCCGCCGCCAGTCTGGCCCCCGCGCTGGGCCACCACCACCGGCGACCGAAATCGTCGATTCAGCGTCTTCACGTGCTTCCAGGCGGTCATGTAAGCCATGCCCATCCGCCCCGCCGCCGCCCGCAAACTGCCGGTCTCCCCGATCAGTTCCAGCAACTGAACCCGCCCCGGCCCCAAAGCCGCGTTCCGGCCGCACATCACGCGCAACCGCGGCAGCACCGACGCCGGCGAAGCCATGCACTTTTTCTTCCGCATAACGCTCGAAATCAACGCCGCCCCAAACTTCGCGCGAAACCCGGCCCTTTCCCAGCACTTTCTTTGTCGGCGTTTTTATTAGCGTTATACTTGACGGAATATATCGGTTCGGTTGTAATCTCGGGATCGTCGGTCATGGTTTAAGCGCAAATAACAATTAACAACGTTCCATTATGAAATTGATCAGGTCATTCTCCCTATCAAACAGATTGAACATCTCCGCCATTTCCCGGAGGCGGGCAAGCAAAGTCGCCGGCGGGTTCGCGGGCAAAGTCGCTTCAACGGCGGGCACTTTCACGGCCCTGTTGCTGCTGACGGCGGCGGCCCCCTCCCGCGCCGATGACATCGCTGCGACCGGAAGCGGCAACTCATCCTCCTCAAACCCTCTGGTGGATTATTTCAGCAATTGGTTTACGCGTGTGTCGCAAATCCAGTCGGAGCAGCCGCACTGGGTCACGCCGCTGGTGGTCGTCACGCCCCGTCTGGAGGAAGAGCTTCGTTACGACCAGATGTGGGAGTCGCAGGCCAACGGGCACCCCTTGACCAGCTACGGCGGCGGCGGCGGCAAGGGAGTCGAACTGATTCCCTTCGACCCGGTCGAAGTCATCATCGGGATTCCGTCCTGGCAAACTAAACGCATTTCACCGCCCAAAGACGGATACGGATGGACCGATGAGAGTTTCCTCATCAAATACCGCTTGCTCTCCGCTAACGAACAAGAGGGCAATTACATTGTGACGGCCTTCATGGGTTTAACCGTGCCGAACGGCAGCGACAGCACCACCTCACATCATTTCACCTATAGTCCCACCATCGCCTTCGGCAAAGGGTGGGGCGATTTTGATTTCCAAAGCACTCTGGGCGTTTCCGTGCCCGACGATGGCGGGGTGCGGACAGGAGCCGGAACGCCGGTTTTGTTTAACACCGCCTTCCAGTATCGCGTGATGAAATACTTCTGGCCGGAAGTGGAAGCCAACTATACTTACTGGCCGGATGGCGTACATGAGGGGCTAAACCAGCTTTTTCTCACCCCAGGGCTGCTCATTGGGCGAATACCCATCGCCGGGCGGTTGGGTTTGACCTTTGGCATAGGCTCTCAGTTCGCGGTTACGGAGCATGCGCTCTACCATCGGAACGTTATTCTGACCGCCAGACTTCCATTCTGATCCCCTTTGAGGGTGAAGCAGAGCCGCGCTCCGACCGATGACGCCCGAACAACTTCCCTTTCTGGCTGCCGGCGTGTTGCTGGTGGCCTTCCTCTATTCCTCGGTCGGCCACGCGGGCGCGTCCGGTTACATCGCCGTCATGTCTCTCTTCAGCCTGGCTCCCGCGGTGATCAAACCCACCGCGCTGCTGCTCAACCTGCTCGTGGCCAGCATTGGCGCGTGGCAATTCTGGCGCGCCGGGCATCTCTCGTGGCGGCTCTTCTGGCCCTTTGCGCTCCTTTCCATCCCGGCGGCCTTCCTCGGCGGCTACCTCAACCTTCCCACCCACGTCTTCAAAGCCGCCGTCGGCCTGGTGCTCTGGTTCTCTGCCGCGCGCTTTCTCCTGCGGCCCGGCGACGACGAGGTGCTCCATGACCCTTCCCGCCCGGCGGCCCTCTCGATCGGCGCCGGCCTCGGTTTGCTCTCCGGCCTGACGGGCACCGGGGGCGGCATCTTTCTGACCCCGCTGCTCCTGCTGATGCGCTGGGCCCGCACCAAGACGGCGGCGGCTGTTTCCGCCCTCTTCATCCTCGTCAACTCCGCCTCGGGCCTCCTCGGCAATCTCGCCAGCACCCGGCGGCTTCCCCCGCTCGCCCTCACACTAGCGCTGGCCGTCGTCATCGGTGGCGCCGTGGGTTCCTATTTCGGCAGCCGCCGGTTCCCGCACACCGTTATCAAGCGTCTGTTGGCCGTCGTCCTCCTGATCGCCGGGGCAAAGCTAATCTTTACGCAGTAAGCCGCCCGGTGGCTCGCTGCCCGCCTCGCTGCGAAACAAACACCCGCCAAGAAACCTGGCGATTCGTCACCCCAGCCGCAAACACAGCTTGGTCATCCAATGATTTCGGGCTGACCGTGAACAAACTGGACCAGCCCTCCGGCCAACTTGAGCGGAAACGTTGCCGCCTCGCTCAAGCTGAGCGTTGCGTATGCCTCATCTCTTCTTCCGGGCGATGAAGATGCCCTGAGCGATTTTGCCCGCATGAGCCAGTTGCTGCATGAAGACCATCTCGCCCCCCAGCGCCTGCATCAACGCCAGGTCAAACCCGATGATCCGCAGCGCGTCGAAGGTGAGTTGCTTGTTCAGCATGTCCAGGTAGAGGTCCACGTATGGGGCGAACCGGCCAGTGTCCTCGGCCATTTGCACCTGGCAACCGTTGGCGGTTAGCAAGTCTTTATACCCCTTCAAGTCCTGGATGTTCGGGAACTTCATGAAGGTCAGGAAACGCTCGGCTTCTTGCGGAGATAGCCCCGCCGGCCCCTCGATCCAATCGGTGAAGGCAATCAGTCCGCCCGGCCTCACCAGGCGCGCCGCTTCGGCAACCAGCTTTGCCTTGTCCACCACGTAACACCACGCGTCTTCACCCCACACGAAGTCCGCGCTGGCCGAAGGCAGCCCGCTGGCGCAGACATTGGCGAGCGTGAAGCTGATTTTCTGGTCCAGCCCTGCGGCCTGGCAGCGCTGCCGTCCGCGCTCCACAACCTTGGTGGTGGCATCCACACCCCGCATGGCCGCCACGTTGCAGAACTTCACCAGGAAACGCATCCCGGCCCCATTGCAGCAGCACAGGTCAATCCCCTGCATGTCCGCCCCGATGCCCGCGCGCTTGGCCAAATCCATGGAGGATTGGAAACCGCCGATGTGGATTTGCTCGCCCATCACCAGTTCCCAGAGGTCCCCCTCGGGTCCCCCATACACTGCCTGCACATTTTCCAGTCCAATGTTCTTTATCGATTTCATACTCGGTTCGCCTTTCGTTATTCGGTTAACACTCAGAACTCCCACTTCGTGGTGATGCCCCAGACGCCGTTGGCCTCATGGTTCGCCACCGTGCCGAAGTGGCCGTAGCCCACCGCGACAGTCATGTGCGAGTTGACCACATAACCGGCATCAATGGTCCACCAGTCATCGGGCGCGCCGATGAGACCGGGGATCGGAGTGAATCCCCTGGGCTGCTGTTTGTATTCAGCCGCCAGCATGATATGGCCCGTGACCAACACCACTACGCTGCCCTCAAAGACAAAACTATACTCGTCGGTGAAGCCCAACAAGCCGATCTCCGCGCTCTTGGTCGCCCGCCCGCCTAGGTTCACCAAAACTGGCCGGGGCAGGAACGCAAGCATCTTTGAACCGTAGAGCGTGAAATCTAAACCCTCATCGTTCGAGAGCCCGGTCTTGGTCAGCCCTCCCCCAAGCTGGTTGTTGATCTGGTTGATGCCATCGTTGTACTTGTAATGAATCCCGGCTGTGATCGCTGGCAGCCATTTCTGGCCGAACTCGTCTTCCTTCAGAATTTGCAGCCGCGCGTTGGCGTTATACATCCCCAGGGTGCTGCCAATCTGCGGACCATGTTGCGCCACGATCGCCGTCGGCAGATCCCCGAGGTTCAGCAGGTCATAGCCGAAGCCCAGCTCGAGACGTTCCCAGGGGGTCTCAGTCACCGTCAGCGCCGCCAAGTCTCGTCCGTAGCCCATATTGATGTAGCCAAAACCGATGCTGGGGCCGCCCGACTGGTTCGCCGTTGCGCGGCGGGTTGACCAGGTAAGCCGACAGCGTGGAAAAGACACCGCCGTTGCCTTCGATCTCGTGCAACGGCAACGGCGTCGGTTTCCCGGCTTGCGCCGTGACGTTTGTGTCTCCCGAACTGGCGGAGGCGTTATCCGCCGCGACGGGCGGTGTGGTGAGGGAAGTGGAAGAAGCGGACGAGGTGGGGGACGAGCTGTCTGCGGGTTCAGCCGCAGTGGCCGTCCAGGCCAACGCCGAAGCGAAGGCCAGCGAGGTGATTCGCGTACAATAGCTCACGAGTATTCCTTTCTTTGGGGTTAGCTAACAGGCACTGCGCGGCCTCATCCGACGGCGAACAACACCCTGCCGCCATGACCGGGTGAAGGTCGGATGTTCGCGAGTGGCACACAGAGCGATCGAGCGTCTGCATTGGCGGGCAGCGTGCTGGCAGCCGCCAGGGGAAGGCAAGCGGAAAAGTGAGGATAATGAGCGTGACAGCCCACAGACTCATCCCTTCTCAGGTCCCCAGGGAAAAATGGTCGGGGCGGTGAGATTCGAACTCACGACCTCTTGTACCCGAAACAAGCGCGCTAGCCAGGCTACGCTACGCCCCGACCCTGAGGGCGACAAGTTGCCGCCTCTGGCCGCAACTTGCAACCTCGAAATTGACACCTCGAAATTGCAGAAAATGCGGAAATGGAGTGATGGAGTGATGGAGTAATGGAGTGTTGGGGCGGGGGCTGAAGGCCCTAACCCAAAACCCCGTTGGTCGCCGGCTCCCGGCGCTCGCGCTTGCCCGGCTGCTTCGAAGCGGCGACGGCTTCGTCCACCGCTTCGCTCAGCACCGCCAGGCCCTCGCGCACCGCCCCCTCGCGGATCGTCAGTGGCGGCGCAATCTTTACGGTCTGCCCCCACGCGCCCACCGGGGAGAAGAACAGCAGCCCTTTGTGGAAGCAGCGCTCGATGACCTCGTGCGCCAAATCGTGGTTCGGCTCCCGCTTGCCCGGCTTGGTCATTTGCAGCCCGCCAACCAGTCCTCGGCAAGTGCAGTGCCCGATAAAGTCCGCGTGCCGCGCTTGAATCTCCTTCAGGCCGGCTGCCAGAATCTCCCCCATGCGCGCTGCGTTCTCCGTCAGGTTCTCGCCGGTGATCTTCTTCAAACTGGCCAGTGCCGCGGCGCAGCAGACCGGGTTGCCCGAATGCGTGCTGGACATCGAGCCGGGCGGAAACTGGTCCATGACCTCCGCGCGGCCAATCACTGCCGAGAGCGGCAGCGAACTGCTGATGCCTTTGCCGCAGCAAATCAAATCCGGCGTGACCCCATAATGCTCAAACGCCCAGAACTTGCCCGTGCGCCCGAACCCGGCCTGGACCTCGTCGAACACCAGCAAGGCGTCGTGCGCCTGGCACCATTTGGCAAGCTGGTGAATGTAGTCTGCCGGCGCGAAATCCGGTCCCACGCCCTGATACGTCTCGAACATCACCCCCGCAACGTTCTCCGGCCGCAACCCCTTCTTGGCCAGCGTCGCCAGGAACAACTCGAAGCTCGTGTCCTCAGTCCAATACCCGTCGGGGAAAGGGACCTGCACAATCGCTGGGTCCTCGTTGACGATCCAGCCTTTCTGCCCCGGCATCCCGCCGGCTTGTTGGGCGCCCAGCGTTCGCCCGTGAAAACCGCGCTCCGCGCCGACGATGCCGATTTTCTGCGTCCCGCCTTTGCGAATCCCATGCGAGCGGGCCAGCTTGATGGCGCACTCGGTCGCTTCCGAACCGGTCGTGAGCAGGAAAACTTTATCCAGGCCCTTGGGCGCGAGCTGGACGAGCTGTTCCACCAGGGCGGCGCGCTCCTCGCTGGGAAACACGTAGTTGTGGAGCAGGCCGCTGTTCGCCTGGTCAATGATCGCCTGGCGCACTTCGGGCGCGCCGTGGCCCGCGTTGGTCACCAGCACGCCGCTGCTCCAGTCCAGCCACCGGTTCCCGTATTTGTCATAGACAAAAATGTCCTCGGCCCGGTCCCACACCAGCGGCGGCTGGCCGCGCATGGCCTGCGGCTCAAACCGGCGCAGCTTCTCCAGCGTCGGCGCCGAGTCCGGATGCGGCAGTGGTGTGACGATCCGGCGATACTTGGTCTCGACCCGCGCCACGTTGCGCGGCGTAATGCTGAACTCTTTGCCCATACGTCAAACCACAGATGAACACAGATAGACACAGATGAAAAGATAGAAGTAAAACCTCATGCGTGCTCCGCCTTGGTCAGGATCGTTCCCAGCAGCGCCAGGCCGTAGCCGGCCCAGATTGCCAGCAGCAGATGCGACGCGGAGAAGAACCTTTGGACGAGCTGGAAACTGGCCCGGTCAGAAGCCGGATTCAGCAGAGCGACCATCAACAAGGACAAGCAAAGGTAAACGGCCAGCAACCCAAGCATCCAACGGCGCTCCTCGGCGCGCATCCGACGCAGGAACCAGAAGGGAACCAGGACCGGCAGCACGTAAATCACGCCGAAGTCTGCCGGCACGTTTTCGACACACATTTCAAGCTGTTCTGCGTATCGGCTCAAGCTTTCCGTGGGATGCACAGGCTCGTATTGGCCGCGGGTCAAGGAGTGCACAAAGCCTTCCACTGTGCGCGGGTAGGCCCAATTGACCGGTGGGTTTGTATGCGAGGCCAGCGGCACGTATAAATACATTGCCAGCCCCAGTCCCAGCATCGCGCTTAACGCCAGCACCCCTTTCCACTCCGTGAAGACACCGCGAGTCTTTAGCCCCAACCCAGAGCACAGCAACAGGAGAATGACCTCGGCAATAAGGCAGACCCGCCACACGAGGAGGTTCCTTATTGACCAGCCCAGCGCCTCCGGGAGCAATCCCAGAGCCTGCGCCATGAGGGCGACGCCGAGCAGCACCGTTGCTGCGCAGAAGAGGTCGCGGCCCAGCCTTGGCGTGCCAAACAAGACGATGAACATTAAACCCGGAGCTGCCATAGCGAGGGCCTGGCTGTTGGTCAACGTGAGACCGTACACCAGCGCGGCGGCGTAGAGCCAGCGCCTCCGGTCTGGCGCATAGAGCCACCGCATCAGCAAGCACAGCACCGTGGCCAGCAGCAATATGCTCAGCGGCCAAGGGTCAACGACGACCGCCTTGCGCCAGAAGGCGCTGTCCAAGCCAAAGGCTAGGCCGGCAACACAACCACAGACAACGCGCAGAGCTTGACTGGCTTTGGGCGCCAGCCGCCGAAGGCCGGCAGTCCCTTCCAGTATGCCCCCAGCGCCTTGTGACGCCATCAGCGCAATCACCCCGCAGGTCAGGGCGCCCGCCACGGCTGAGGACATCGCCACCCGCCACGCGATATTCGAGCAGGGCAGCAGACGGGTGAACAGCCAGCCATAAACCGTCCAGAGTGGATACCCGGTCGGATACGGCACACCGGCGTACATTGCGCCGGCTGAGAAGATGCCCGATTCCTCCAACGTGACCTCCGGCGCCAGCGTGACCCAATAGACGATGAATGCCAGCACGGTCGTCAGGCCGCCGCTCAACCAATCGGCTCGTTGGAAGAAGGGTTCACGCTCCGACGCGCCCGGAAGACCCTCGGCAATTGCCTCGGGGGCCTCGCCTCGTTCTGCGGAATGTCCGGTTTCACCGTTCATTGCCTGAAGAAACTCAATATGCGCCCCGCCAACCGATAGACACCGCGTCCGGTCGAATCTGTATAGCCCCAGGGCCTCACCAAGGCGTGGTTAAATCGCCTTCCGGTAAATCCGCCGAATATTACTCAGGCCTCAGGGAAACATGGATAGGCACGGATGAAAAGGCGGAAGTGGCAGCTCTGTGCAGAGTTCCTTGCTGACGCCCGATAGCGCGTGACTGCCAGCAGTTTGCCCTGTCTATCCATGCAGACAAAACATGCCAGCCGGCCCCTGCTGACCGGGGACCGCCTGACTCCTATGAACAATAAAACAGCAAAGCCGACCGCCTTGGCCCGACACCTTTTGTGCCACCGTAGGCTCCCTTTGGCGTTGGCGCTCGCGGCCATTGTTTTAATGCTGCCCGCCCTCTGGGCGGGGCTGTTCTGCGATGACCTTATCCAGCGGTTGAAGCAGTTTACCCCGGCGGAGTTGCCGGCTCGCATCATGGATACCGGGTTCGTGCCGAGCGAGTCGGGCAAACTCGGCACGGTGCTCGGCAATCTGTTCGTGTTCCCGTGTAAAGGCGAGGAGGCAGCCGCGCGCGCCAGAGACTACGGCATAGTGCCCTGGTGGACGCCCGAGGCTTGGACCATCGCCTTGTGGCGGCCTTTCACCGCGTTCACGCACTGGCTGGATTACCGGCTGTTTCCCAACACGCCCGCGCTGATGCACGCGCACAATATCGCGTGGTACGCCCTGGCGGTTTTTCTGGTGGGCACCCTTTACCGCAGGATGGCGACCTGCTCGTATGGCGGCGGCCTCCAGACGAGACCCGCCGCGTCCAGCGCCGGCCTGAAAGTGCAGTCGGGCGTTTGTGTGGCTGGCCTGGCTGCGTGCCTCTTCTTGCTGGACAAAAACACCTATTTCCCTGTGATGTTCGTGGCCAACCGTGGCTTTGTCATCTCGCTTGTCTTCGGGCTGCTCTGTCTGCACGCGCACCTGCGGTGGCGAACAACCAAATCCAGCGCCTGGATGTGGCTTTCCGCTTTATGGCTGCTGCTGTCGTTGCTGGCCGACGAGGGCGGGGCATCCACGCTTGCGTTTCTCGTGGCGTATGCGCTGGTGCTCGAGCCGGGCGGGTGGCGGACGCGCCTTACCAGCCTATTGCCCACCGCCGCGGTGGTGCTCGGTTGGCGGGCCGTTTATGCCGGCTCAGGTTTCGGCGTGAGGAATTTCCTTCTTTATATTGACCCAGGCTATGAGCCGTTCTTGTTCCTGAAGAACCTCGCGGCCAGAGTCAACGCGCTGCTCGGCGGGCAACTGACGGGCCTGCCGCCCGAGGTGGCGTTCGCGCTGAACGCGAGATGGCAAACCGTGCTCGCCGTCGGCTTCGTCATTTTCAATCTGCTCTGCGCGACCGTATTCCTGCCCATTCTGCGGCGCGACCGGGTAACGCGCTTTTGGGCGGCGGTGATGCTGCTGGCGCTGGTGCCCGCGGCAACGGTCTATCCGCTGAGCAAAAACCTCGGGTTTGTCGCGGTGGGCGCTTTTGGGGTGATCGCCTCCTTTCTCGCTCGTTTCGCCACGGCGGAGGAGCGCGCAGCCATGCCGGGACCGCTTCGCGCGATGTCGTGGTGCGTTGCGGTCTGGCTGGTGCTCGCACACATCCCCGGGGCGCTCGGGGGCAGGGCCGCCTTGGCGCTTGCAAGTCCGTCCATTCCCGCGGCGTGGGAATACTGGTGTGATTTGGAGGGTCCGCCGGAGATTGGCGGGCGGGATGTCGTGGCCCTCAACGATCCCACCCTGATTATGGTCCCATTTGATCGTCTCTATCGCGGCAAGCCCTTGCCCAAAACCGTTAAAATCCTCGTCCCGGTCACCACCGGTTTCGAGGTGAACCGGCCGGATGCTTCCACCCTCATCCTCACGACCAAAGTGGTTGATCTGTTTGACTGCCCTGACCTCGGGCCAATCCATGCCGCCTACGCTCTCAAAGCCTACAACGACTTCCTCTTTGGCTGGCGGACCTGGAAAACGGGCGACCGGGTCACGCGCAAAGGCTTCGTCGCCGAGGTGCTGGAGCTCAGCCCGCGAGGCGCGCCGCGCGCGGTGGCATTTCACTTCGACAGGCCGCTGGAGTCTGAGGAGATGGTGTGGTTGTTCTTCGACTGGCACCGCCAAACGACCGCGCCGTTTGTGCTGCCGCAGATCGGGGACACCATCGAGATCGCGGGGCCCAAAGGGTGGCACCCAGGCTCCAGAAGCGCTTTGGGCGCCGCCGGTCGGGGACAGAGTTGAGATGTGACGGGGCCATAGTCCATCCTCCTCTGCCAAACCCTGGTTAGAGCGCCCTCCGGTAAATCCGCCGAAACCCCTTCCCTTCGCTCGCACCGAACGGGTCCACAATCGTAATCCCGTCACGGCCAAAACGCGCGGTCACGGGCGCGCCTTTGCCTTGGCGCAGATACCTGAAATTCAAATCGCGCACCACTCGCGCGGCGTGGACGATGGCCACCGTGAACCGCGCCTCCTCCGCCGTCGGGTAAAGGGCTGCCATACTCCTTACGTCGTCTCCTGCAACCGTCCGGGACTTTGGACTGCGGACTTTAGACTTTAGACACAAGACTTTGGACTGTACGATGCCGTCAATGATCGGCACAGCCCTCAACGTGGCGGGAATTCTCGTGGGCGGCCTTGTCGGCCTGGCGCGGCGACAGCCGCTTTCGCCGGCGCAGGAATCCTTCGTCAAGGTCGCCCTGGGGGCCTTCACGGTCTTTTACGGCCTGCAGTTGACCTGGATAAGCTTGAACGGGTCGTTCCCTCAAATACTCAAGCAACTTCTCATCGCCGTCCTCGCTTTGATGCTCGGGAAAATGACCGGGCGATTGCTGCGCCTTCAGAAGATGTCCAATCGTTTGGGCCGGGACGCGCGGGAACGAATCGCGGCAGCCAAACCCGCCGGCCCGCGCCAGTTGAGCGAAGGTTTCAAGACCTGCGCCGCGCTTTTTTGTGCCGCGCCGCTGGCCATCCTCGGATCGGTCCAGGACGGCTTGTCCGGATATTACTATCCCCTGGCTGTGAAAGCGGTGATTGACGGCCTGGCCACGATGGGCTTCGTCTCGCTGTTCGGCTGGGGAGTGATGCTGGCGGCCCTGCCGGTGCTGACGTTTCAGGGCACAATCACGCTGGTTTGCGCGCAGTTCCTCAAGCCGGCGCTCGAAACGCGCGGCCTGGTGGATTCAGTCAACGCCACCGGCGGTCTGCTGGTCTTCTGCGTGGCACTGGTCATTCTGGAATTGAAAAGGATCGAGTTGGCCGATTACTTGCCAAGTATCATCCTCGCGCCGCTGCTCACATGGCTGCTCTGGTGACCATCACCTCCACCAACTTGCCCTCCTCAGCCTCCCCCCAAGTTGAAAGCCGATTTAGGGCGGAAATGAGCCGAGCATTTGAACGGCTCGGTCATTCTTCGGAGGAGGTGCTTACTTTTTACGTTCGGCTACATAGGCAGGCTCCCTCGTCGGCATTGGATAGGAAGCACTGAGCTGCTCGTCTTCGCGAATGCGAGCGAGGATTTGCTCGCGGATACCGCTCTTGCCGCTTCGAATGTCAACGGGAAGGTTATTAACGGAGCAAAAAAGCGAAAGATCAGCTTTTGGTCTTGAACCGAGCATGTCCAGCCTTCGGGTTGTGCGCTCCTCTCGATACTCGGCCAGTATTTCCTCATAGAGGGTCTTGCATTCTGCTTCGGATAATGGCACCTGCCGAGACCTCGACCGTGCCTTGGAGGGCGAAGCTGCCAACCGAGCTTCAATTCGCTCCACCGCTTGCCGGAGCAATCTAACCTCGTCTAAAAATCTCTCAACCTGTTGTCGATCTTCCATATCAGACGGTTCTCTCTATCTCTTTGAACAACTTCACGAAGTCGCTCGTGTACTCCTGTGCCCAGCCGCCATAGTGGATGGCCCGTTTCACATCCACCCGGTCCGGCACATACGTTTCCAGCCAATGTACCTTGAAACCCATTTTCTGCCACTCCTCGCAAACGCCTTTGCATCGATCCATATAGAGCCGAGTCTCCCGAAACAAGCCCGTGTTTGTGCGGTAGCCGGCTTTGTTCATGAAAACGCCGATTGTCGGCAGCGGGAAGGGCTCAATCCGCAGCTTCAAATGTTTCAAGATCAAGCTGAGGCCGCGTGCCGCATAAAAGTCCGGGTTGACAGGGACCAAAATCAATTTGCAGGTAGCAAGTGTCGAGTATGACAGGACGGAGAAATTTGGTGGGCAATCAAAGAATACGTAACGGTACTTCAAGATACTTGGCGTGTTCGCAATCTTGCCGAGCAGGTCTCGCACGAAATGCTTAATCTGGTCACGGTCGAAGACTTCCAATTCAAACCAGTAGAACTCCTCAGAGGAAGGAACGAAGTCGAGATTCTTGCCATCAATATGGTAGATGAAATCGTATTTGATCGGGAAATCGAAGTATGTGCCTTTTTTCGGGCTCGTGTAGGCTTCAATCGCATGGAACAGCGTTCGTTTGTTTGCGATCGCCTTCTCGTACCACTGGCCTAGCGGCGTCAGGCCGCCAGTTTCGGGTCGCAGGGCAACCGCTTGGGTGAGGCTCATCTGCGCGTCGAGGTCGAAAAGCAGGGTAGGGTAATCCAACGTCGCCGCAGCGACATTGGCAAGACACCAAGTTACCGTCGTCTTCCCGACCCCGCCCTTAAAGTTGATCGTGGCTACCGTTGTTGGTTCCATAAGGCCATCAGAGCCGATTCAGGAACGGTTTGCCAGTACAAAATTGAGTGTCTACGCTGCCGATTGAAGGTCATAATGCACTGATGAGGTCTGCCTGACAGTCGCGCAATTTCGCGCAATTTCCTCTAGGCAGATTGAAATAGCCGACTAGACTCCCGCGCATGAAGACAGTGCGCTTGGGGCTGATCGGTTTGGGCAATATTGGGCAGCACCATTTCGGCTACCTCACCGCCGGCAAGATCAGCCGCGCCGAGCTGGTGGCCGTCGCCGATGCCGTGCCGGCCATGTTGGACCGGTACATGCCGCTGAACACTTTCACCGACGGCGAAGAACTGATTCGTTCCGGCCTGGTGGATGCGGTCATCATCGCCACCCCCCATTACCAGCACACGACCCTGGGCATCGCCGCGTTCAAACAGGGCCTGCACGTGATGGTCGAGAAACCCATCTCCGCCCACAAAGCCGACGCCGAGCGGCTGATCGCCGCGCGCCAGCAGCGTCCGGAACTGGTCTTCGCCG